>NZ_KB895575.1:0-184886 GCF_000374885.1 Bacillus sp. 105MF | reverse complement strand
ATCCAACAACAATGGAATAAAATGGGGGCCAACTATACAGATTTACATGATAATATCGACTCTATGCAAGAACATAAATTCTCTTTAATACTTGATGATTTAAAAGCTGCTAAACAAAGTTGGAGTGATATTCATAAAGATGCAGAATTCATTTCGAAAGACATCGCTTTTAAACAAGAATAGAACTTATAATCAAAACCTATATTAGGAGGAATACGAAATGCTAAATAAAATCCCTTACAAATTAATCGTTGCATCGGCGCTTTTAACTATGACAACAACTTCTGTAGTCTCACCAGTAGCAACTTTTGCAAGTGAAATTGAACAAACGAACAATGGAGATACGTCTCTTTCAGCAAATGAAGTGAAGATGAAAGAAACCTTGCAAAAGGCTGGGTTATTTGCAAAATCTATGAATGCCTATTCTTATATGTTAATTAAGAATCCAGATGTGAATTTTGAAGGAATTACTATTAATGGATATGTAGATTTACCTGGCAGAATTGTACAAGATCAAAAGAATGCAAGAGCACATGCTGTTATATGGGATACGCAAGTAAAAAAACAGCTTTTAGATACATTGACAGGCATTATTGAATACGATACAACATTTGACAATTATTATGAAACAATTGTAGATGCGATTAATATAGGGGATGGAGAGACTTTAAAAGAAGGGATTACAGATTTACGAGGTGAGATTCAACAAAACCAAAAGTCTGCACAACAATTAATACAAGAATTAACTAAGTTAAGAGACGCTATTGGACAAGATGTTAGAGCATTTGGAAGCGATAAAGAACTCTTGCAGTCGATTTTAAAAAACCAAGGTGCTGATGTTGAGGCCGATGAAAAGCGTCTACAACAAATTTTAGACTCAGTAAACTATTATAAAAAATTAGAGTCTGATGGATTTAATGTAATGAAGGGCGCTATTTTGGGCCTACCGATCATTGGTGGTATCATAGTGGGTATAGCAAGAGATAATTTATCTAAGTTAGAGCCTACATTAGCAGAATTACGTCAGACTGTAGATTATAAAATAACATTAAATCGTGTAGTTGGAGTTGCGTATATTAATATTAGTGAGATGCATAAGGCACTTGATGATGCTATTAATGCTCTTACTTATATGTCCACGCAATGGCATGATTTAGATTCTCAATATTCGGGAGTACTGGGACATATTGAGAATGCATCTCAAAAAGCTGATCAAAATAAATTTAAATTCTTAAAACCTAACTTGAATGCTGCTAAAGACAGTTGGAAAACATTAAGAACAGATGCTGTCACATTAAAAGAAGGGATAAAAGAATTAAAAGTGGAATCTGTTACTCCGCAAAAATAAGGAAATATTGATTCCGTTGCAAAGTTACTCAAAACATAGAGAATCTATGATTACATTGTTAAATGGTTATAAAATAATTAGTAAATCCCTATATAACGAAAAGGCGAAGTCTGATTCAAGACTTCGCCTTTCACTATAAATTTTCTTTAATACTTGATGATTTAAAGGCTGCTAAACAAAGTTGAAATGATATTCATAACGATGCAGAACTAGCTTCAAAAGATATCGCTTTTAAAGGAGAAATGAACTTACAATCAAAACCTATATAGGAGGAATATGAAATGATGAAAAAACTCCCTTACAAAATACTCGCTGTATCAACGTTTTTAACTATGACAACCACTTATGCAGTCACACCAGTAGCAACTTTTGCAAGTGAAATTGAACAAACTAACACTGGAGATATGTCTCTTTCAGCAAATGAAGAGAAGATGAAAACAGCTTTGCAAGATGCTGGGGTATTTGCAAAATCTATGAATGACTATTCTTGTTTGTTAATTAATAATCCAGATGTGAATTTTGAAGGGATTATTATTAATGGGTATGCAGATTTACCTATTAAAATTGTACAAGATCAAAAGAATGCAAGAGAACATGCTGTTAAATGGGATACGCAAATAAAAGGACAGCTTTTAGATACATTGACAGGCATTATTGAATACGATACAAAATTTGATAATCATTATGGAACATTAGTAGAGGCAATTCATACAGGGAACGGAGATATTCTTAAAAAAGGGATTACAGATTTACGAGGTGAAATTCAACAAAACGAAGAGTATGCACAAAAATTAATACAAGAATTAACTAAGTTAAAAGACGATATTGGACAAGATGTTAGAGCATTTGGAAGCGATAAAGATCTCTTGCAGTCGATTTTAAAAAACCAAGGTGCTGATGTGGAGGCCGATGAAAAGCGTCTAAATGAAGTTTTAGGACAAGTAAACTATCAGAAAGACATAGAATCTAAAGGATTGACAATGGTAAAGATTCCGTTTTTTCCCGTAATGATTTCTGGTGGTATAATGATAGGTGATGCAAGAAGTAAGTTAGGCTGGTTAGAGCCAGAATTAGCAAAATTACGTCAGACTGTAGATTATAAACTAACATTAAATCGTGTAGTTGGAGTTGCGTTTAATAATATTGATCAGATGCATAGTGCGATTGATAATGCTCTGAAATCT
The DNA here is from genome assembly GCF_000374885.1 of Bacillus sp. 105MF. NCBI lineage: Bacteria > Bacillati > Bacillota > Bacilli > Caryophanales > Bacillaceae > Bacillus > Bacillus sp. 105MF. The sequence goes on along the minus strand of NZ_KB895575.1, from coordinate 182,354 downwards.
CTTACTTTTATGTACGACCAATGGAGTGATTTAGATCGTCAATATGGATCAGTTCTACAATTTATTGATAAGGCATCTGAAAAAGCTGATCAAAATAAATTTAAATTCTTACTACCCAACTTGAAAGCAGCTAAAGACAGTTGGAAAACAGTAAGAACAGATGCGTTCACATTAAAAGAAGGGATAAAAGAATTAAAAATGCAACCCGTCACTCCACAAAAATAAGGAGATATCGGTTCTTTTTTAAAGCTTTTGAATAAACATGGAAAACTTAAGTTAGACGTTAAAGTTCTGCCATGATAAAAAAGAGAGCGGTTTGCTCTCTTGAGGGCTCTGGTGCAGAAAATTAAAAATGATTGAAAAAAGTCTTCAAAAATTATAAAGAATAGGTCATAAAGACTATTTAGGTGCAAGTATAATAAATGTAAAAATAATGTATGGACAAATTCCATTTAATCTTTAGAAAAATCTACTTGTTGGTGAGAAATTTATCTTTTGGTTCATGCATTTTCTTTATGTGGAACATCATCAGCATTTGGAGAACCCCTTCGGTTTATCCTACCGAAAAATATACTATTCCTTTTAAATTGGTATGTATAGTGACCTCAATTAAAGGAATAGTATATTTTTTCCGTCTTGGGGGTAATTCTTTTTCTTAGCTTGATGGCGATGTGGCTGTATCCCATATAACTTATGTTATTGAACTCTTTTATTATGTATCAATAAATACTAAGCATACTATTTAAACAACCTTTTAATAAAAAATTTCTTTTCTAAAAACAAACTATTTGTAGTACAAGCCAACATAAATCTAAGTTATTGCCGTTCTTGTTCCGTTACTGCGCAGATCCTCTTTGTTACTATTAAGGTACCACCAATTGCCCAGTAAATATGTATCAATCAAAATAAAGCAGGCCAAACAAAAGCTGTGTAATCTATACCCTTTAACCATTTTGAACGTTGCTTTTGAGATTTATTTAGTAAAATAAATCGAGGTTCATCTTCCTCTACTTGATGATTTTCGTTCCATGGAATCGCTCATGTCTAATGAGTTTAAGTAGGGCCTTAGGCCACCGGCGTTAGCCCCAAGACGATTAAAAGGAGCGCAACGGACAATAAAATCCAGCTAGGATGAGGGCGGCGCATTACCCAAAAAGAGATGATAGCACCATATAGAAAAGAGCTACCTGCAAGTAGGCCAGTCACGAGCCTTGCATCCTGCTTGAACCAGATTGCGGCGGCAATCAAGGTGAGCCCGCTGATTAACCAGTTGAGCGTGGTAAAATGCAAAAGCAATCGTACGAGTTTTTGTATCGGTGCAGATATCTGCCCATTCGCCACAAAAACTGCCTCAATCGGCTTGATTATCAGCCGTTTCATCAGTATGCCGTGAACTATCGCGGTACCACCGCCGATGACCCCGGCTGCCGTCAATGTAATACTATGCCAGTCCATATCCATACACCTCCAGAGAATTTTACTAATGGGGAGATATCACTACATGCGCATCAAGCTATGAAAATATAAGTACTCCAAAACAAAAAAATGTACATTTTTTTGTTTTGATGGGCGCTATAAACTTCTTAAGTTGATGGATATATGGCGGTACACCTATATTTCTATTCGCCTTTTTCTAACATTAGAACCACGAATCTTGGTGAAGACATTGGTTTTCGCCCTGTCCTGGGGTCCATCCTCGCTTTTTCTAATTCTTCCGCAACTATTTTTCTTACCTCACCTGCTGCAAACATAACTTGTTAAACTATAGGGCAGGATTATTTAATAAGAATATCTTTAAAGACCTAACAAAGGGGTATTGATTTCCTATATAATTATAACAAACAAAAAATAGATTATTTTAGGATGGCTGATATCTTGAAAACGAAAGCTAAATATCAAACTTGGATACGAATTTACAAACTACTTATTTTTTTGGTTATTTCACTCATTTTTCTCTTGGCAACATTATTACCTGTTAATTTATATCAGCGAGTCCTGTCAGGGGTTTTAGCGTTGCCTTTTATGTATATATCACTCATACTTTCTTATTCAGTTTACCAATTCGCAGCATTTGGAGGGAATTATCAGTCAAAAATACATGATTTAATTGTTGCCAAGGTGAATTGGGTTGGAAAAGGAAAAATACTAGATATAGGAACAGGCAGTGGTTCACTGATTATTAAACTGGCAAAGACTTTTCCTAAGTCCTTTTTAACTGGAATTGATTATTGGGGAGGGAATTGGGAATATTCGAAAGCTCAATGTCAACAGAATGCTGAAATAGAAGGGGTCTCTGATAGGGTTGATTTTCTGAAAGCAAGTGCTGCAGAACTCCCTTTTAATGATGATGAATTTGATATAATTGTAAGTTGTCTAACCTTTCATGAAGTAAAAGATAGAGAAAATAAAACTGAAGTAATTAAAGAAGCATTAAGAGTGTTAAAACCTGGTGGTGAATTTGTCTTCTTAGATTTGTTTATGGATGAAAAAATATTTGGGGATGAAAAAGAGCTCTTAAATGTCTTAAAGAAACATGGTATATCTGAATTGAATAGCTACAAGCTTGCTAAAGAAATGAAATTGCCAAAGTTCTTATTGAACAAAAAAGTATTAGGAAATGCAGTGATTTTGAGTGGAAGGAAATAAGCGTGCACTAATTTGCTTACGAAAATAGCGCTGACTTCTCTATTATAAGGGCAACTACTTTATTCACTTAGTGAGCGATCATATACCTATTCAAGAATAGGGCGCTATTGTGGAGCAACATAGATAGGAAATGATCAAACTTTTTTACAAAAGAGTAAACCAACTGAAAATATTAAGAGCGTGTTTTAATTAATCTTTTTTCAAAACACGCTCTTTTCTATGATTATTTATCAAGATTATTAGTATCAATTTGATCAAACTTTATTTTAAAGCAACACCAGCATTTTGTTTGGAATTATTTTTCTCTTAAACTCGTCTCATATTCTTTTACTTCATCCAGCGTTCTAAATACTACTACATTAAAAATTTCTTTTTCATTACCACAAATAACAACAAACCCATCAGTTGTTTGTAATACTCTTCCTACATTTCCATTCGGAAGAGGAATGCTAGTCGGATGTTTAATATTCATCTTATTTTTCTTAGCAATATATTCATCAATCGGCATCCCAATGGGGAATTCATTTTGCAATTCTTTGGTGGTATGCAGGGAAGCTGAACTTTCATTCTTTGCTGAGGCTTTTTGATAATTTGGTGTACAAGCTGTTAAAGACATGAATAATGCACCGGAAACAAAAAGCAAAGAAAGCTTTTCAAACATAAAATAATTCACTCCATTCAGTATTCAATTAGTCACCAAATTAGAATAGCAAAAGGGTTCTATTAAATTTGTTGCAATGTGTCTGTCGAAAAAAGAAAAGAATGCACTTATTTAGTGATTTTCCTCGAAATACTAAAAGGTTACTATGAAAATTTGTAAATATAAGGATAAAATATGCATTAGGGGAGAAAAAAGTTTGTACAAGTTATATATGAAAGGCATAAACAAAAGAAAAGACATCTTCCGAGTATCTTTTTGTGATAATTAGTTTATGAATTGTGAAAGTGGACCTTGTAGGATTCGAACCTACGACCGGACGGTTATGAGCCGTCTGCTCTAACCAACTGAGCTAAAGGTCCATGGTAAGCGATTAGTTTTCCAAGCTAATCGCAATAATGAAGTATACCGATATAATTATATAATATTTTGAATGAAAAGAAAAGACACTCAATGAGTGCCTTCCTTCAGTTATTTAGTTCACCAATTGTTTTTCTATAGGGTTTCAACATGATTAATGAAAAATATAGAGCAGATCTATAACAAAATAATAGCATTATGTTACCTGGTGTTTTCATGCAATTTTACATATGAGAGAATTCGTCCAACGAGGGTCTATAAAATCAGTATTTTAATGTACAGAAACTAAAGATGATTCAATTATATAACGATTAGGCGCGTCACCAATATAATCAAAAGGATAACAGGTTGTTAATGTTAGGAAGCGGTACCATTGTTAGTGGAGAAGCTGCCCATGCGGAAGGAATAAATACCGCCAGTGGAGAAGTTGCCCATGCAGAAGGTGCTGGTTCAATAGCTATAGGAACGGCTTCTCATACGGAAGGTACTAGTACGGAAGCTAGGGGACAATCTTCTCACGCCGAGGGGGAGGCTACGAGAGCCGTTGGAGATTTTTCACACGCTGAGGGAGGAGGTTCACAAGCGAGTGGTGAATCACCTCATGCGGAAGGTAACTTAACCATCTCTAGTGGAGACTTTTCCCATGCAGAAGGGAGAAGAACAGATACAGCCATGCATATGATGAAAAAAGGACAACTTGTTTTACCGGACAAGTCCGTCCAAAACCAGAGAGAATGTATTCATAAATTGTTTGGCTTAGCTTCATAAGAGGGCAATGTAGAGGAATTTGCTACTCTATGTTTCTCACTAACATTTTTGTGCCAGAACCAAACTGTTTATAAAGTTAGAGGAAGATGAAATCACAGAATATAAATAAAATTATGTAAACGAAATAAATTATGGTAGAATATGGTTGTGTTATCCGGATCAATGTTTAGCACACTGAGAAAATAATCAACAAATCTGGCTTTAAAGGGGGAATTAATTTGGAAAGAAGAAGTCATAGAATTATTCATCATTTTCGAAGTTTATTAGTTATAAGCCTATGTTTCTTTCTAGTATTTTTGGGTGGTAATAACTCGAAGGCTGAAACAGTTTCTTCTATAGCATTAAATGCTAAAGATGTAGAAGCTTTCACAAATAAAGTAATTCCAGAGAAAATGAAAGCAGAAAATGCACCTGGTGTAGCTATTGTCGTTGTCAAAGATGATCAAATTCTATTTCAAAAAGGATACGGTTTTTCCAACAAAGAACAGAATATTCCCATCGATCCTAAAAAAACCGTTTTTCGATTAGCGTCAGTATCAAAGGTTTTTACTGCTAGTGCTGTAATGCAGTTAGTTGAACAAGGAAAAATTGATTTAAATAAAGATATAGTAAATTATATGGGGGGATTAAAGTACCAAAATAATGTGGGTGAACCAGTTACAATGAAACATTTACTCACCCATACAACAGGTTTTGATGATGTGGATCCTAGATTGGGGGATATTCATGATCAAATAAATGACTATACAAAACTTAAAGATTATGTAGAAGAAAATATGCCCACAGTAGTGAGAAAGCCAGGAGATACGTATACATATGATAATTTTGCTTCTATGCTGCAAGGATATATTGTTCAAAATTTGACAGACACACCTTTTTATAAATATATGGCGAAAAATATTTTTTACCCTTTAGAGATGCAAAATAGTAGTTTTGTTATGACTAATTTTATTAAAGATAAGCTTGCAACAGGATACGATAAAAAAGGCGATGTCATCCCATTTTATCAAACAAGACCGACGGACATGCCACAAGGGAGTATGTTTTCTACAGGAAGTGACGTAGCCAATTTTATGATTGCTCAATTGAATGGTGGTAAATTCAAAAATAAACAAATACTAAAAACAGAAACTGTGCAAGATATGCAACAAACAAAATTTGCGTTGCATCCAAAGTATCCCAATATGACATATGGATTTGAATTCTTTTCACCGCAAAGCCATAATGGTCAATATGTTTTTGGGAAAGGTGGAAATATACCAGGGTTTTCTTCTTTAATGTGGTTAATTCCTGAACATAAATTAGGTGTTTTTGTTGTCACGAATAAAGATAGTTCATTACTTCCTTATAAATTATTTGATGAATTTATGAATCACTATTTTCCAGATAAAACGAAGCCAGAGTATTTAAAACCTAACGAGGAAGAGTTAAAGAAATTTGAAGGTGTGTACCGTGATTTACGGGTGAAAAACCTTATTACGCATGTGAAAATAAGCGAAGGAAAGTTATTTGTAGCTGATAAAAGGTATGGTAAACAGGAATTAAAACAAATAGATCCTTTACTATTCGAAGATGAAAAGGGTAATTACATGGCGTTTAAACTTCACAAAGATGGTACTGTAAAAGAAATGATACATTGGAACTCTGGTAGTTCAGCGGTGAAATTAAGTGAACCTAAGAGATTTCAAGATATAGAGGTGAATCATCCATATGCTAAATTCATAGATCCTTTACATCAATATGATATATTAAAAGCAAATAAGGAGGGGAATTTTGTTCCTGAAGCCCCTCTTACACGTGGAGAGTTTTCATATTGGTTGTCTCAAATTGCGTACTTTGCACCACCTTCAAAAAAAGACCCTGTATTTTCTGATGTAAAGGGTCATCAGTATGCATCTCATATTCAAAAGTTATATGAACTGGGTATATTATACGAAAAAGAGGGAGAACAATTTTATCCAGATCGTGCTATCACTAGACAAGAAGCAGCATGGATTGCTTGGCATTATTTAGAAATGCTAGAGGCTCCACCTGCAGAAGCTACTTTAAAAGGAGAAACTGATGATTGGGCGATAGAGTCTGTGAAAAACATTGTAGGTCATCACTTAGTCGGACCAGAGGTTATATATAATGAAGATGGATCAGCAGATTATTTATCAAAACAAATAATGAAACGGCAAGAGGCAGCGGCCTTGTTATTATATGTTATGTTAGGTAGTTAATTTGCCACAAAAATAGAATAAATATCTGAACAGAAAAAGAGGGATAGCATAAAGATGCTATCCTTCTTTATTGAAGTATATTTTTTACTTCTTGGCACAGATACGCCTTAAATCCCTTAATGAGTTATGCATGGTCAAATTTAAATTAAATATTCAGAATAAACAATTATATTTTTGCAATTTTTAAATATTTACAATTTATAGAAAAAATAATGTCTTCTAAAGTGTACGTTCAGATTAAAAAAGGAGTTTTTTTATGTTAAAAAAACTAGTAGTTGGGGTTTTTGCAACTGGTATTCTATTGACTGGAGCTGGAGGTGCACTTGCTGCAGAAGAGTTTCCGTATCAAGTAAAAACAAAAGGGTTTAATGGACAACCAGTATCTATTGGTTTTGATAACAAAACGGATTTAGAAGATTACCTAAAGAAACATCCTGTTCCACATTGCCATAAAGCTAAGTTTTTATGATACCCCCAAAACGAAAAAAACGAATTGGGGCTACAAAAGTGAAATATATTATGTGTTAAAACAATTAAAATATATATTTCTTATTATTCAATAATACGTTGATAAATTTTTACATTTATTAAAAAAATTGATAAAAGGCGTAAGATTAGTTTGCAAGCCATTTTATAAAGGAGTGATTCATTTGAAACGAGTTATGGGAGTACTTTCTACAGGTTTATTAGCAGGCGCGATGCTATTTGGTGTTTCAAGCCCGCAGGCGTATGCAGATTCTTCAGCAAAGCCTTACCAAGTAATAACTGATGGATTTGATGGGGAGCAAACAACGATTGGATTTGAAAACAAGACAGATTTTGAAAATTACTTAGAAAGCCATCCAGTTCCTAAAAGCAACAAAGTGCAACCTTTAGCATCAATTTATTCTACTTTTTATTATGATAATGATTTGAAGGGCTCACGTTTTACTGTAAATGCAAGTAGAAACCCAGTTGTTGTTGTAAACTTTGGTGGTTCTAATAATGATAATGTTTCTTCTATACTTACACATCCTTATGGAGATTATACGACTATTTATGAACATGTTAATGCAGAAGGGCGAGCACTTGCAATTGTAAACAATGGAAAGTATATTAATTTGACTGATGTTAGTATGGGAGATGGAGCTAGAACTTGGAATGATGAAGTTTCATCAGCGATTGTAAAATCTAATTAAGCTTAGTAGAAAAACTGATTTTCATCGAGGTTTTCTACAATCTGAGCATTTCACTGATAGTGAAATGCTTTTTTGTCATGTTTAATTTCGCTTAAATATGCTTTAACTTAGTTTAGGGTACCGCCCGTCGCTATCAAGTTAACAAAATTCCATTAAAGTAAAAAAATACGCTATTCTTTCTATAGAATTATAGGAAATGATAACGTATTTTTTGCTTTATAGATGGTGAAAAACCTTAGCTTTATAGCGATGTGGTGCTACCCCACATCTATCAACTTAAGAAAATAGATAAAACCATTAAGAAAAATCTTTCCATGTAAAATCAACACTCAAAATACCAATGGGCTGTTCGTTACTCATATAGTTTTTTGCGGAAACTACTTCCGGTTTGCGAAAACAAACAAGATTGTTGTAATACCCAAATGCTCGGCAAATTATTGGACGTACCGGATGAATACCGCAACGATCGTTTATTTCGTCATAGAAAATACATGTTCCAAAATATCGTTGCTGACTTTTTAAATCTAGGCGTTTTTTTGTAGGCATCGATTTTATCTTCTTCTTTATTTTTTTAAATTCTTCTTCTGTAATTGGAATGGGACCGCAACACATTCCTTTGCAGCCATTACAAGGTAACCCTTCCATTTAATCATCTCCTAAAATAAGTAATTGTTATAATTAATCCAAAAATAAGGGTTTTCTAGTTCAGCAACCAAAAAGAGAGGATTTCATTTTATATTCAGAGAGTTTGGCTTGAATTCTCCTTTCTTATCGTTTTAGAACAACACAAAAAGGTCTTTAGACGCACTTGAAGAAGAATGCTCTTCAAGTGGTTCAAAGACCTTGACCTGCTATTCAAATAAAATACCCGATGTCATTTTTTCTAAAAAAGAAAAGTATCTCTATTATTATTTTAACAGATTTATCACAATATTACAACGATATCCGAATTAAAAGAGATTTCTTAAACATCATTTTTAATTTCTTTAATCTCTGTTAAATATTCAAAGTTTCTTTTCTACACCAGCAAAGGGATAGAAAAGATTTTGAAGCTACGTAAAGGTAGAAAAAATGTATACATTTCTACTTTATTGTTTATATAACTCTTACCATTAATTAAATTTAGAAAGAGCGAATTTAGCTGTAAAATTCATTTTCTTCATAAATGAAGAATTCACTCCTGCTTGAAATTGTACAGAAATATTACCGTCTTTTTGCGCTTCGAATACGCGTCCATAAGGTGAATTAGCATTGTATGTACCAATTACTTGATTGTCTGCGTCAAAGACTGTGTAAGAAATCGGGAATCCTGAATTATTTACAAAGACTGTAAGGTCTTCTCCTTTTTTAAGATTAAAAGATTCTTTTTGAGACACTTCATATGAACTCAGAGAATAATATTTAGTAATCTCTTGAATTTCTAAATCCATAGTTGCTGCACTAGCTTTCGGAACTTCTAACCCTGGTAAATTCATACCCGAAAGTACTGCTACTCCTAATGCTCCTGCTAAAATGGCTTTTTTCATAATTCTAACTCCTCCTTTAATATTCTTTCATAAAATAGTTACAATGATAATTATTTTCAATAGAAAGTGGTATGCAATTTTGCATACAGAGGTATCACTACATGTCCATAAAGCTAACAGAACAGATTATCTCAAAAACGATAATGTCGGTGTGAAGTGCTACATGGGCTTTTCCGAATCGTGAAATTTGTAAAACATGTGCTTAAATTGATGTTAAATAATACCACACTGAAAATATTCATAAATAAAGGACGTATACGACGATGAAACAACCAGTGAATTTTAAATGGGAGCATTATGAGCCGGATATTCTTATAGAGCTACTAGACAAGCGAATAAAAAAAAACTCCATCCTATGAAGTTCTAAAGTTGTTGAGAGATAGGGCTTCATAGGATGAAGTTACTTTGCGAGAGGATTAAGTGTGCAAAAAATTTTGTTAAACGAATCCTAAAGGGAGTAAGAGGCATTCGTTTAAAAGAATTTACCTCGCAAAAAATATTAACATAGGCCTGCCGGTGAAGATGTGATAAAAATTACAGAGTTAATAAAAACCTCATTTTGTACAAAACAAAACCCTAGTTTCCTAGGGTAATGGATATAACAACCCGATTTAATCTAGCTTCTATATTATAAGGTGTAATCACAATGGTTATTAATGGTAAATGTGACCGAAAAGAGCAGCTAGCAAAAGCTAACTGCTCAAGGCTCTCCAGGGGGACAGAGAAATTATTATGGTATCTATAGTATTGACGGAATATTGAAACTTATTCACGGGATAGTATTATTTATTATGTAAGTAATAAGATACAATTCCTATAAGAACTAAAGACTCACATGTAATCGCAAATATATTTTTTTGTGGTTTTCGCAAATCACTTATCAATGATAATACTGCACCGATTCCTATAATAATCAAAAAAATAAGACTGTATATATCAAGCATTTTCTTCACTCCTGATGTTTGAATAATTCAATTATATAATAATTACCGTTTTGTGGGAATTGTTGTTTGACAGAATAATCCTCTTAATAGACAGTAAGAAAGAATAATGGACTTAGGAAATCGAGGGATGCATTTTGAAATGCTTATCAATCTATCGAATGAAATGCACCAAAGAGATAGATTGGCGCGTATAAACAAGCCATCAGACTCTTGTGAAGGTGTTAAAAAGTAAAGGTGGACGAATGGAATCTATGAAGCTAAAAGTACAGTAGACTACGATGGTGTGTATAAAGGATGAGCTATAGCACTTGAAGCTAAGTCAACAGAGGGTCCTACACGAAAGAAAAATGCAATCCGATTGATACTTTTTTAGGAATGATTTGGAAAGTTGAATTGTCAGATTAATGTGTTTTTCGGTTATAATGGAACTTATTTGAGTATGTAGTTTTAGAATAAAATGTAATTGAGAATTGGAAAACAACAAGCATTAGAATATCCTGAGAATGCAAACGTTAAGGGGATTTTTCTAAGAGAACAATCTTATTCTGACAAAGCATATCTTGAAATGAGATCCCAAATCGAGGAGTATTGTCCGGGATTAAATGAGGAATTAGAGGGTTTTGCGGAAGGGTTTGGTTATCAACCAAATCAATTAAAGTTTTATAACGATGCCTGATTAATACCTGGAGGGTGTAGTCTAGGCGCAATTTTCCCCCAAAAAATGTCTGATGGTAAAACATATGTATTACGAAACTACGACCTCTCTCCTGATATTTCGGATATGCGCCTTTGTAAAGTAGATGGAAGATACACTCATACCGGTTTCTCCGTTTCTACATTTGGTCGAAGTGAAGGATTAAACGAGAAAGGTTTATGTGTAGTGTTTGCTTCGTGTGGTATGCCGATAGGTAAATATCCAGGTATGAGAGAGCCAGTAGTTACGGGGTTACAGTTTATGGTGGTTGTTAGAGCCATACTAGAGACGTGTAAAAATATTGAAGAAGCCGTCTATGCGGTGAAAAACATGCCTGTGGGAACGAATATGAATTTACTTTTAGCGGATGCAAATGGTGAGGCAGCTTTAGTTGGAACATATGACGGGGTTATATATATTATTTAGAAGGTTAAATCCTAATGTTAAGAAGGTTATTGTCTATGCAAAAGGAATTGGTATTTTTAGGGTGTAAATATGAGGGAAAAACGTTTTAATAGCCCAAAAGCTACGTGGTTCCCTTCTATATTCGAAAGGAGTATCCATATTGAACAAACTATCTTTAAAACCCATTGACAAAAGTAATTGGGAAGAGGCTATAAAATTATCAGTAAAAGAAGAACAACGCACATTTATCGCCTCCAATCTTTATTCTATTGCAGAGGTTCAATTTTTAGATAATTTCTATGCAAATGGTATATATCTTGATAATAAGCTAATAGGATTTGCAATGTTTGGAATAGACTCTGATGATAATAATTATTGGATTTATAGACTAATGATTGATAAAGAGTACCAGGGACAAGGTATAGGTATACAGGCTATATTTCTCATTATTGAAAAGATAAGAAGTATTAATAATAAAAATATTCCTCTAATCATGATTGGATATAATCCTAAAAATCTTTCAGCAAAAATCGCTTATAGGAAAGCTGGATTTGTTGAAACTGAAGTATCATCTTGGGGTGAACAATTGGCGAAGTTCACCTTATAGGGGCACTGTACATGCCCATCAACTTAAGAAATTGGTTGTTCCCCAAAACGAAAAAACGAGCTAAATTCTCATAAATACTTAACTATAGAGAAGTGAATTTTTTGTTTAGGGGGTGCTTTAAAATATTAGCTTGATGGTAAATAAATTTTGACTAAATTGATAATTGTAATTCTAGGCGCTGCCTGAGTTTAACTTAAAGAAAGTAGCCATGCTCGTTTCATATGATGATAATACATTTATAGTGGTCTTTGATGACGAGGTGCAAATAGCTGCTCAAGGTAGAAAGGCTTTGGAGCTTTACTTGCTAAACATCTTCTTAGTTATCAAAATATCATTGAAAGCTATATGAGAGTCCAAAGAGAGTTTAGCAAGTAAAATAACTTAATTAATATTATCAAGAGCTGAATTCTCAACACACCTTATAACCAAGTCTTCAACATATTAGACATATATAATATGTTGAAGACTTTCTCATTTTATAATAAAATAACGTCTGAATATTCGGATTATTTTTAGGTTTTTTTATTTTTTCTACGAATAATAAATTAAGGCGTGATATAATATTAAACAGCGCTTACAAAATATGTAAACTGGGGGTATTTATGAAAAAACTAAAATTTTTATTTTTTGGGATTATAGCTAGTATAACTTTAACAACATGTTTAAGTATTAATTCTGTATATGCAACCTCTGATGAAAAAAATTCTCTTACTCAATCTAAAAGCTCTCCTAACATTCCATACTCTATTCAAGATCCAAACAATACAGAAGATCCTTCTGGTTATTGGACAAAAGAAAAAATGCAGAATGCAATCCCAGCAGATGAAATCAAGACTAATGAAAAAACTACTCCAAAAAAACAGGAAGCTCCCTCAACAGAAAAACCTAGTAATATTTCTGATCCAGTTCCGCCTGATACTAGTGGTGGAATTAAAGCACTAAATGTTGTTGTTCCATCTACAGCAGGCAAAGTATTTTTTTCATATAGCGGAAGGGACTATGTTTGTTCTGCTTCTGCTACTAATAATGATTATAAAAACCTTGTCATAACAGCGGGTCATTGTGTACATGGAGGTAAGGGGAAAGGATGGCACTCAAATATTGCATTTGCTCCAGCATATAATAATGGTTCCACACCGTATGGGATTTGGAATTGGAAAGATGCTCGTACATTTAATTCTTGGATAAACGATAGTGATTTTAGCCATGATCAAGCGTTTTTTACTGTTTATCCTAGAAGTGGAAACAATTTAATAAATACTGTCGGAGGAAATGGACTTTCAACTGGATATGGTACTAATCAACCGAGTGTTCGTATTTGGGGTTGGCCCGCTGAAAATCCATACAATGGACAATTACCTTATTATTGTGGCGGATCAACAAGTAGTGCGGGATTGTTTAGTAGTGATGCCAAGATGAGTTGCGGTATGAATGGGGGAGCGAGTGGCGGACCTTGGTTAAGAGCGATAATCAATGAAAACCTTGGTTATGTTTTTGCAGTGACATCCCGACGTTCAACTTCAGGAACACCAACTTTGTATGCTACTCCTAATTCTAAGGATGTAAAAACAATGTTTGATCAAATGAAATAAGTGAATCTGATATGATTCTTTATTCTCAGTATAAAGTACACAATTCGAAAGAGAACACGTATTACATTACGGCAAGTAATGAGTATGTAAACGTGCATTGATATACGAAAAAGAAACCGGCTCGGTAATCGGAATCGGTTTCTTTTACTATATACCGAGGAGTGCAAACAAAACGCGGATTACGTACTAAAAACAAAATTCTACAGAGATACACTGATTTTCTGTACGATGAGGAATCCATTTTTCTAAATATTTTCTTTAAATAAAGCCTACGGCCGAAGAAGATTTTAAGTATTATATTTTCTATTTAACTCGTTTGTGCTTCTTTTAAATAAACCTAAAGATACTGAAGAAATAACTTTATAGTCTTTCTCAAGCCACATGTTTAGATTGTTCTGAAAATCTTCATTAAATAATATGTTTGACAAGTTTCTAATAATAAGATAGGAAGCATAAGAATGAGGGAATGTTGGGTCATTTTTTGCCTGGAATAGAAATTTGCCCAAGATAGTATGATCTTTACTATAAATAAGTTCTATTAATTTTGCGCGATATTCTAAATCGTTAGGTTTTAAATTAGGAAAATGAACATAGTCAAATAAATGTTGCGTTTCATGTTTTAAAAAGGATATTTGAAACTCTTCTCCCTGTATATTCTTATAACGTTTTGAATTGCAGTATAGTTCAGCATCTTTTGCCCATCCCCCGGCTGTTTTTTTCTCACAAGTAGCAAAACTTATCCAACTTTCCAGTAAAAAGTCGGACATCATATGCACTGTAACAGTTTGAAATGTGGATGGTAATTCAACATCAAAATGTAGGGTTTTCATACTTTTCCAAATATAAGGCCCTCTATAAGGGGGGGAACCCCGCCCAAGAAATAAAACCCTTTTTCCATAAAAGCATCCATTAATATTTCTTCGATTGCCTCAATATTTAGAGTATTACTAACTTGCAACAAATTAGTCAACTCTTCCTTAAGAATGAGCTCGGCATTACCATTTGATTTTGGACTTATTAATACGCTTCGAAAATAATTATGATAAATTAAAATGACTCTATTAACCCATTCGTCCTCCGTAGGAATTTTCTCTTTATAGTCAGTCGTGAAAAATCTATTAATAAAATCTTTTTCTATTTTAATAATTTCGTTAGTTTTGGGACTAATAGAGCTTAGATACTTCATGGCCGATTTTATATCTCCTTGTAGACATAATGAATAAAATCTCTCCATTTATACACCTCTTTTTATTAGACTAACCTATACTTTAAGTACATTTTGTCATACTCCGCCCTTTATATTAACATAAATATCCATTTGTTATAAAAATCGAAAATGGCAATATCTAATGAAAAACGTGCTACATTAGGGCTAGGATGCGTATGTGGATGTACGTTAGTAGGACGAAAAAGAAACCGGCTCTGTAATCGGAGTCGGTTTACGTATTTAGTACGTATTAAATAGGAACAGGCGGAAAAATCACACCTGTAAATCCACGATTTCTAACTTGAGCGTTTACCACATGAAAATAATTCCCTGTATTCGCTGGAAGGTCAACAGGATCTGGATTTGGTGGTAGTGGAGTGGAAAATAAGAGGGGAGTTGTAGCGGTAGATGGCGCTGAGCCTGGAAAAGGAACGGAAACCGAACCAGGTACAGGACAAGAAATAGCGGAATGACTACAGTCTCTTCCGTTATTCAAGCTCATGAAAAATCACACTCCTTTATGTATACTTCGGTGTAATCGGAGAAGAATTAAACTTACATAGTAACGGTATAGATTTCAGCCGTATATCCGAAAAACATATTCCGACAGAAACTTCTATCGCTAAGAGTCAAATACTATTACGTGATTATTCGATAGATGAAATTCCGATAATTTTGCTAGGGCATACAGAAGAAGTCTGCTATCGATTAAGGATGCAAAAGAAACTTGCTAGAACCATCCATCTTTCAATTGGTAGTAGTAAGGGTTACGATGGGGGATTTCGAAAGACACACACGTTTAATCGACCGACCAATTTAACGGTGGATATCTATCATGTTTGTACATATTATTTACACACTCTATACACGGGCGAGCCAATTCGAACAGTTAGTATTTCATTAACGAATTTAGTAGCCGAAGGAGAAGAGCAGATTTCGTTGTTTGATAATGTAATACAACGAGAAAAAGAAATGAGATTAACTCGGGTTATGGACGAAATCAGAACACGATTCAGTAAGAATAGCATATTATGGGGCGTTTCCTATACGAAAAATGCAACCGCAAGATATAGAAATACATTATTAGGGGGACATAAGTCATGAATAACGCAAACAACGCAAAGATGCCGAAGGGGAGAGGAATGGTGAAATGGCAGCCATTCGCATCTATGCCGGAACAATTCGCCGGTATCAGATCTATCATTAAGGAGAATGCGAAAGTGCCACGCCCTATCGTGACGTAAGACAAAAAGGAACGAATTGAAAGCCGTCTACTAACTTCGTTACTACCCGAAGAGGAGATACTAATTACATACTTTCGGGTTATATGACTGTTGTCGATATCGATCCTTTAAAAAAGAGCGTTATATGTACGGACGCTTTTCATTATAAGAATACGTTTAAATTTATCGACATTATTAACGCTGAGTAGGCGGTATGTAACTATATTAAACGAAACTTCACATGTCCTTTACACTACGTTAATATCTAACTGTTGAAATTTTACATGAGGTAACAAACTAACGTAAAAGGGGCCTTGCTAATGGGACAGGTATAGTCGAACTTATACGAAATATAAATGTCAGGTGGTCAGGAGTTAATGTGGTATAACGTAGAGGTAAAGCGAGGGAAGCATGTATGCGAATTTGAAATCTACAGGACAAGCGACACCATTTCGGTGTTTTACGTAGATCAATCCGGCAGACAACAGATGATAGCTAGTACCGAAGAGATGATGGCGATATTGTTTTACGAGGAGGATAAGAAACGTTATAGAAATATTGTAGGAGATGCGAAGTGGATGTTGTTCTATTTTTATACATAGGGGAAGGGGATTATGGAATATTACACATAATCCCTATATAAATTCAGGAGTCAAATTATTCAAGTAATCGGCCATTATCTCCAACAGCGGTACGACTACCAATGGATACAGCCTGCCACATATCATCCGCCAAGTATAAGGATACACATGGTTTATTCATTCTTCCCCCCTTTTTTTGCAGCTCCATCTATTCCCCATACCTTTCGTAGTTCTATTGGTATGAGAAACGGGGTATATTCATAATCGGTCATAGAAAGTGACTGACGCCTGAGCAATGCCAGCCAAAGCTGATTAGCCATACTTCCAAAAACACTTGAATTATCAGAATCAAGAAAACCCATTAGTTCTTTGAATTTCATTAACTTTTGCCAATTGGAGCGAGGCACTTCCATCCAATCGGCAATTTTGTCCCCTACGATTTCTCGAATTAGAGCAAGAATAATGTTATCAAACATCTGACCCGGAATTAGATCTGCATGATATTCAAGAAGAGCCTGAGTCATCTGAATTCCTTCGGGGGACGGACGATGATGCCTTCTTCCAATAGTTTCTGTTAACATTATTGATTGTTCCATGGCCTCTGGGATAATGTCCTCCCGAACTCCTAACATGGATCCTACAATCTTCCAAAAATACAGATAATCTTCGGCCTGTTTTTCTGTTATCTTCATACCTAAACGACGAAGGCCATCAATGATAACACTAGAGAAGGTTAATAGAGTACCCAACAGATCCCCCTGACAAATTTGGAAATATAGTAAAATAAAGGGAGTTATTTAACGTAATAAACACCAAAAATAAAAAAGGGGAAGAAAAATTCAGCAAGCCTCTTATTAATAGCGTTTATTACGTTGGTAGTCACGGAGTTTATCGACAATTTATACATTAGTGCAGTTTCCGTAATATTTGCGTTAGCAGTAGTCGCAGCAGTTATTACGGAGAAGATAGGCGAATGGCGAAATAGGAGGAAGGGAACACATGATTGACGTTATTATTGACTTCGCGGGGAAGAACGTGATTAATCCTGTTATTAGATTCGTAAGATATCTCGTAATAGACCTTATAATAGAGTGCGTGATAGAGGGTGTAATAAACGGTATAAGGAAATTACGTGATAAGATACGTGACAAGAGACAAAATTGGCGTGAAAGGCGTTATTAGCGCTAATTATAACAATATATATAAACGGTATAACAAATATGATTGATTAACGCAAGACTGCGTTATACGATTTATGCGAGCGGATATATCACACGTTTTAATCTTTATATAACCGATTAGTTTGTTGTGTATTTTAGGTTTTTGTTATAATATTACATAGAAAATAAGGAAAAATAAGGAAAATGAAAGGTTGTTATTGTGTAAGTACAACACAAACAGGGGGAAACGAACATGAAAAAGTATCTAGTAGTAGGATTATCGGTGTCAAGTTTATTAGTGGGGTGTGGTCAGGACGATGCCTCTACGAAGAAAGACACGCCAAAGAGCGAACAGGTTGCGAAGAAGGACGCACAAGCCGATAAGAAGGTCGATGATGCAAAGCAAGATGAATTAAAGGACGCGAAAAAGTCCGATGATAATGCGTCAAAGGATAACGAACACACAGCGACCCCTACGAAGGAAGTCAAACCTGACCACAGCGACCTCGGCGAGAAGTACGCTGATAGGGGGTTGTTAAATATTGGCGCGTTTAAAGCATTGCATGTGGGCATGACGACCGAAGAAGTAGCGAAGAAACTTAATAGAAACGCCGAATCTGCGTATAAATCACGTCAGTATGACAGGGACGGGATTCGTTATGTATATCATTCGACTAGTGGTACGACGGTTGATGTATTTTATGTCGACGGGAAATTATACTCAGCAAGTCACGCGGATACCGATAAGAAAGGAAATGTCACACGAACGACGCTAGAACCAACGGGAGAGTTTGCGACGAACGCAGTGAAGAAAGATGATAAACCCGCTGTTGATAAACCAAAGGTAAATTCGTCTGCATCGAACGAAACGAAGTCTAATGACGCGAAACAAAACGATGTGAAACCTAATACCGCGAATGTAAAGAAGGAAGCACCAGCACCTAAAGAGCCGAAGTATGATGATAATGGCACGGTATTAATCGATGGACAGCCCGCATTAACCGAACAAGAGAAAGCCAAGATTCTGCGCGAAGAAGCTCGTTGGAATACGCCTAGCAGTGGTATTGGTGATAAGTGGCAAGATGAAATGAAGGAAATGGAGAGTCAGAAATAACGCATTTATCGAAACTTATTATAAAACGACAGTATGCTATAATACGAGCGAAAGGTTATCACAAGAGATGTTTGCTTTTGGTGAACGTCTCTTATTTTATTTAAGGGAAATAAGTAGCTCTATGATACGAAAATAGAGGTTTTTTATGTCATGTAAACTATTTGATAATTTAACGGAAAGTAACTTGCTGAAAGAGTTGGTGGACATCTTGCAGGAAATCAAGACGATTCTGCTTTATATAGTGATGACGGTTTTACTTTTACTTATAAGATTGAGTTATATCGATTACGAAATGATGATGCACATATGAGGTTTTTTATGGAAATCGATGGAATCCAAAGGTTAAACCCGATTTTTAACAAAAAAAATCTTATTGATGGAACACCAGAAAGTAGAGAAAAGAAGAGAGAAGATTACATAAAAACGAATGATCATATTACATGGAAGTATTGGACTCTTTGGCAAGTAGAAGCATACTTGGAGGGGGAAGTGCTAACTGATGTTGTAATAGAGAAAATAAAGCGAGCTACAGAACAAGATTGGGACATTGTAGAAACTCAAAAAGTAATCGATAAAATAAAAAATAGGTCAGGTTATCTAACTACTGAAGAAGTAATAGAAAAGGTATTTTTATTTGGTATAGGTATATTAAGAAATAAAAATCAAATATTACCCGTTCACAAGATGCATAGTGCGATTGATAAAGCTATTAATGATCTTACTTATATGTCCACGCAATGGCACGCTTTAGATTCTAAATATTCGGGAGTAATGGGATATATTGATAATGCAGCTCAAAAAGCTGATCAAAATAAATTTAAATTCTTAAAACCTAACTTGGATGCGGCTAAAGACAGTTGGAAAACATTAAGAACAGATGTGGTCACATTAAAAGAAGGGATAAAAGAATTAAAAGTGCAACCCGTCACTCCGCAAAAATAAGGCATGTGCTTATTTTCTTACTACTAGTAATGGAATTTATGTAAATTACCAAAGAAACATCTTTATTTAATGAGAATGTATAGCTACTCCATTTGTAATATTATTGCAATAATTGTAATGATAATTCTGAAAAATCGAAATCAAATTCCAATTCTAAGGGTATTTCTAATTGTTTGATTGGATTTTCAGAAAGAGTAAGGTAAATACTTTTAAAATAATATAAAAGGAAAATTAGGTGCATTTATGCGTGTTAAATTAGCATAAATAGGCATATGTAGAGAGTTCAAACTTATTTGAATTTAAAGTATTGTTAACCCCGATGAAACACGAAACATTCTAATTGTTAGTATAATTAGAATGTAAGATTTAATTGGAAAGAAGGGGTTATTATGAAAGAAACAATTAGTAGTTATGAAGATTTATTGGATATGTTAGATTCGTTATTGCGTGAACCAACTCAATTTTGGGATGATTTTTATTCTAATCGTGAAAAAGGAGTTCCCTTTTTTACTAATAAACCAGATGAGAACTTAGTTAATTATTTCGAGAAAAAATTACTTAATCCAGGAAAAGTTCTTGAACTCGGATGCGGTCCAGGCAGGAATGCAATTTACTTTGCTGAAAAAGGATGCTTAGTTGATGCAGTAGATCTATCGCAGGAATCAATTCAATGGGCAACCGAACGGGCAAAAGAAAAAAATGTAAATATAAATTTTATTTATAACAATATCTTTGACTTACAAATTGAAGAGGGTACATACGATATTGTGTATGATTCAGGATGCTTTCATCATATTGCTCCACACAGAAGAATGAGTTATATAAATTTGGTGAAAATGGCTTTAAAACCAGGTGGTTATTTTGCAATCACTTGTTTTGTTCAAGGTGGAGAATTAGGTGGAGCAGACATAACAGATTGGGAAGTATACAAACTGCAAAGTCTTAAAGGTGGATTAGGTTTTACAGATAAAAAACTTAGAGTCATCTTTAAAGGCTTTTCTGAAGTAGAAATACGTAGGATGAAAGAGATAAAACAATCGAATAAAGTATTTGGTGTCTCTGGACTTTGGACAGCCTTATTCACGAAAAATTCTACTGAATAGTAAAAAATGTTTTCTAAAGAATTTATATCCGTTATTTAAAAATTCGCATTTTAAAATGTCCACAAAAGAGTGTTATGGGGTATAATTAATATAATCTTTCAGATGAGGTGAAGAAGATGACATTCCGTATGGTTCGAAGTAACTAGTTTTCGGACTGAAAAAAACGCGTACCAGCCATCAAGGGAGAAGTATGTCCTTTTTCGGAAATGAAAACTATACGTCGCGGTAGTTACCGTTATCATCAACAAGGGTACGGGATTGTTTTATTAACAAGTCTCAGAACCTTAGTTTTTACACTCTTTTGGAAGGTGGATATACAATGTGAATGAATTAGATTACAAAAGCCGATTTCCATAGTTTAGGAGAACGGCTTTTTTCGTGGGATACCTGGTGCTATCTAATTAAGAGATTCGGAATCCAAAAGCAAAATAATTTCGTTTTGTGGGCATTTTAAAATCTGAGGTTGATGGGCATTGGCGTTACCCCGTAACGAGCGGGAAAATCCTCTTAATGTTTCTATAAAGTAGGGAAGAAGGAGATTGACTATGATTACAAAGGTAATGGAAAAAAGTGAATGGGAAGTAGCAAAAGCAAAAGGAAACATAATGGAAGCTTCACTGATGCAAGAAGGGTTTATTCATTGTTCTTTTTTAGAACAATCTCTTCAAGTGGCAGAAAAGCATTTTAGTACTGAAATGGAGTTAGTATTACTTGTAATTAATCCGTCGTTAGTTGAGGTGGAGATAAAATATGAATTGGCTTCTAATGGTCAAAACTATCCACATATATACGGAACCGTAAATGCTAATGCTGTTGTGAAAGTAGTAGAACTTCAGAAAGAAAATGGCGGCTATGTTTTACCAGTAGAGTTGGAACAGAAATAGTAGAATGCATTTGTTAACCTCATAAAAGGATTTTTGATTCGTATTATCGAAATACTGAAAGGGATAAAAACGAAATCGAGAAGAGGCGTACAAATGGAGGAAGTAATCAAGAAAATAAAGGAGATAAAATCAGGTCAAGTAGGTATAGTTGCTTATTCGGCAGAAAGCCAAAATATTGTCGCTTTATATAATGATGATATATTGGTTCCACTAGCGTCTGCCGCAAAGGTTGCAATTGGATTTGCTGTAGCTAAAATGGTTGAAGAGAATCAAGTTCGCTGGAGTGATGAAATCGAAAATATCGTATTTAATCCGAAAGAAGATAGTAAAGAAATATACCCACATCTACAAAGAAGAACCGTATTAACACTCAAAAATGCTGTAGAAGTAATGATTGCATGTCATGACAATTGTATTGCACAATCTGTTGTCAACTTTTGCGGTGGATGGGAAGAAGTAAATAGTAGAATTCAATGTTCTTTTTCAAAGATTTATATTACGAAAGACCCAAGGGATATGAAAAATGTTGGGAAATTAAAACAAGTTCTTAAACTTTTAATTCGTATATTCCAAGGATATGAATTAAATCCGGTGCTATGGGAACCAATTATAAATGGAATGGTGAGACAACAAGGACAATATGAAGGAATACCAGGGTACCACTTAGCCCATATGACAGGTGGGTTACCTACAGCTGTTATAAATATCGGTATACTAGGAACGTTTTATGAAAAACCATTGCTTTATGTGATTGGCGGAATGGAGTTACCAAATCGTTATGAAAATCAAGAAGCTGATATGAAAATAAAAGAAACATTGTAATGTTTGTATAAAGAGTATACAGAATGCTATATATAGTGATAAGAAAGGAGAATAGACTTGAAAATTATACAACAAAATAACTCAAAAGATAGCGAATATATTAAAAATAAAGTAATCCAATACAATATGTCTGTACTATCAGATGAAGTAAAAAGCCCATTAGAACATGTAAGTTTTTTCTTAAAAGACGATGTTGGCAAAGTATTTGGGGGCATAACAGGCACAATATATTTCTATCACCTTCATATTGATTTTTTATGGGTGGATGAGTCAGTACGTCATGAAGGATATGGTAGTCAACTATTAAATGAAATCGAAGAAATTGCCAAAGAGAAAAACTGTAGACTTATATTACTTGATTCATTTAGTTTTCAAGCACCTGAATTTTACAAGAAACATGGTTACAGAGAGTTTGGCGTAGTGGAAGATCATCCTAAAGGGTATAGTCAGCATTTTTTAGAGAAACGTTTATAAGTATAATATAATAATGTTATGTAAATTAATTTTCGGGATATATAATCATGCATTGTAACCAGTTAAGCAATTAAGAGCAGATAAGAGGAGAAAAAGAAATGGAATCAACACGTACATACTGTCTTTCAAAAAGAAAAGTAACAGAAGATTCTCCAGACGGATGGAATGCAACATGTATGAGAATTCATAATAAAATATTTGCGATTTTCAATCATGAAAAAGGGGATAAAGCGGCTATTACATTGAAATGTGATCCCAATGTAGCATTGCGCGTTAGAGAAGAATATCCTGATGCAATTATTCCTGGCTATCATATGAATAAAAAGCATTGGAATACAGTTTACATAAATAAAGGATTAGAACAAGAAGTAATTAATAAAATGATAGATTGGTCGTATGATTTAGTTCTGCAATCTTTTTCGAAAAAGCTGCAGAAAGAGATTTTAGGAGAGGGATAAACGATGTCTTATCCATTCGATTGCATTACTAATTTTATTTTTGTTGAAACTGAAATTTCTCCAGCAGATGTAATTTTAATCCCTGGTGCTAATCATCCTCCACTCATGGAAAAAGCTGCTTCTTTGTATAAACAGGGCTTAGCACCATATATACTTCCATCTGGCGGATATAAACCACACGTCGGAACTACTGAATGGGATTTTTTAAGAAATATTGGCATTGCAAATGGAGTGCCTGAAGAAGCGATTTTAAAAGAAGATCAAGCACAACATACTTTGGAAAATGCACGTTTATCGTTGGAAGTTTTACAAAATACAGGTATAGACCCTAAAAAAGCTATCATTGTTTGTAAAGCAGGACACTCACGCAGGGCATTATTATGTTATCAAGCTGAGTTTCCAAAAGAAACTGAGTTCTTCGTCTCATCTGTAATCGACAGGTATGGAATAACTAAGGAAAATTGGTTTACGACTGAGATTGGAATCAGTCGTATCATGACTGAAGTTGAGAAAATCGGTAAATACTTTGGTCCTCATATTCCGAATTGGGTGAAATAGCACGTGAATTTTATCCGTTTTACTATAAACAAGAAAATGAAAGGAAGAGAAACGTGATGTCAAAGTTATTACATGAATTATCTAAACTGAATAGTGAAGTCTTACGTCCTGAAGTATTAGATCATTTAAAAGTTACTTCAGGTAAAATGGTTGCTTGTGATCCTCTTATTTTTAATAAAAATCACTTCGAACAAACAATTCAGCCCGGCACATATCCAATTGTTGCTTGGTTGAACGAGGAAGATGGTGTAATTGCTGGTGCTGAATTGAAAGTATCAGAAGCAAAAGTGACAGAATGGAAGATGGCAATAAAGCCAGGACAGAATGTAAGTGAACTAAAGGAAGGATATATTTTTGGGTATCCAGTTGATACGGGACTAGGGTGTTTTGCAGATGTGGAAGCAATTGATAAGTTAGAAGAAATAGAAAATAGATTACAACAAGAGTTAGGAGAAGAATTCATTAGTTTGTATGATGATTTGATAGACGACGTACTAACAGAACATGATGATGAGTGGGGAAATTGTGTAGTATGTGAGGAAACAGGAAGTAATATTATTATGTTCCGATCAGGTTATGGTGATGGTTTTTATCCTTCCTATTGGGGATTTGATGAGAATGGGAAAATTGTTTCGCTTGTTACTGATTTTAACGTATTGTATGAGGAATAAATGAATAATGGTATAGGGGTTTTGAATAGTAGAGGAGGGTGTGGAAATCAGAAAGGCACGTTTAGATGATGTACATGATTTAGCTATGTTAATGAAACATCTTGGTTATCCAACAACTATAGAAAAAATGAAAGTAAGACTTCAAAATATTTTTTCTCACCCAGATTACTATACGTTGGTAGCAGAAGAAAATGAGCGTGTTATTGGAATGATTGGCTTATGTACAGGCATACTTTACACTGAAGATGGAATATACGCTCGCATTATTGCATTAGTAGTAGATGAAGAGTTTCGAAATCAAGGAATAGGAAAAAGTTTAATAGAAGCAGCAGAGAAATGGGCGATGGAACAAGGGACAGATTCGATTTGCTCAAATAGTGGGAATCGTGAGGAAAGACACCATGCGCACCAATTTTATAAATGTATGGGATATGTTGAAAAAAGTACAGGGTTTGTAAAACGTTTTGTGTAATAAGAAAGGA
The DNA here is from genome assembly GCF_000374885.1 of Bacillus sp. 105MF. NCBI lineage: Bacteria > Bacillati > Bacillota > Bacilli > Caryophanales > Bacillaceae > Bacillus > Bacillus sp. 105MF. Next base: position 157,075 of record NZ_KB895575.1, on the reverse strand, counting down.
CTTCATAATGAGTTATAAACGAAATAGGTTGCTGTATGCAATCTTGACAATAATAGTAGTTATTTTAGGATTGGCATCAAGGAAATTTGCTTATGCTTTACCTAATCTATTAAATGCATATTTAGGGGATGCACTGTGGGCTCTCATGATTTTTATTGGATTTGGATTCCTTTTTCATAAAATGAAGACTAAAAAGATCGCGTTTTTAAGTTTACTATTTTGTTATGGTATTGAAATCAGTCAATTATATCATGCGGATTGGATAGATAATATTCGTGCAACGACTTTAGGGGGACTTGTATTAGGGTATGGTTTTTTGTGGAGTGATTTATTAGCTTATACAATTGGAGTTGGAATGGGTATGCTTTGTGAATTAATGTTTCGAAAAGTATAAAAGGCTTCGGATTTCATAAAGGGGTATATGTACAATGGAACACATATTAGATATTACAAATTTTTGGTTTCAAGACGAGCAAGTAACAGCAGAAGCAATCCAACCGAAAGTAACAAAGATTATAAGGAATAAGCAAAATTATATATTAAAAGAAAAAGGTTCGATAAAGCAGTTGTTGGCTGAAACAAATGTATTAAATCAACTTGCACAAAAAGGAATTAGAATACAAAGGCTTTTGAAGACGAGAGGCAACGAAAGCTATATTTTACAAGATGATAAATATTATTGTATGTATGAGTATGTAGAGGGAAATGTTGTAGAAGTCAAACGCGTTGAAAATCTTAAAGTGTTAAGTAATACTATTGGAAGTGAAGTTGCTAAGTTACATCAGGCACTTTGTTCCACAAATCATGTAGACGAATTTGTGGAACGTAATTTGTACAATGTAATTTATGATTGGGCCACACCTATTTTGAAAAGCAGTGAGCAAGTTCATCCTGAGCTCATTCAAACTATGAACCAGCTGCAAAAAGACTTTAAAGACTCCATTACGCTGTTACCAAGGCAACTCATTCATCGAGATATGCATTTATCTAACTTAATCTTTAAGGAAGATGAGTTTCAAGGATTTATAGATTTTGAACTTGTAGAAATAAATGTGAGAGTGTTTGATTTGTGCTACTGTTTCACTAGTATTTTAAGCGAAGTATTTTGTGATGAACAATTAAGAAGTGACTGGTTATATATTGTTCGAAATATTTTTGAGGGATACCATAAACAGAATTCTTTATCAGAAGCAGAAATTCAGGCGATTTGGTATGTAATGCTAGGTATTCAAGTCATCTTCATTACTTATTTTGTTCAATCAGCAGAATTATTAAAGTTAAATGAAGAAATGTTCTTTTGGATTTTAACAAATAAAGAGGCGATTGAAGAAACAATAAAGGGAGTAGAGATAGTTTAAGAGACGACAATGTATAGATGAAAGAATTGATAGAGTATATTATAAATGAATCGTTTTAAAATCCCCTTTATATAGTGCAGAAAGGGGATTTTACTTTATTATTTACTAACTTCTTTAATCGATAAATCCTTTGTCATAAGAATATGCGGAATACCGTCTTCCATAAATACGTCTGAAGAAGTATGATAGCCTAGTTTGTTATAAAACCCTTCTGCATGTGTTTGCCCATGTAATTTAACTTTGGATATTTCTTTTTCTCTAGCAATCTCTTCTAATGTTTGAATAATTACTTTGCCTAAACCATGTTTTCGATAAGGTTGTAATATGCAGATTCTTTCTAGTTTACCAATGTTATCGACGAATCTTATGCGTCCAGTCCCTACAGGTATTTCATTAAAATAAACTAAAATATGATGACATACATCATTTAATTTATCGAATGTATCAAATTCATCTTCCAGAGGAACACCTTGTTCTTTGACAAACACTTCTTTTCGAATTTGAAAGGCAGTTTCTAAGTCAGCTATTTCTTTTATTTGTTTTGATTTCAACTTATTCAGTCCTTTCTTATATGATGGGAATATAAAGATACTGTTTTATATCGAGAAGCCCATTTTTTGGGTTTTTTCCTGTCTTTGGACCTGACTCAATATCGATAATAATACACCACTTGAAACTCTTTTTCGAATTGTATGCACCTGCTTCATCTAATTTTGAATGACGTTGTAAGCCTAGTTTTAATTTTATTGCTATGAAAATTACATGTTTGGACATATTAGCGATTGAATTAATTTTATCATATATGAATTCGGAGAATGAGCAGAGGGCGGTAAGAAACCGCATTAGGACAAAAGACCAATGGAATTCATATAGACGGTCAACGGTGTATTAGTGTCGTGGCCTTTATAAAACAAGCATAGAGGACATAATGTCTCATATGTTGCATATATTGCAATGAAAACAGTACAAGAACATTTTGTTCCTTGGTTAGCTTCACCAACTGATATGCTAGCAGAAGATTGGGAGGTTGTTGAATAATGGATAATACGGTAACTCAACAGGATATTGATAATATTTTAGAGAAAACTCAATGGACAGTAGAAGAATTTCATGGCAAATGTACAGTCGTAGTTGCGAAATTGCCAAATGGATTTATTTTAACTGAATCCAGCGCATGTGTTGACCCTGCTGATTATGATATGGATATTGGTATGGAATGCTGTAAAGAACGAATTGTAAATAAGATTTGGGAATTAGAAGAATATAGATTGCAATGTGAATTAGCTAAATTAGTTAAGTAAGTCGCTATTAGTGAAGTGATCTCAAAAAGTTAGACAGGTTACTTCATTAGTCAAAACTAAAGGGCATGGGCTTCGTATTGTACCGGGCTCATGCCCTTTAGTTTTGTCATAATACTTTTATTCCTTTTTCAGTTGCAATAATCGCTTTATTTACCATATTAATAAATAAACCAGTTTCAATTACACCAGTTACTATTTTTACCTGCTGATGAGTTTCGATTGGGTTCGTTATTTGGTTTGGAAAAACACAATCTAAGATCATATTGCCATTGTCTGTTATAAATGGTTGATTATTTTGGGTACGTAAAATCGTCTGGCAACCAAAGGATTGAATTCGTTTTGCAGTTTGCTCCCAAGCGAACGGTACGATTTCAATAGGAAGAGGAAAGGTACCTAAATCTTTTACCAGTTTTGATTCATCAGCGATTATAATGAGTTTTTGGGAAGAAGTGGCGACTATTTTTTCACGTAGAAGAGCGCCGCCGCCCCCCTTAATTAAATGTAGATTGGGGTTAATCTCGTCTGCACCATCAATCGTGAGATCAAGGTAATCAACGTCACTTAAAGGAATTAAAGGGATAGAAAGCTGCACTGCTAATTTCTGAGTTTCTATTGATGTTGGTACAGCTTGAATCGTTAAACCTTCGCTGATTAGCTGTCCTAATTTTTGTATTGTCCAATATACAGTAGAACCAGTACCAAGGCCGATTTTCATCCCGTCTTTTACAAAATCAGCAGCATATTCACCAGCTAAGCGTTTTAAATCCGTCATTCTGTTGCCTTTTCATTCTACAGGCCGTGGCCCAGCATCTAATCCGGAATTTTCAACTGTTAATATGGGACGAACGGTGAGATCAGTATGTACATGCATTTGACATGATAATCGCAAATGATCTTCAATGCCTTTTTCAGTAATAGCATTCTTCTCAACATGTGTAGGTTCACAAAAATCTCCAGCTATGATTTCGACACGGCAAGTGGTACAACGTGCTTTTCCACCGCAGCGGTGAAGAATATGGATACCATTATCTACAAGTGCTAGTACTAATTTCGTTCCTTCTTTGACATCAAATGTTCCGCTGCCTACAACGGTTAATTTTGGCATATTGTTGCCTCCTCATGTAAAATTCTACATAACATATTTATGACCCCACATTTACAAACATAAACATTAAATTTTTTTATGTGCCCCGTAACTTTTTGATTTGTTCAATCGTTAATTAAGTAAGCGCTGAAAAGGAGTGGTTATTTTGTGCACAAAAGTAACTCAAATGTTAAAAAATCATATCGATATGAATCATTCAAATATAAACTTTATCATTGAAAATTATGCGGAGTTAAAAAGGTACTGTACCTTTTTAACAAAAAGCAAATGGGATGGGGAAGACCTGGCCCAAGAAACGGTTTGTAAAGTACTTCAAAAATATATAGGTGTAGAACATAAAGATGTTTGTATTACGCTTCTATATAAAATCGCTCGAAATCAATGGCTCGATCAAATGAAAGCAAAATCAGCTAAGAAGAAATTAGAGCAGGAGATTACATTTGAAGAACCACATGAAAAAATTGCTGATTTGCATGAGATGGCGGAGAAAGTCTTGTCTTTATTAAATGTACAGCAATCCGTTATCTTCTTGTTAAAAGATGTTTTTCAATACAGCTTATCAGATATTGCGGAAATATGTTCAATCTCAGAAGGCGCAGTGAAGGCTTCGTTGTTTCGTAGTAGAAATAGATTGAAAACGGTAAGTGAAGAAGAGGAGATTGAATTAGCCGGGCAGGATGATGACGTTGAAGTAGTTGTAACAGCTATTCGTGAACAAAAACCAGAATTGTTAACAAGACTTCTTCCAACAATCGACTTTACACATCTATCATCTAAGCAGCCTGTGTTATTATTCAATACAAAGACACCTTCTTCTTACGGTTATATGCTATGCGCAGCTTAAAAAGTAGATGGAGGGATTATGATGAATACAATTCCGTATGTTGTAGAGCAAACAAAGCTAGGAGAACGCTCCTATGATATATATTCAAGGTTGTTAAAAGACCGTATTGTCATGATTGGATCAGAAATTAATGATCAAGTAGCAAGCAGTGTAGTGGCACAGTTATTATTTTTAGAAGCAGAAGATGCGGAGAAGGATATTTTTCTTTATATCAATAGTCCAGGAGGCTCAACTACAGCGGGATTTGCGATATTAGATACAATGAATTTGATTAAACCTGATGTTCAAACGCTTTGTATGGGCTTCGCAGCTTCATTTGGAGCGCTATTATTACTCGCTGGAGCGAAAGGGAAAAGGTTTGCGCTTCCAAATAGTGAAATTATGATTCATCAGCCGCTTGGCGGAGTGAAAGGGCAAGCGACAGAGATCGAAATAACTGCAAAACGAATATTAAAGTTAAAACATGATATTAATAAAATTATATCAGATCGAACAGGTCAACCAGTTGAAAAGGTAGCTCTTGATACAGAAAGAGACTACTTTATGACTGCGGAAGAAGCTAAAATATATGGTATTGTCGATGCTGTTATTGAAAAAAAATAACTTAAAATAGGCCAGAGAACATTAGGCTCCCTGGCCTATTTTTGCGTAATAAATTAATCTTTTATCCACTCATTTACTAACGCCTGATTCTTTTCAATCCATTTTCGAGCCGCCTCTTCGGGATCCTTTGTTTTATTTAACATAACCATCAATGTACCAAGTTGTTCATCACTCATTTTCCATCTGTCGAAATATTTCACAATCTCTGGATAATCTTTTTCAAAACCTTTTCGTACAGAGTAATAAATGTCGTCTTTTTCACCATATACTTTCTTAGGGTCTTTTAAATATTTTAAATCAAATTCTGAAAAGCTCCAGTGTGGATTCCAAAGCGTTACAGCGATGGGTTTCTTTTGTGTATATGCTTTTTTTAGCTCACTCATCATCGCTGCTTCTGAAGATTGGACAAGTTTTAGCTTTATATCATATTCTTTCATTGCTTTATCTGTTAAATTCATAAGGCTACTACCAGGCTCAATTCCGACAATCTTATTATCCAATTCATCCTTATGGGTATTTAAATCCTCGATACTGTTAATGTCTTTCATATAAGAAGGAACGACTAATCCAAGTCCAGTTCCCTCATACCATTTCGATTTTAAGACAATGTCATTTTTATATCGGTCATTTAAGGGCTTATCGGTTACGGGAAGCCATACTTCTAAGTTTGCATCAACATCGCCGCGAGCGACGCCAGTCCAAATAGCTGCTTTTTCTAAATACATGAGTTCAACTTTATATCCTTTTTCTTCTAATAAAACTTTCCACATATTTGCAGCCGCAATATTTTCCTTCCAACTTGTTACACCAAGTTTAATTTTTCCTTTTGTATTTGCATTTGTGGCATTACAAGAGGTAATAATCATACTGATAAATAACAAAATGCTTATAAGCCATATTTTCTGTTTCATCGAGTCCTCCCGTTTCGTAAATAGAGATTTTTCATTCCGTTTTGTATCACGTTGTTTGTAGGAATAAATCTATAAGTGAACCTTCTTATTATGAACGGAAACAAGAATTTTAAAAAAAGCCTCTTTATGTAATATTTCTGTTTAAAATCGTTACACTATGTGAATAGATAGGCAGAAAAGGAGTCGTTATATGGAAAATACAAAAGTACGTGTTGAAAACGTAACAAAAGTATTTGGAAAAAACCCTCAAAGAGCAGTCGCCTTATTAAAGGAGGGAAAAAGTAAATCAGAAATATTAAAAGAAACGGGAATGAACGTTGGGGTGAAAAAAGCAACATTTGAAGTGTATACAGGAGAAATTTTTGTCATTATGGGGCTATCTGGGAGCGGGAAATCAACTCTTGTTCGAATGCTCAATCAGCTTATAAAGCCAACAGCAGGCCACATATACATAGATGGGGAAGATATCGCAACAATGGGGAAAGAGGCACTTAGGAAAGTACGAAGAACAAAGATGAGTATGGTCTTCCAAAAATTTGCGTTATTTCCTCATCGTACCGTGATACAAAATGTTGCCTATGGATTAGAAATACAAGGAGTACCAGTAGAAGAAAGAGAAGCGAAAGCTTTGGAGTCACTTAAATTAGTTGGATTGAATCATCATAAAGATAGCTTCCCAGGACAATTAAGCGGTGGTATGCAGCAGCGCGTTGGAATTGCAAGAGCTCTTACGAATGATCCAGATGTTTTACTTATGGATGAGTCATTTAGCGCATTAGACCCACTTATCCGTAAAGAAATGCAAGATGAACTGTTAGAGCTACAAGATAAGATGGAAAAAACCATTATTTTTATTACACATGATTTAGATGAAGCACTTCGAATTGGGGATCGTATCGCATTAATGAAAGACGGAGAAATTGTGCAAATTGGAACGCCAGAAGAAATTATGATAAGCCCAGCTAATGAATTCGTAGAGAAATTCGTTGCGGATGTGAATTTAGGAAAAGTGATTACGGCTGAATCTATTTTAAAAAGACCAGAAACATTATTGATTGACCGCGGCCCTCGAGTGGCCCTACAAATTATGAGAAATGCAGGGGTATCTACCGTATATGTTGTAAATAAAAAACACGAGTTTTTAGGGATATTAACAGCGGATGATGCGAGTAAAGCTGTTCAAAAGCAGTGGCCAATTGCTGACTTGTTACTAAAAGATATTCCGCACGTATATTTAGATACATTACTAGAGGAAACGTATGCGAAAATGGCGGAAATGAAGCTTCCATTACCAGTCATTGATGAAAAGAAAAGGTTAAGAGGCATCATAAAACGAGAAAGTGTCATTCAAGCCCTTGCAGGAAATATTGAGGAAGAGGTGAATGACGATGAATAGTATTCCGCGTATTCCTTTAGGTGAATGGGTCGATGCATTTGTTACTAGTTTATATGCGCATTTTGAAGGATTGTTTAGAGGATTTTCATACATCATTGGTGGTTTCGTTGATTTACTTACAAATTTCTTAACATTAATTCCAGCATTTTTAATGATTATAATCGTATGTTTTCTCGTTTGGTATACAACAAGGAAAATATCTTTAGTGGTATTTGCGTTAATCGGCTTATTATTTATTCTAAACATTAACTACTGGGGACAAACGATGCAAACATTAGCGCTTGTTCTTACATCAGTCATTATTTCCATCATTGTTGGAATCCCAATCGGCATTTTAGCATCTCAAAATGAGCGATTTTCAAAAATATTGAGGCCAACATTAGATTTTATGCAAACAATGCCAGCATTTGTATACTTAATTCCAGCGATTACATTCTTTGGAGTAGGTGTTGTTCCTGGTATTATCGCATCTGTTATTTTTGCGATGCCACCAACGATTCGTTTTACTGATTTAGGGATTAGGCAAGTACCAGAAGATTTAATTGAAGCTGCAAATGCATTTGGTTCAACTACATCGCAAAAGTTATTTAAAGTTCAGTTACCTCTTGCAACGGGAACTATAATGGCTGGTGTAAACCAAAGTATCATGCTCTCTTTATCGATGGTTGTTACAGCTTCGCTTGTAGGTGCACCAGGACTTGGGGTAGATGTATATCGTTCTGTAACACAGGTTAACATTGGAATGGGGTTTGAGGCTGGACTAGCTATTGTAGTCATTGCGATTGTATTAGATCGGATTACGCAAGGATTTCATAAGAAAAGAAGAGTGTAAATAGAAATGAAACACGCATCGTAAGCGAGGCTACTTATTATGATGCGTGTTTTTTATTTGAATGAAATAAGGTTACATACGCACAATTACTGAACCTCCAGCTGGTGCACACACTTGATTTTGTTGTTCCATCGCTTTTATTAATTGATTATTTTCTTCAATCAATGAGATCAATTTTGCTAATTGATGTTCCAGGTTCGCTATAAGTTGCATCATGTAATGAAAATCATTAGGGATTGGTGGTGTAGTTCGTACGGCGTTGTTTGAATAAGAGGTTGGTGGGTAATTCATGTGAGAATTCCAATGTGGATGCATATGATTTGTTCCTCCTTCAAGAAAAGATTTCTTTTTCTATAATAAATGCCCATCTCTGTTTAAAGGTGACTCGATGAAAAAGAATTACAAAGGTTTATACTATTAGATTGAGATAATAGGAATATATAATAAATTCATTTCTGAATAGTCTGAACGGAAGGGTGTTTTATGGTATTATAATGGTAAATCCAAGGGATAGAGGGATGCATATGTCGACACAAAGTCACTTTGAAGCACACTGTTTTATATGTCAGAAACATAAAGGGGAGATTAAGGTGCTAGGCGGGGCAATCTATGAAGATGAACTCGTATATGTGGGGCATGTTCATTGGGAAGAAGAGGAAACGTATCTCGGATATGTAATGATTGATATAAAAAGACATGCACCAGGATTAGCTGAATTAACAGAAGAAGAAGCGAAAGCTTTTGGTTTAATTACGAGTAGAGTAAGCCGTGCATTAAAAGAATGCGAGGGTGCAGAACATATTTATGCTTTCGTTTCCGGTAATGGAGTCAATCATATGCACATGCATATAATTCCTCGTTATCCGAATACACCGAAGGAATTTTGGTCACCAACTAAGATCGCCAATTGGAAAGATGCACCTTATGGACAAGCAGAACAAATCCAAAAACTATGCGAAAGAATACGAACGTATATGGTGAATGAGTATGCATACAACAAATAATACACAATCTTCATGGGTTGGTAGTGATGAAATGTGTTTAGGCGAAATTTCAGTTAAGCAGTATGGTGATATAGTGCTTGGCAGATATGGTGGAAATACGAGTGCAGGCGCAAAGAAGAATGAAGATGGCGCTTTCGTTTGGTCAAATGGAGATTGGGAATTTGCGATGATATTAGATGGACACAATAGTGCAGAAAGTGTCGCCTTAGTAGTACATACAATCCAAAATGACTATGAAAATATAAAAGTTTTATTAGAAGAACCAATTGAAATAGCATTCCGTTCTGTTGAAAATCATATCCTTACACTTTTTCAATCTAATTCGTTTCAACAGGCGTGTCAGCAAGTAAAGGGTGAAACAGCATGCTTAATTTGTGTGCGAAAAGAAAATTATATTTGGTGGTTTTCTATAGGAGATTGCCTCGTTTATGTATTTCATGAAGAGTTACATAAGCTAGGACAGTATATGCTGAACCAACGTCATTTTTATGAATGGATTGGGAATGTGAATACATTTTCTTTACCTGTTCCATGTTATTCTTCAGGTGCTCGAGAGCTACGTACAGGAAGAAATAGAATCGTAATGGTAACAGATGGCGTACTAGAATACGGAGAACGTCGTTATGAAAATCCAATTCATTTATATAAAGATATATATGAAAACAAAGTGAAACTAACAGAATGTATTCAAAATGTACTAGAGCATGTTCATCACCAACTTGGTCGAGATAGTGCAACGATAATTAGTTGGGATTATGATAATCGTGTATATGCTACTTATCCAAGCGATCAGCTGGAGAAAATACGATCTTCAAATTAGTAAAATAGGGGGTAGGAAATGAAAAGGCCCTTATTGCGCGCGGAAGCTATTATCATAGATGAGGAGCATTCTAAAATTCTTGTTCAATGTAATGAAGAAGAGACATTTTATCGTTTTCCAGGTGGATCGATTGAGTATGGATAATCGGCATATGAAGCGATTATACGGGAGTTACTTGAGGAATATGATTTACAAGTTCGAGTAGCAGAATTAGCGATTGTAAATGAACACATATTTGAAGTTGATGGAGAATCACACCATCAATGTACGTTGTTTCATTGGTGTAAACCTGTAAAGTCTATAAGTGAAGTGTTATTTCATAAAGAACATAAGAATATTATTCTTATATGGAAAAGTATACAGGAGTTAAAAGATAAACTGACTTATCCTGAGGGGATTGTTTCTTTGATAGAACAAAAGGGCAATAATATTGCGCATTTACTTACTCAAAAAGTATATTCCTAATTAATATGTGTAATATTGGATTTTTAAGGATGGGGGGATGAACAATTTTCACAATAGTGATTGTGTTGATTCTATGGATTTTCGTGCTATATCTTTTAGAAAAGCTTGTGAGAAAGAAATTAAATATACCAAAACAAAGTGGCTGGATTTATGAGCCTGTAAATGAGCTTCATAAATGGGGAGAGCGGATTATAATCATAATCTATTTAGTGGCTGGCTTTGTTTGTATTTATACTTCAGAGTATATAAAGGGTGTATATATATTATTTGTATTTTTAGGTACGCAACAGCTTTTTCGGGCGTATATGGAATGGAAATATGATAAAAAATCAAAAAAATATGTAATTTCTCTATTGGGAGTATTTTGTTTAATGATTACATTTAATGTAATGATATATTTATTCCAACCTGTTGGTTAAAAGGCCTAGATAATAAGAGTCGTTATCCCAATTTCAATGTGTATAACGACTCTTATTTATCAGTAGTCTTTTTACATTACATCTTCTTAAAACTCCTCAAAACAAGAAACTCCCATACTCTCCACGGAAGAATTTTTTTAGCAACGATCATCAATTTTACACCTTTCCCAATTGGGTATCGTAATGTTGCGTTTTTTGCTTCAGCAATCGCTACAATCTTTCTTGCAACATCTACTGGATTGCCAAATGTATCACTGCCATTATTAATATGATTTTGTATTTTATCCATATACGCTTTATAAGGAGAGGTTGATTCTGAATAATTTTCGGCAAGTTCTTTCCCAACTTCCCATATGTTTGTGTTATAGGAACCGGGTTCGATTAATGAAACGTCTATTCCATATGGTTTTACCTCTAGGAGAAGGGATTCACTCCAACCTTCTAATGCGTATTTTGAAGAAACATAGGGGGATAAACCTGGGAATCCAACTTGGCCACTAATACTACTTACATTAATAATTTTCCCACTTTTTTGTTTTCGCATATAAGGTAATACAATTTGAGTTATGGATATTGCTCCAAATACATTCGTCTCAAATTGTCTACGATATTCTTCTACCGGAATTTCCTCTATAAATCCACCACTCGCATAGCCTGCGTTATTGACGAGAATGTCTACTTGGTTTAATTCTTTTAAAAACAATTGGAATGCATGTATAGATTTTTGATCTGTTACATCTAATTGATGAATTTTGATATTTTGTTGTAAGTGTAATGCAGCAGCTTGAGATAATAATTCCGTTTGTTTATTAAGATTACGCATTGTAGCGATGACGAAATAGTCCTTTTTCGCAAGCTCGAGGGCAGTTAAAAATCCAAATCCACTGGATGCACCTGTAATAATCACGATTTTACTCATTTTCCGCTCACTTTCTTTTTTCTTACATCATAACGATGTACATGTAGAAAATCTATTATTCTCGTAAATCAAATAGCATACTAACTAGCATTCTATATTAATGCAAATTATATCTTTTAAACAAGTATTTTTGAAAAAGAGAAAAAAACTATCATTTCAAGAGTTTTAAATTGGCGCGGTACTTGCGATATAAAAGGTGAACAAGAAAATAGGAGGGCTGGACATGTTAAAAACAACTGAAAGTAAAGGGAATGAAATGACAAAAGAACAAGCCCGTTGGGGAATTTCCATTTACCGCAAATGGAAAAGCACTTATTTTAGGAGAACAAATTGGAAAAGTGAAAGTAATAGTTGAGCCGAAGTATCAAGAAATCATTGGAATTTCGATTGTCGGGCCTCGTGCGACAGAACTCTGATTGGACAAGGAACTGTTATGCTTCATACAGAAGTAACAGCTGATATAATGCGAGATTTTATCGCAGCGTATCCGACATTATCGGAAGCAATTCATGAAGCAGTGTTACAGGCCGATAGGACATGCTGTGCATGCGTGAATAGTATGGTTGAAAAAGAACGAGTTTTATATAAAACTTGTTCTTTTTTATTGTACGACCGAATTCTAAAACAATTTGACATTGATATGTAAGGATCCTTTATTTGTAAGTGAAAAACGGTTCGGACTGAAAAATCAGAGTTGTCAGTCACTTGTTGAGTGTTATATAATAAGAACGTATATTCTGTCGGTTGGACGCAAAGCTCTCCTTTAAATATATTACCTCTATAAAAAGTTCTTAACTTATTATGTTAAAAACTTTAGTGGTTGTAAATCAGCCTTTGAAGCATATTTTAAGTTGAATGAAGAAATGAAATAGAAAACCTTTATTTAAAATAAGGAGGATTTCTTATGATATGCCACATTAAAGATACACAAATATATTATAAAATAATTGGCGAGGGAAAACCTGTAATTCTCTTACATGGATGTTCTGTCGATCATAGGCTCATGATGGGATGTATGGAGTCAGTGTTTCATAAACATGCAGGTTATAAGCGCATTTATATTGATTTACCAGGTATGGGAAAATCGACTGCCCCTAATTGGATAAATAGTTCTGATATTTTATTAGATGTCTTGACTTTATTTATCGAAAAAATTATTCCTGATGAAAATTTTCTACTTGTAGGAGAATCATATGGCGGATATTTGTCTAAAGCAATACTTTCAAAAATGCCTCAGCGAATTGATGGTTTATTGCTGATATGCCCTGTTATAATTGCGAATCATAAAGCAAGAACAGTCCCAAAATATAATAGGATTATAAGTGATGATGAATTTTTAAATAAACTTTCATCGGATGAAAGAAACGAGTTTTGTGAGTTAGCAGTGATAGCAAATGAATATACTTACAATCGATATAAAAAAGAAATCAAATCAGGTCTTACAGTAGCCAATACAGAGTTTGTGGAAACGCTTCAAAGAAATTATACGTTATCATTCAATACAAATGGACAAAAATACGAAAAACCAGTTCTTTTACTCGCTGGCAGGCAAGATATAGTTGTAGGATATCAAGATTTATTGGAGACTATTGAAGAGTATCCACGAGCAACATTTGCTGTTTTAGATATGGCCGGTCACAACTTACAAATTGAACAACCTGAGTTATTCCAGAGTCTAGTAGAAGAATGGATGATACGAACAGAGAATATCAGTTTTAATGATTCATATGAAAAGCAACAGAAGATTCGTTAAATCAAAAGGGGCATCTTTATAATGATGTTTTGAAACGATTTAATTGAAACGAATGTGGAGGTTATTTGGTTAAAATTGCAGTAAATTACTAAGATTTTTACCTGTCTTATTCTTCTAAATCAACTTAATATCAAAGGAGTATATTATGATTATTAACAAACAAGAATTTTATGTAAATGGGATTAATTATACTGTTAGATCTGCAATGGATAAAGATGCAAATGATTTGTCTAAATTAAGATTACAAATTGATGGAGAAACTGAAAATCTGGACAGAGAAGAAGGGGAGGGATTCATAGATACAACGAGATTTGAAGAAATCATCAAAACGGACACTGAAAGTCCAAGAAACTTATTTTTAGTCGCGGTAGTGAACGATCGGATTGTTGGGTTTTCAAGATGTGAGGGAGTGTATTTAAAGAGATTCTCTCATAAAGTAGAATTTGGAGTATGCGTATTAAAAGAGTTTTGGGGATATAGGATTGGGAAAAATCTTTTAAAAGAGTCTATATCTTGGGCTGACGCTAATAGCATTAAAAAAATGACTTTGAATGTTTTAGAAACAAATGATAAAGCGATTAAATTGTATGAAAAACTTGGTTTTGAAATCGAAGGTGTATTAAAGAATGACAAAAGGCTTGCGGATGGTAAATACTATAACACTATTATTATGGGGAGATTTAATGGATAATAATTAACCCTTCGGGAAAAAATACAGCAAGATGGAATGATTGAGGCCCTTCAAAAAAACAAAGGGAAATGTCTCGCTTGCGGCGAAACTATTAGATGTCCCGCGCAGTACATTTTATAAACGAATGCAACGATTTTAGTTGTAAAAGAAGCAGGTTTCTATCAATCTGCTTCTTTTATATGTATGTGCACGTTCTGTCGGAATATGCGCTTACCGGGGAAATAGTAGATCAAAAAAATTTCTATAAAGAAGGGAAATCTTTTAAACTGGTCAACGCGATAAAGTCTACTACTTTACGATTTAAGGGCAGTTTTCTTTAAGAAATTTGGAAATCATATGGTATTCATTCCATACCCTCCTTCTACCGATGTCGGTTAAGTGCCATGTATCTTTCGTAAGATTTCTATTATCTTGTAATGGAAGAATATCAATAGTCATGTCATTTGTAGCAAACGCAGTTGCTATAAGCAAAAATCTTTTCATAAAAAAAGTTTTCCCTGCTAATAAAATATTTTTATGTACGCTTGTGTTACATAGGTGAAGCATTGCGTTTTTGATAACATCGTTAGCTGTATTAGCTTCTCCTGTTATTGGAATGATCAGTTCCTCAGGAATTCCTGATTTAACTAGGATTTCTTTATGAAAGATAAACTCATTAGCATTTAAAAATGCATTATGTACACTGGGAATCATGATTGTTTTAAAGCCTTCCTCATGAAATAATGTGATGATTTGTTCATTTAATTCTGTGTAATGACCGGGATGATAGAGAACAACATCTGGATTTCGAAATTCATATTGTCTTTCTATAAAGGTCATTTCACTTAGGAGAGTAGTAAATTGATCGTTCATAACATATATACCTCTTTCAAAAGAATGGATTATTTTTGTGTTATTCGGTATATATGAAGCTTTTTCCTTTTTCTTTATAACAGGAATGTTGCTAGTTTCAATTAAGTAGAAATAATAGAGAATCTGTCAAAATCTGCGCTTACCAGGGAAATAGTAGAATGCTTAGAACAACATTTCCTAAGGAAGATGTAAGTATTTCATATAAGGGGAGTTGTAAGTGAAGTACATAGAAGCCGGAATCGGAAATAAATGGTTGGTTCGAACAGAAATAGAACGAGAAGATGGAACAGAATTTGAGCAAAAAGGAGTTGTGAAATCTATTTATTTTGAATCATGCTATTTACGAGTTTGGTTTAGAAAAACTTGTTTGATTTTTGATTCAAAAGAAGGGTTTAAGAGAGTAAAAAAGAGGCGAAATGAGTATAAGTTTATTTTGGGGATTGTGAGTAGATTGCAATAATATAATCACACAGGAAATATAATATATAAGGAGAATGAACATGTCTATTTCTACATACTACAAAAAAATCCGTGAAAAAGTAGGTTCTGGTCTCATTTTCATGCCAAGTGTCGCGGCAATCATCAAAAATGAGTTAGGGGAGATCTTGTTCCAATATCCTGGTGGGGAGTATTGGAGTCTTCCTGCCGGGGCAATTGAACCTGGTGAAACGCCAGAAGATGCTATTGTTCGCGAAGTGTGGGAAGAAACAGGTTTACGAGTACAAGTGAAAGAAATAAAAGGGATTTTTGGAGGGAAAGACTTCCGTCATACATATTCAAATGGAGATCAAGTGGAATATATCGTTGTTGTGTTTGAATGTGAGGGAGTTGGAGGAGAATCGAGAGCGATAGATGGAGAATCGTTAAAACTTCAATACTTTTCATCACAGGAAAGACCAAAGCTAGCATTGCCATATCCAGAAGAAATATTCCTTTAAACGATTAAATAGCACACTTTCTTCATAGAGACGAGAGTGTGCTATTCATTTTTATATAAGCCTGCCGTATACAGCTCTGTTAATGTACAAACAACCTCCTCTAGATTTACATCGATCTCATTTCGGACAATCTCCCACTGAAACGCTTCATTCATATAAAACCAACTGCGTGCCACAATTGCTTTATTTAATTCTTTTCTAGCTAATCCATTATTTTGAGAGTAGGTAATATCTTGTATAATTCGGCTAATAAAACGTTCTCGAATGTCATTCCACTTTTGTCGAACTTCTTTTGACACACCGATAGCCTCTTCAACGACTTGTAATATATTTCTTTCTTCTTCAGTTAGTTGTAAAAAAGCTCGCACTTGATTTTCAATCATACTGTGAGCTTCTTTTTTTGTTTTAGGAAAAAAGGAACGTTCAGCGATTTTGTAAAAACGATTCATAACATCTTCCATAAGGACTATGAGGAGCTCGTCTTTATTTTTAAAATAAACGTATGCCGTACCATAACCAGTTTCAGCATGTTTAATAATTTGAGAGATTGTTGTTTTGTGAAATCCGTTTTCTAAAAAAACATTGCGGGCAGATTTTAATAATTTATTTCTCGTTTCTATAGATCGCTGTTGTCTTGTTGAAAGAAGATCTTTTCCCAAACTGGACACTCCTTTATACTGAAATATCTGAAAATATAATTTTATTCTAGTTGAATCGAATACAAAAAGTCAACTGACATAATATCATTGACGTTATGTCAATTTTGATGTTATATTTCAATTAGTTAGAATAAAAAGAAAATTAAGAGAAGGTGAAAGAATGTATCGAGAGCCATTTGAACCATCTTACGACTATGCAATGGAATGTGATAAATACGATGAACTTGCTGATTTTCAAAAAGAATTTTATAAGAAAGCAGATACAATATATTTAGATGGTAATTCATTAGGATTACTTTCAAAAAGAGCAGAAAAATCTTTACTTACTATGCTAGATTCATGGAAAGAGTATGGTATTGACGGGTGGACAGAAGGAGAATATCCTTGGTTTTTTCTCTCTGAACAATTAGGTGAATTAACTGCTCCTCTTGTTGGTGCTTTACCTGAAGAGGTAATTGTAACCGGTTCCACGACGACGAATATTCATCAAGTGATTGCGACATTTTATGAACCGAAAGGAATTCGTACAAAGATTCTTGCGGATGAATTAACGTTCCCATCAGATATTTATGCTTTGCAAAGTCAAATCCGTTTAAAAGGACTAGATCCAGATGAACATCTTGTACGAGTGAAGAGCAGGGATGGTAGAACGCTGCAAGAGGCAGATATTATTGATGCGATGACGGATGATATTACGTTAATTTTATTGCCTGCAGTGCTATATCGAAGTGGACAAATTCTTGATATGAAGCGATTAACAGCTGAAGCGCACAAGCGTGGTATCTATATTGGTTTTGATTTATGCCATTCCATCGGTTCAATTCCGCATGACTTTAAAGGGTGGGGTGTTGATTTCGCAGTATGGTGTAATTATAAATATTTAAATGCAGGACCTGGTGGGGTTGCTGGATTATATGTAAACAAAAACCATTTCAATCGTCTTCCAGGGCTTTCTGGTTGGTTTAGTTCAAGAAAAGATAAGCAATTTGATATGGAACATACATTAACAGCAGCTGAGCATGCCGGGGCATATCAAATTGGCACACCTCATGTGTTAAGTACAGCGCCACTTATTGGTTCACTTGAGATTTTCAAAGAAGCTGGCATTGAAAGATTGCGAGGAAAATCATTACACATTACTCGTTATATGCTAAATTTAATCAACCATGAACTGAAGGGGATGGGATTTACAATTGGAAATCCATTAGAGGATGATAAACGCGGAGGGCATATATATTTAGAGCATCCAGAAGCTGCACGTATATGTAAAGCTTTAAAAGCAAATGGAGTTATTCCTGATTTTCGTGCACCAAATGGGGTTCGCCTTGCGCCAGTTGCTTTATATAACACGTACGCAGAAGTGTGGAAATCTGTGCAAATCTTGAAGAAAATCATGAAAGATGAAGAATATAAAAAGTTTGAAAATAAGCGAGAGGTTGTGGCATAAGCGATGAAGGAATCTGATTGGATTGATATTTCACAACCATTAAATAATGATATTGCGACATGGCCAGGAGATACGCCATTTTCATACGAAGTATCATGGGCAAAAGAACAAAGTGGATCTGTTAATGTTGGAAAATTAACGATGAGTATTCATACGGGTACGCATATTGATGCGCCATTTCATTTTGATAATAACGGAAAAAGGGTACTAGATTTAGATGTTAATGTCTATGTTGGTAAAGCTCGAATTATAGATGTATCAGGTATCGAAAGTATTGGCGCAAAAGAATTAGAAAAATTCCCTTTAGATGGGGTAGAGAGGTTATTACTTCGGACTTCTTCGCATGGGAATGCACAGGAATTCCCGCAAGTAATTCCGTATTTACGTGCTGATATTGCACCATTTCTTTCGGAAAAAGGCATTCGATTAATTGGAGTGGATATACCTTCTGTAGATCCGCTAGATGATAAAGAATTAGCGGCGCATCACCAATTATTTAAATATGGTATTCATATTTTAGAAAATGTTGTATTAGACCATGCACAAGACGGAGATTATGAACTGATTGCCCTGCCACTTGCATTGACAGATGCGGATGGGAGTCCAGTTCGAGCTGTAATAAGACCACTATAAGAGCAAGCAGATGATGCATAGAAGGGGTGTTCATTTTTATGAAAGAAAATGAAAAAGTAATTATGGAAAAGGGAATTCATACGGATTTTAAAGAAAATATGACATACGGAGAGTACTTACAATTAGATAGTTTGCTAGGAAGTCAAAAAAGGTTATCTGATCATCATGATGAAATGTTGTTTATTGTCATTCATCAAGCGAGTGAACTTTGGATGAAGTTGATTTTACATGAGCTTAGTGCAGCGATTGAATCCATTCAAAATGATAGGCTGGCTCCAGCTTTTAAAATGCTTGCGCGCGTTTCAAAAATTCAATCGCAAATTATTCAATCTTGGGATATTCTTGCAACGCTCACACCATCTGAATATATTGAATTTCGTGATTCACTCGGCCAAGCATCAGGATTCCAGTCTTATCAATACCGTATGATTGAGTATGCGCTTGGTTATAAAACACCTCATGCATTAAAAATTTATGAAAAAGATCCAGAGTTACATGCTCGTTTGCATAAAGCGCTTCATTCACCAAGTCTTTACGATGTTGCAATTCAGGCACTTGTAAAAGAAGGGTTCCCAATCAATCCAAATGTTTTAAATCGTGATATTACACAGCCTTATGAAGAAGATGCGACAGTTGAAGCTGCATGGTTAGAGGTGTATGCTGATGTGAAGAAATATTGGGATTTATATCAACTGGCAGAAAAGTTAATCGATATTGAAGATTGGCTCCAGCAGTGGCGCTTCCGTCATATGAAAACAGTAGAGCGAATTATTGGACATAAAATGGGAACAGGTGGATCATCTGGTGTTTCTTATTTAAAACGTGTTCTTGATCAACGCTTTTTCCCAGAACTTTGGAATGTTCGGACGAAGTTATAAAGTAAAGATTATATAATTGTTAGTACATCACTTATTGAAGCGTGGTGTACTTTTTTCTTTGTAATTATGTGTAAAAAAGATATCTAATAACACGGTAATTCACATTATAAATCGCATACCTAATAACAAACAAAAACGCCCAGACATATATCATTCTGAGCGTTGATTTATTATTTCGCTTATTCAGTTAAAGCACCCGTTGGTTTAGTAAACTATTTTCATTTCAGGCAATATTGTTTTTAACTCCATTAAGTCATTTATTACCAAATTAGCCTGAGCAAGTTCATCTTCTTGTGCAAAATCAAAATTACATCCAATTGCAATTAAACCATTATCTTTAGCTGCATTTATATCAGATAGACGGTCTCCAACTACCGCTGCCTTTTTTATGTCATATTTTTTTATAATTGTTTTAACTAAATCTCCTTTATCGAGTGTTCGTATTTGTTGAATACTAAATGTTTCAGTAACCCAATTATCCAAATTGTAATAACTCACAATTGCTTGTAAATATTCCGTTAAACCATTACTCGCTATGTAAATTGAACAATTATTTTCTTTTAAATAACGGAAAACTTCCTTTACATTAGGATATAAAGCACCTTTCCCACTTCTTATGTTTTCAACTAATCTTTCCAGAAAATAAGCATCCATTTGTTCTCTTACTTCATTGGAATGATTAGGTAACAAAGCTTCCCAAACTTTTGGTAAAGGTACACCCATAATTTCACGGTATTTATCAATGGGGGTTACTGTATCCCATAAATTTAGTGACCGCAAATGGTTAAAAGTATCATTAAGTGATAATTCTAGAATTTTTTCTGTTTGAAATAGAGTTCCATCCATATCAAAAATCAGTGATTGTAACATTACTTTCTCTCCCTTTTTACCATTGCTGAATAACTTCTAAAGTTTAACATAAAGACAGAATAACTTAACTAATGCCTATTCAACTAATCTGACTCATCAGTTTAAGTACAAATTCTCACAATTTTTATATACATTTTAACATAAATTTACAATGACCTTTCTTTTTTTTTCAAAAGAGTTTAGAAATAACATAGCATTTAACAATAAAATTAACACCATAATTCAAACAATGACAATGACTATTGTCACGCTGTTATTTGGTATGCTATTTTGTACTTATTTTCCTTGGAAATATTGTTACATCAATGAAAAAAGCATACCAATTCGTATGTTATTAAGTGTTTTTTCACGAAAACGAAACTACTTAGTATGAGTGACCATGTCTTATATCTATAGTATATGTTTGCCACACGTGAAATTGGATATTTTTTTAGAAAGTACATAGAAATAGAAATATTTATTTGATTTGAGTAGAATAGTAAAAACAGACAAGAACAGTATACATTTGGAGGAATACATATTGGATTTTTACAAGTTGGAAAATCAATTTATGAAAAAGAAAGTGAATGCATTTCTCGTATATCAACAAGGTGAGTTAACAACAAAATATTATAAAACAAAAGAATGCGCACATAATTTATATAAAATTAATTCTATCACGAAAAGTATCGTATCAATTTTAATCGGTATAGCAATAGATAAAGGCTACATAAATGATATACATACGCCTATAGCAAAATGGATTCCCAATGTACCGAAAGAAAAGAAGGAATTAACCATTTATCACTTGTTAACAATGACAACTGGTGAAGAGTGGCAGGAGTTTGGAAATGGAGTTGTATTTCCAAATGATTTCGTGGAATCAGATCATTGGATAAATTATATTTTGCAGAAGCCGTTAATGGAAGAGATAGGGGCAAAAATGAATTATAATTCAGGCTCTTCACATCTGTTAAGTTATATACTACAAGTTGCTACTAGAAAGACAACGGAGCAGTTTGCAAAGAAATATTTATTTAAACCTTTACAAATTACCGAATATGAGTGGCAACAAGATCCTCAAGGTATTTATGTTGGTGGATTTGGCATGAAAATGAAAGCGGAGGATTTGCTAAAAATAGGATTATTATGTCTACAAAATGGATTCTGGAGTGGAGAAAAAATTGTATCCTCAAGTTGGATTGAACAATCGAATAAGGCTGTTTTTTTAACATATGAACATGTTGGAGCATATGGTTATCACTGGTGGGTATTAGACAATGAAAGATTTCACATACCGTATTGTATATATTTTGCAATGGGATATGGTGGGCAATACATTATCATTATTCCTCATTTAGAAATTGTAGCGGTAATAAGCAGTCAACTGCCAAAGCGTGGATTAGTACCATTAAAATTATTTATAAATCATTTACAAGAGAACGTTAATCATACATAAATAGAAGGAGAGTATAGTTAAGCAAGAAGTGAAAGTTAAATAGTAATAAAAAGGAGGGAATCGAGATGATTTCCTCTTTTTTAATCCCGCTATTCGCTGACAATAAGATTTTAATGTCAAGAATCAAAGAAACAACAGAAGATAAGTAGGGAAATAAAAGCCTGTAAAAGCTTGGTTAGTTGAACACTATCTACTGCTCTTTTGAAATGTAATCTTCAAAAACTTCTCCGTTCTTGTATCAAACTCTACATCAACAAAAACACCATATTCCTTTCCATCTTCACGCAGCCATAATTTGAATTTTTCTGTTGTTATATTCACTGTCTTCGGTTTTCTTCCAATATGAAGGTAATCAATAATTTGCGCTTTTGGATAGTTTTCTTTCGTTTTTTCTACCGCAAGTTTACCCCATTTTGCATATGGTGGTTGTGCGTGAACAACTGATGAATGAGTATATGTATTGCAATATGCTGTAACAAATATAATTCCTAATACAAAACATGCAAAAATACGCTTCATAATAAACTCCTTTTAGCCGTTTTTCTTATTGTGTACATGCAGTCTAAATCATATAAGTTTGGATTTTTTTGTCTTCTTTACATAAAAGCGTTTTATTTACAAAACATAACCATGAAATCATCACTGCAAATAAGGAGGGAAATATATGCGTCATACAGTTATTTTTAAAATACTGATTTTGTTTGTATTAATCGGTATATCTGTAATTGTAAGTAGCGGGCAGACAAGAAATGTCCAAGCCTTTTCTAATCAGGTGATTCAAAGAGGTGCCTCTGGAGAAGATGTCATTGAACTACAGTCTCGATTGAAATATAACGGATTTTATACGGGAAAAGTAGATGGTGTATTTGGTTGGGGTACATATTGGGCACTAAGGAATTTTCAACAAAAGTTCGGTTTACCTGTAGATGGCTTAGCGGGGGCTAAGACGAAGCAGATGCTTGTAAAAGCGACAAAGTATGAGAAATCAACTGCTAATAAAGGGAACACGGGTGGACAAAGTAATAAGCCAGCCCAAAATAAAGGTACAAATGTGCCAAATGGTTATTCACAAAATGATATTCAATTAATGGCGAACGCAGTTTATGGTGAATCCCGTGGTGAACCATATTTAGGGCAAGTTGCAGTTGCAGCAGTTATTTTGAATCGTGTGACAAGTGCATCATTCCCGAATACAGTATCTGGAGTGATTTTTGAACCACGTGCATTTACAGCAGTTGCTGATGGACAAATTTATTTAACGCCAAATGAAACGGCGAAAAAAGCTGTATTAGATGCTATTAATGGTTGGGATCCTACTGGAAATGCACTGTATTATTTCAATCCAGATACTGCAACGAGTAAATGGATTTGGAGTCGACCACAAATTAAAAAAATCGGCAAACATATTTTCTGTAAATAGAGCGGAGGTGAAGAAATGTTAAGAGGTATCGTAATTGTATTGTTAACAATCGGCGTAGTTGGAACAGGGTATTGGGGTTATAAAGAACACCAAGAAAAAAATGCGGTGTTAATTCGAGCAGAAAACAGCTATCAGCGTGCGTTTCATGATTTAGCGTATGAGGTTGATTTATTACACGATAAAATCGGAACAACACTGGCAATGAATTCACGTACATCTTTATCACCGGCATTAGCGGATGTGTGGCGTTTAACATCGGAAGCTCGTTCTGATGTAGGACAACTACCTTTAACATTAATGCCGTTTAATAAAACCGAGGAATTTTTAGCGAATATTGGTGATTTTAGTTATCGCACTGCCATTCGTGATTTAGAGAAAGAACCTTTAAACGATCAAGAATATAAAGCGCTTCAAACTCTATATTCAAATGCTGGCAACATTCAAGATGAGCTTCGAAAAGTACAGCATCTCGTTTTGAAAAATAATTTACGTTGGATGGATGTAGAACTTGCGCTTGCGTCAAATAAAGATCCAGCGGATAACACGATTATTGACGGGCTTAAGACGGTTGAGAAAAATGTAACATCCTATTCTTCAAATAATTTCGGTCCAACTTTCACAAGCATGCAAAAGGCAAAAAAAGGCGGCTTTGAAGCAAAAGGTAAAGCGATTTCAAAAGAGGAAGCGGCAAAAATAGCAAAATCATTTTTAAATTTAAAAGGCAATGAAAAAGTAGAAGTTGAGAAAAGCGGAAAAGGTGCTAAAGAATCATTTTATAGTGTGAAAATTCAAGATCCTGAAACAAAGAATGAATTTTATATGGACATTACCGAAAAAGGTGGATATCCAATATGGGTAATGAATAACCGTGAAATTAAGGAACAAAAAATTAGCTTAAATGACGCAGGAAGTAAAGGATTAACTTTCTTAAAGGACCATAAGTTTACCAATATGGAGCTCTTTGATAGTTCACAATACGATAATATTGGTGTGTTTACGTACGTTGTGAATGAGAATAATGTGCGTATTTATCCAGAAGCAATTCAAATGAAAATTGCTTTAGATGATGGATCAATTGTTGGTTTTTCAGCAAAAGAATATTTAGCATCACATCAAAAACGCACCATTCCAACTGCAAAATTAACGGCTGCTGATGCAAGAAAGAAAATCAATCCAGATGTAAAAGTAATGGAAGAACGCAAGGCGGTTGTTGTAAATGATGTGCATAAAGAAGTATTGTGCTATGAATTTGTCGGGACATTAGGAAAAGATACGTACCAAATTTTTATTAATGCAAATGACGGAACTGAAGAAAAAGTGAAAAAGATGCAGGCTGTCGAAAAGATTTATGATTAAACATCAATGATAAAGTGGTGAAAATGATGAAAATCCTTATATATATGCTTATGATTTGTTTTGCTATCACAGGGTGTAGTGTAGGAAAAAAAGAGAATGCTTATGAAAAACCAGAACAAAAAAATGTATCTATGCGAAATGTTAGCTATACAAAAGATAAAACAAAACCGAATGAAAAAGTGGCAGATCATTTAGCTTCTTTAGCTTCTAGTATACCAGGTGTAAAAGATGCGACCGCAGTCGTTATTGGAAAATATGCTGTTGTTGGCATTGATGTAAAGGCAAAACTGGATCGAACTCGTGTAGAATCAATCAAGTATTCTGTCGCTGAAAGCTTAAAACATGATCCAAATGGTGCAAATGCAGTTGTTGTAGCGGATGTTGATACGTATGAACGATTAAAGCGAATGGGGAATCAAATTAAGCACGGAAAAGCTGGCGAAGGAATTCTTGATGAACTTGCTGCAATTGTTGGACGTGTTATGCCACAAGTACCAAATGATATGATTGAAAATAAAGAAACGAATCCGATTAAAGAAAACGACAAACAGTTACCAAAAGATGAAGAGAATGAATTAAGAAAAGAACAAGAAGATCAATCAAATAATCATCTTAAAAGTTAACAAAAACATCTCGTGCTATATGGCGCGAGATGTTTTTGTTAATTATTAATATTCAGTTTATCAAAAAGGGAATATATGGTTTAATAATAATTAGGAAGTTACGACAGATCCACCGTGTATAAAACTATATAAAACCATCTGAAAATGATGAATAAAAAACATAACAAAGAAGGAGGTTTATCCTGGTTTCTCTGCGATGTATTACATTTAGATATGCTTGGGTATCATTTTTAAACCAGAGATAGTTGTAATGATGAAAAATAAATGCGCACTCATAGTTTGTGGTCTTAGTCTGTGTGTGATTTTTGGTATGACAGCGTGTGATAAAAAGAAATAAAGAAATAAAGAAACAAACAACAACTTCTTCAACTGTCACAGAAAAAAAGAAGAGAGAAACAATTGATATGAATATTTTCTCACAAATAAATGAAGAAATGACATATAACGAAGTAAAAGAATTAATAGGATTTGAAGGGGATTTACTTATAAATCAAGGTGATGAAAATTCATCAAACTATAAATAAACTTTTGCCTGGAAAGGAAATCCACCACAATCCTTTGCTGAGATTACCTTTTTAGATGGAAAAGTACGTTCTAAGTCACAGCAAGGTTTAAGTTAGTAATTAGAAGAAAAGGGGAAATAAAAATGAATTTGCAAACAGAAGATATTCAGCTTATTCCATATGATGAAAAATATAAAGAAATTATAGACGCATTTATTTTACCTAGTGAACAAATTCAATTTACAGCAAAACCAAGTGACTTGCTTGAAAAAGCTAAAAAAGACACAACTCGAAATGTTGTTGTTATTTTAGCGAATCATACACCAGTAGGAATTTTCGCATTACAATCAGGAACGAGGGTAGCAGAATACACAGATAATCCCAATGCTTTACTTTTAGTTGCCTTTTCTATCAATTACGAGAAACAAGGAAAAGGGTATGCCAAAAAAGGATTAGCCTTATTACATGACTTTGTAGCATCCTATTTTCCGAATAAAAATGAAATTGTACTAGCTGTAAATGAAAAAAATATTCCTGCCCAAAAGCTGTATTTAAAAGTAGGATTTGAAGATAGAGGTCAAAGAAGAATGGGCCCAATTGGAAGGCAGCTTGTTTTATATTTACCATCTTGATAATTCACCAAGTATACGTGCGACCGAATGTAGATGGTCTCCAAAAGGAAAAGAGACGCTGCGTAGTGTGGTAATATGAATGATAGCTATTTTGTGTAATAACTGTTATGAAATTGATT
This sequence comes from Bacillus sp. 105MF, assembly GCF_000374885.1. Classification (NCBI taxonomy): domain Bacteria; kingdom Bacillati; phylum Bacillota; class Bacilli; order Caryophanales; family Bacillaceae; genus Bacillus; species Bacillus sp. 105MF. The sequence goes on along the minus strand of NZ_KB895575.1, from coordinate 130,286 downwards.
ATAAACATTACCGGCTTATTGATGAACTGGACCAACATTAGAACAAGTTTGTAAAAAATATGAAGAAGAAAGAGAAGGCATTCCTATGTAAGGGAATGCCTTCTCCTATTATGTATACCTTTATTGATATCGTTTCGAAACAACGAATTCTACAAGTGGAATAACAATGAATGAAGAACAAAGCGCTATAAATAAAGGGAGATTTTGAATATTATCAAGCGAATATAAGGTAGAAAATCCTTCTGACCAAATCAATAAAATAAACATAATAACGACTAATACAAAATATCCAATTTTGAAACTTTTATATGTAATTTGTTGTCCCATTTCATCTTGACTTTCTTCTGACACGCCGTTTGGATCTCCCCATGTCATATGATTTATTAAATAACTAATTATTAAAGAAGCTCCAAAAATAGTCCCTCCGAGAATGGCTCCTTCGGTCGTATATTTGTATGCGCCATGTATGAGTATTCCAAGTGATGATAGTATAATAACTACGAAAATAAACTTATTCTGATTCATCGTATTCACCTCTTTATAAGTGTAAAAAACTCTTTACACTTAATAGTATAAAAATGACAGGGAGTAATGTCAAATATATTTTACATAAATAGATGAATTTATGAAAATTAATTATTTATTTCTCTGTTTAGAAATAAACATTAAAAAACAGAAAGGAAAAAGATTTCTATTTGGTTTGAATGTTAAAGTTATTATTTGCATATATTTGGAAGGGATGTCAGATTAAATTGGGGGGTAAATATGTCCATACTTTTAAAAGCGGGTGCAGACGCTGGAAATAATGGTTTAAAGTTAATGGTGAAAGGCCAAAATCCGATTTATATTCCAAGTATATATTCACTGTATATTGGGGAACCGACAGGCTTATTAGACGAAGAGGATGTACCGATATCTGAAGTGGAAAATCATATAGATGTGACGATTAATTCATCTTCACTCATGTTGAATAATGTACGTTACATTGTTGGGCAAAAGGTTATCAATGATCAGTTAAAAGGGACAGAAGTAGAGAAGAAGTCTAATAAATCTACAGATGAATTAATGGTTCTAACGATTTTATCAGGTTTAGCAATTAGCGCTATGCGTCATAGTCCGAAATTAGATCATATTAATATTCGTTACGATTTATCAGTTGCTCTTCCAATGCAAACTATTACGCAAGAAATCGCAGCAGAAAACGCTAAACGTTATATGGGAAATCATAAAATTATTTTTCATTATCCAAATGGAAGAGATGTAACGATAAATATATCCATTGAGTACTGTAAATGCTTACCAGAAGGGGCGTCTGGGACCTGGGGGATTGTGTACGATGAGGAAGGTAATATTTTAAAACATAAAGTTGCAAGTGAAAAAGATGCTATTACAGAGATTGATTTTGTGGATAAAACATTATTATCTTTTGATATTGGTGCGGGTACAACTGAGGAAGTTGTTTCATTTGGAGTGAATTTTAGACCGCAATTAAGTAAAGGATTGTCCTATGGAGTTAAAGAAACTTTATTGCAGATTATTACAAGATGGAATCGGAAGCATCCGACAAAAACAATAGATAGTATTACAGAGTTTAATCAAATTTATTTAAATGAGAAACACCCAAGGCATGCAATGCTAGTAGAAGAGTCACAACAGGCATTTCTAGGATTAGCTGCACGAGTTGCAACGGATATTATTAATAAAATTGATGATATGAAAGATGATCCGTATGTATTTATCTATGGCGGGGGCGCTGTCATCATTAAAAACAGTTTGCAACTTATTTTAAAACAAAAAGGTCGTTTAAAAAATGTAATATTTGTAGATAACCCTCTATTTACAAATGCACGTGGATTATTAGTTTACACATGTTCACCACGGTATAGAGAACATAAACAAAAAGAATTGGGATTTACGAATTTAACAATTAGTTAGTTGGTGTGAGTATGGGGCGCAAGCGGTATAAGCGTGGTGATCGGGTAAAAATCCATTTAAATAAATCTGTATCTTCTGAAATGATCGCATGGATTAATAAGCAATCTGATGTAACAAAATTTTTTTTATACGGTGCCCAGCAATTGTTTAAACAAGTAGGCGATATTGATGTATCTAAAACTTTACCTAGCAGCTATGTTTTTTCCATGTATATTGAACCTACTTCTATGTTTAAATTTGAAGTAAATCCTCTTAGAAAAGTGTCAATGGAAAAGAAAGGACCTGCCGAATGTGTAGAAAATAAATCTTGGGAATTTATTGATCAAATAGATTGTCCCTTCTTTTAAAACATATAAAAGTATATCTAAAGCCTACCACTGTAAATATGATTAAGTGGTAGGCTTTTTTTGCCCATTAATCATGCGAAATTCAAACCGAAAGTACGGAATATTTTGAAGGTAAATGGATGTTTATTAAAATAAAAAAATAAGGAGGGAGAATTTTGAAAGCGATTCTTCATAACAAAGGTCATGATACTTTTTTTCCTTGTCTAATGTACTCTATTCGATTCATTTTTTTACCTGCGATTTCTTATGATTAAACTGATAAGTTGGACACCCTTTAACCTGTGTTTTTATTCGGAATACGCCACCAGCATATGGATAAACTTCTAATTGATCTTGGTTCATTCTTGTCCTGGCAGTAGTAATATATAATTCTGTTAAGTCAGGTCCTCCAAATGTACAGGAAGTTACATTGAGTGCCGGAACAGGAACTGTTAGAATTTTTTCGCCAGTCATTGGATTCCATCTTGTGATTTTAGCACCGCCCCAATGTGCAATCCACAAACAGCCTTCCTCATCAATTGTCATTCCATCAGGTAATCCTTCACTATTAGGAATAATAATGATATCTATTGGGTTACTAATTGTTCCAGTGTGTATATCATAATCAAAACGAGTGACTTTTTTAGTAGGTGTGTCAATGAAATAAAGATACCGCTGGTCGGGTGACCAGGCTAAACCATTGGATGTATTTACATGTTCTAATTGCTTTTTTACACTAAAATCAGTATCCAAGAAATATAAAGAACCAGCTGCGCTGACTCCATATAAATCGGTAGTGCCAGCCCAAAAGCGACCAGCGGGATCGCACTTTCCATCGTTAAAGCGATTTTCTGGCAGGTGAGACTCCGGGTTATGAATAAGTTTTAATTCCTCTGTTTCAAGATTAAGAGAATGGAAACCACGCTCCATTGCTAATATAACTCCGCCAGATGCATCTTGAACGACACATCCAATTTGTTGGTCTAATGAAATTTTACGATTTATATTTGTAATAGGGTTATAAATGCATACCTTTTTCCCTAAAATATCAACCCAGTATAATATTTGCTTTTCTTCATCCCAACAAGGGCCTTCTCCTAAGTTTGCTTTAGCATCGATAACTAATTCTAATTTTCCTAACAATGTATTTTCTCCTTTCTATAAAGATAACCTATATATATTCGATGAAAATGGTAGCAAACCCTTTAATTTGGAGAAATTTGACAACGATAACATTATAAATTATTATATGGAAAATAACTTATAACAAAAGTGGCAATGAAGAGAAGAGTAGTTAAGAATGATTGCATACAGAGAACTCCGGTAGCTGAGAAGGAGGGGTAAAAATCTTAACGAAAAAAGACTTGGAGCTGTGCATAGAACTAACTTGTTTAGGGATAATGCGACGGGTTCTCCCGTTATAGAGATAGGGTATAAGCAAATAATTGCCGTACCTGAAGAGATTAATATGGTGACATATTAATAAACTGAGGTGGTACCACGAAGTGAACAACTCTCGTCCTCAAGATGGATAATCTTGGGGGTGGGAGTTTTTTTGTTTTGAAAAGGAAGTGGATGAGTAAATAAAAAATTAATAAGAGGTGAATTATATGCACTGGGCATATCAAATCGCGCATGAACTTATTCAAAAACATCCAAATAAAGAGACGTTTGTATGTGCATCCGGAATTAGTCCTTCGGGGTCTGTTCATATAGGTAATTTTCGAGAAATAATAACGACCTATTTTGTTGTAAGAGCACTTCAAGATTTAGGAAAAAAGACACGATTTATATTTTCATGGGATGACTACGACCGATTTAGAAAGGTTCCGAAAAACGTTGATTCATCATTTGAGAAATATATTGGTATGCCATATTGTGATATTCCAGATCCATATGGTTGCCATAAATCGTATGCAGAGCATTTTGAAAAAGAATTTGAAAAATCATTAGAAACTTTTGGTATTGATGTGGAGTTTATTTATCAACATGAAGAATATAGAACTGGGAGATATAATCAACATATACTTCAAGCATTAAAAAGAAGAAAAGAAATCTACGACGTATTAATGAAATTCAAAACGAGTGAACCATCTGAAGATGAGCGGGAGATTTTTTATCCAATTACGCTATATTGTGAGCAATGCGGGAAAGATTCAACAAAAATAACAAATTTTGATGAAACATCGGAAACAATCCGATATGAGTGTGAATGTGGGAGTCATAATGTACTATCAGTAATGCAAACGAGTCACATGAAATTAAATTGGAAAATTGATTGGCCGATGAGATGGATGATAGAAGATGTGATTTTTGAACCGGGTGGGAGAGATCATTCAGCCGAAACAGGTAGTTATAATGTTTCAAAGGAGATAGCTAGTAAAATTTTCAATTATGAGGCACCGAATTATGTTGCCTATGATTTCATTGGAATAAAAGGTAATAATCAAAAAATGTCAAGTTCTGCTGGGAATATCATTACTCCAAGTGAATTATTAAATGTGTATTTGCCAGAAGTCATTCTATTTATGTTTTCAAAATATAAACCAAATGCAGCATTTCATATTGGTATGGATGAGGATGTGATTCGGAATTATACTGAGTATGAAAGATATAAAGAAGGTTATCAAAATAATAAGTTAAATAATGAAGAGTTCCGTGATGTAATTAGGCTTTCCGGCGTTAGTGATGAAAATGCCAGCTTACCAAAATTTAATCAAGTAGCAGGCGTCTTGCCATTAGTGAACTTTGATACTCATATTTTACAAGAGATATTAGCGAAAGTGGATGCAGATTATAGCTTGATTGACATTATGAAAATAAGTAATCGTGTGGAATACTGGATTCGAAATTTACAACCGCAAAAAATGATTGAAGTAAATAAAGAAAAGAATTGGGAGTTTTACGAAACATTGGAAGAGGTACAGAAAAGGTGGATTTTAGAAGTTTGTGAAATAGTTCCTACAAATGCGGATAGTCCAAAGATAATGGAACAGATATATGAAATTTGTCATAATGAAAATAAAAAGATAATGAAAGAGAATCAAAAATTACTTTTTAGAATCATTTATAGACTTGTTATCAATCAGCCAAGTGGTCCACGGATACCGTTACTTATATCTGTAATAGGTGCCGAGAAAATAGTGTCCTTATTGGATTTTTGTAACTAAGTAGAGTAGAATACTAACTCAAACACAAATTATATTATCAAGCTGTGTTTGAGGTGATTAATAGTATAACTAAGAATTCAAGGACTTGTATATGCGCGTCCTTGAATTCTTAAGGTTGTAACTAATAGAATGTGGTGAATTTTATAAAGTTATTATCGCGTATACATTTTCGGGCATTCATCCCCGATTGGTTCATAAAAACAATGGCTTTTAAATTGCCCTGCAAAGGGTTGATTATACCATTCCGGTGGACAAGCACCAGTCGGCCGGAAATACCAAAGGGACCATCTTGCTGGCCAGCGCCATTCACCTTGTAACACACGTCTTGCAATTTCTTTTTCTGAGTCACGAGCACGTTGATAAAAATATCCGTATTGTACAGCTTCAAATCCACCTGGAGTTTGATATACTGCATCACTTACGGTACGTAATTGCTTAAAGTCTAAGCAGTCACAAAAAACGCGGTTTACTACAACGCAGCCGACAAGCTGTTCGCCTTGTCTACCTTCACCTTCAGCCTCAGCACGGATTAAGCGTGCTAATAAATCGACATCGCTTTCATTATAAGGAATAAGAGCCATATTAGTTCCTCCCTTGTAGAGGTGATTATAGTAAAGGTTATGTAGGAAAATGAGTGTGGTGCTTTTACAAATGTGTTTTAAGAATAGTTGGCTTATAAAAGTGTTTGATTATTTTCTGTCTGTGTTGAATAAGAAAAGCATTGTTTCTTTCGCTGTGTTAACTTTAGTAAAGAATGTTGTCTTAACAAGGAGGGGATATGCAAGTGTAAAGTTTTTATTATTAGTCTGATTATAAATCACCATAGCATACTCCAAGTTCTAAGGTTTTATTTTATTAATTTCCCTATACAAACTACCCCGTTGGATCGATTCCCATTCATTGTTGTATATTCCACTTTCTCATATGCCAGCTGTTTAAAATCCTTCATCCAGCACTTTACTTGTTCTTCATTATGATGGCGTAAAATGGCTCCGTCAGGTAATTCAAATACACCGTATATATCATATTTTTGATAAAATTGATCGTATCGCTTTAAATTACGATTGTCCTGATTTAATAGAAAGTCATTAATATAAATTATTCCATTAGGTTTTAAGACTCTCTTAATTTCATCTAAAATGGCTCTTTGTTCTTCGTCACTATGAATACAAGTTAGTACTGCGAATAAAAGTACAGAGTCAAAATAATTATCAGGAAATGCTAGGTTTCTATTTTCAATGACACTAAAATGAATCCCCATATCGTCTAATTTTGCCCTTTTAATCATTTCTTCTGAGAAGTCAACTCCATAAAGATTGGTAAACTGTGTTTTTCTTAACTCACGCAATGTTCTTCCATATCCACATCCATAGTCTAAGATAGTCGCTTCTTGTTTTACATGTGTTTGAAACAAATCAAATCGAAAGGGAGTTGTAAATTGTTTTTCATGTGCAACCTCGTTCCAATATTGTTTTTGCTGTTTCATTAGTTAACTCATTCCTTTCTTATAATTTTCATTTGATTATAGTACTTGCTTTAAGAAAAGAATAGACTTCCAAAATACTGCATTTTTTGATATAAGAAATTTGAATATAAAAAAATATTTAAATTAACTTATAACAAACTTGTATTTTAAAAGGGAGGAAAGGTGTAGAAGAAGCATCCCTTTTACTATACCGCATCTTACATCATATCCATCCTTTTTCATCAGCGATACGAATGGCTTGAAATCTTGATTCAGCTTCAAGCTTTTGAATGGAAGATGATAAATAATTTCTAACAGTTCCGTTTGTTAAATACAATGTTTTACCAATTTCTCCCGTTGTCATCCCGTTTTTAACCATACGGAGTATCTCTACTTCACGGGCAGTTAGTGGATTATCTTCTTTTAAAAACAGCGTAGCAGTTAGGTCCGCACTTACTACACGTTCACCATTCATTACTTTATGAATCACTTCAATAAGAAATTCAATTGGTTCGTCCTTTAGTAAATATGCGTCTACTTTTGCGTCCATCGCTTTTTGCAAGTATCCTGGACGAGCAAAAGTTGTAACTATCATTATTTTACAGGAATGTCCCATTGTTCTTAACTTTTCTGCGATTTCAAGTCCAGTGATGTCGGGGATCTCGATATCGAGAAGACACACATCGGGTTGTTGTTTTGTAATAATGTTCCAAGCATCTATCCCATCTGAAACTTCTGCAATCACTTCAATGTCATCTTCTAGTTTTAATAGAGAAACGAGGGCTCCGCGAAGCATTTTTTGATCCTCAGCAATTACAATACGAATCATTTTACTGCCGCCTTTCTTGTATCGTTTTACAAGGCTAATTTGTTTCTACTAAGTTTGTTGAAATAGGTATCTTTAAAATAATCGTTGTGCCGTTGTTTCTTAATGTATGTATATCTACTGTGCCATGTATCATCTTCATTCGTTCCCGAATTGATTGAACTCCGAATCCAAGTGGCTCATGTTGAAAGCCAATTCCATCATCGTTTATTTTTATTTGAAACCATTTTGTATCCATTTCTTGAACGATTTTACAGTGGTTTGCTTGGCTATGCCTTAGAATATTTGTAATGGCCTCTCTTATAGAGAGAGCAATCATTGTTTCCGCAACATTTGATAGCAAAGGTGCTTTTCCGTTTGCATTAATTGTGAATTGGATACCGGCTGTATGTAATAGCTCACGTAGGTGATTTAATTCACTTTCAATCGATATATATTTCATATCAGTAACTAGTTCACGTACTTGTTTTAATGCGAAACGTGATGTGTCTAAAATATCATTTAATTCTTGTTTTGCTTGTGGTGGATCCTTTTCTATCAATCGTATTGTCAGTTCACTTTTCAGTTTAATCATTGTTAATGTTTGCCCGAGTGTATCATGAAGGTCTCTTGCAATGCGGTGTCTTTCTTCTTCTTGAATATATCTTTCAATTTGAGAGTTTGCGGCGCTTAGCTCCTTTTGTAAAGATTTTGCTTTTTCCCGGATATGGATGACAAATGGTTGTACAAGTTGAAGAATAAAGGCAAGAAGCAAAGAAGTTTTTAATATGTAAAAAGGGTGACCAAAGGTATACCAACTAACAAGAAAAAACATCATTGCGATGCCTACTGTACCGATGCCGATATACAATTTAGATTGGGCTCTTCCTAATAAATTCCCGATGACAAAACCATAAAAAAGTAGCCATGATTCGATGAATATTGCAAGTAGTGCAAATAATATGCAGCTACATAAACTGGAGAGGAGAAGGCGCCAATCTCTATACCACAATTCGAAGTAAAAAAATAACAAAACGAGCAGTAAAAGAACAATTTTTAAGAATAAGTTAATAATCGTTTCTGCTTGAATTACATTGTAAATTAAAAGGACAATAAAAATAATATCTAAGTATAAGTACTTTTCGATTTGATCGTGTGGATAAATTTTTTTAAACATTTACTATCCTCCTATAAAGAGGGAATAAGGACTTGTAATAAGTCCTATTTCAGGGTAAAGTACACTGAATTTTAAAAGGAGCGATTCTTAGTGGAAATGATGAAATCCCACTAAGAATCATTTTTACTTAATTAAACCAGCTGTGTATCTGCGTGCGGCCTCCATTGGACCAAATTTAAATCTAGCTAGCCAAAATGTTGCGAAGTAAATTTCAAAGAAGCAGATGCAAATCCAAATAAAGACAATCGATAATGAGTTCACTTTTCCGCCAAGGTCGAAGCCCCAACCGTAAAAGAGAATGGAAGAAAGAATATTTTGAAGAACATAGCAGCTAAGAGACATTTTCCCTACATTTTCAAGGCGCCGCCATAACCAAGAGTGTTCAAATCTTTCTATCATTTTAGCAATCAATGCAATATACAAAATAGAAAGGAAAGGTGCAAATAAATAACGAGCTGGTAAATCAAAGATACCGCCCGGAATAAAGATTAACAGATTGAGAGGGACACCAATCATAATGCCGATTTCTAGCATTTTTGTACGAATCCTTTTCCCGTTTTCATCAGGGGAGAAGGCACCAGCACGCATAAGACGTATCCCTAATAGGAAAAGGAAAATATTCATTGGAATAACAAAAATTACTTCCAGTCGATTCGCGATAAAGTTTGTTAGTCGATAATGGATTTGTTCAAACCAAGTTCCATCACTATAAAGAGCTACAATTTCATTAGCGTTACCTAGTGAAATGTTACCTCCTATGAATTTTAAATACATAAATATAGCAAGAATGACAAGCATAGCAGCTCCGTGAAAGATACCTATCATTTTCATAGCTCGATTAATCCATTTGTCACCACGTTTAATAATGAAAGCAACAATAATTGCGGTTATTCCATAGCTCATTAAAATATCATATTCCATAACCAAGGTGAAATGAATGAAACCTTCTAATAAAAGTATAAAAGAAGTCCATAGGTAAACGCCAGGCCATGTATTTCCTTTGCGTAAAGATTGTTGATATTTAAGTTCAAGTCCTACACCAAACATAATTGTTAATAAACCGAGAAGTTTTCCGTTTACTAAAAATAAAACGAACAGCCGAATAAAATCATTAACTGACATCCACCAAATTGCATGATCGAACGTAAAGATATAAGAAATATCACCTAAATATGCAAAAATCCAAATGTTTGTACCAAGTGTTCCTAACACAGCATAGCCCCTTAATATATCAAGCAAACGAATTCTTTTGTTGTTATTTCTCATTATTTTCCTCTTTTCTTATGATTTTGTCATTATTGTATCCTTAAAAAGGAATATTTTGTATGCATAGGTGTCAGTTAAAACAAATGACACCTGTCATATAGGCGAAGAAATGCAGTGTTTAAATAGTCATGCAATGAGTTTTTAAAAATAAGTAAGAAAAAATATGGTAGTATATGCTTACGTAGAGAGTATAAGAAAGGAATGAAAACATGGTTAAAATTATGATTGTGGAAGATGATCCTAAAATCGCGGAATTATTATCTTCTTATATCGAGAAATACGGGTATCAAGCAATTGTTATTGTTGATTTTCAACGTGTATTAGATATGTTTTTACAAGAGAAACCAGACTTAGTGCTACTAGATATTAATTTACCAAGTTTCGATGGATATTATTGGTGCAGGCAAATTCGCGCTATTTCTACGTGTCCTATTTTATTTATTTCAGCTCGTGAAGGAACAATGGATCAAGTGATGGCATTAGAAAATGGTGGGGATGATTATATTCCAAAGCCGTTTCATTATGAAGTTGTAATGGCGAAAATTCGTAGTCAACTAAGGCGTGCATATGGAGACTATGCACCCAAAATAGAAGAACGAATGATTGAACAACAAGGGCTTACTTTGTTTCCAGAGCGTTTAGTATTACAATTACGTAATCAAGAAATTGATGTAACAAGAAATGAAGCGATTTTGTTAGAAATGTTAATGAAAAATTATCCGCGCGTTGTAAGTAGAGAAGTGCTATTGAACAAACTTTGGGATAGTGAATCATATGTTGATGATAATACACTAAGTGTGAATACAACACGTGTTAGGAAAAAGTTGCAAGCATTAGGTATTCAAGGTGCAATTGAAACCATTCGTAGTGTCGGTTATCGATTACATATAACATGGGAAATCGGTGGAGAAAAATGATAAAACTATTTATACGTGAGCATATTCCGCTGCTATGCTTTACAATTTTTCAATTCATTGCTATTTTTCTTGTTTATTGGTTTGATGGCTATCGTCATATGACAACTGCACTTTATGCAATGTTTTTAGGATTATGTTTTTTGATTGCATATTTACTATATCGCTATTTTACCCATAAGTCTTTTTATGAAAGGTTAGCAAATCCGCTGCGATCTTTAGATGAATCCGTGCAAAAATCAGATTTTGCAGTCTTGTCTACTGCATTACATGAGTTATTAGAAGTACAATACCGTCATTATCAGAATCAGTTACAAGTGCAGGAACGTAAAAATGAGGAGCATTTAACTTTTATGAATCAATGGATTCATCAAATGAAAACACCTTTATCTGTTATTGAATTACTTACACAAGATGAAGTTGATCCTCGATTTGAAAGTATCAATGAAGAAGCGGATAAATTAAAAAAAGGATTAGAAATGGCTTTATATGTGGCACGTCTGGAAACTTTCATACAAGATTTCTACGTAGAAAGAGTCCAATTGTATAAGTTAGTAAACGAAGCAATACATGAACATAAGCGTTTTTTTATCCGTAATTTTGTATATCCCGAAGTAAAAATTGAAAAAGACATCATTGTAGAGAGTGATGCGAAGTGGCTTCAATTCTTAGTTGGTCAGATTCTCTCTAATGCAATTAAATATTCAACGGGTAGTAGAGAAAAAATTATACTGAAAGCATATAATGTAGACAAGCGGGTCATCTTAGAAGTGAGTGATTTTGGAGTAGGCATACCGAAGCAAGATATACCACGAGTATTTCAACCTTTCTTCACAGGAGAGAATGGTAGAGATTTTAAAGAATCTACAGGGATGGGACTATATCTTGTACATGAAATTGCAAAACATTTAGGTCACAAAGTAGAAATCTATTCTGAAGTAAAAAAAGGTACGACTGTACGGATTATTTTTTATACTTTATAAAAGCTGATGAAAAATTCTATTTCATCAGCTTTTTTAGAAATCTTACAAAGTTGTAAGATAAATGAAAGACGAATCAATATGAGATGTAAGATAACTCCTTTACACTTCAAATTAGTTAGTATAAATGAAGGGAGAATAAAGTATGGAAATATTGCAGGCGAAAGGGATTAGTAAGGTATATAAGGGTAAAGTTCCTTATAAAGCTCTTGCTGATATTGATTTATCTATTCAAGAGGGTGAATTTGTTGGGATTATGGGACCGTCTGGTAGTGGGAAAACTACATTGTTAAATATGGTATCCACGATTGATTCACCAACATCAGGAAACATTTTAATAAATGGTACGAACCCTTTTCAATTGTCATCTGAAGAATTAGCGTTATTTCGTCGACAACAGTTAGGATTTGTTTTTCAATCTTTTAATCTTCTCAGTACGCTTACTGTAAAAGAAAACATTGTGTTGCCGATGACGTTAGATGGAGTGGCTGTAAAGGAAATGAATAAGCGGGTGGAAGAAGTTGCAGAAAAGTTAGGCATTCTCGATATTTTGCATAAAAGAACATATGAAATTTCAGGTGGTCAAGCACAGCGAACCGCAATTGCTCGTGCAATCATTCATAAGCCACAATTGTTATTAGCGGATGAACCTACGGGAAACTTAGATTCTAAGTCTTCGAATGATGTGATGGATATGTTAGAAGAACTGAATAAGAAAGTACGTGCAACCATGATGCTTGTTACTCATGATCCATATGCAGCAAGTTACTGTAGTCGCGTTATCTTCATTAAAGACGGTGAATTGTATAATGAAATTTACTGCGGTGAAAGTAGGCAAGCTTTTTACCAAAAGATTATGGATGTTCTCTCGTTGTTAGGAGGGAAAAGGCATGACTTTTCGTCAATTCGCGTTTAATAATGTTTTTCGTAATAAACGGACATATGCCGCTCATTTTTTAAGCAGTACATTTTCTATTATGATTTTTTTTACATACGCGCTTTTATTATTTCATCCTAATTTAACAGGGGAGTTAAAATCGACAAGTGAAACGATAAGTGAACTCGGAACAATCGGGTTTAGGATCTCACAAGGCTTGATTTTTGTTTTTTCATTTTTCTTTATCTTATATTCAGTAAGCTCATTTTTAAAAACACGTAAAAAAGAGTTTGGTATTTTAATGATACAAGGAATGTCTATTAGGCAGTTAAAAAAGTTAGTATTAATTGAAAATATGTTAATTGGTATTTCTTCGATTTTTATAGGTATTATCATTGGTCTTATCTTTTCTAAATTAGTGTTACTCATTAGCGCAAGTATTTTAATGATTAACAATGGATTGCCGTTTTATATTCCAATTCAAGCGATTGTATTAACGATTATTACATTCCTGCTTTTATTTTTAATTGTATCACTTGTTACTTTTAAGATGATAAAAGTGACTGAACTTGTGGAACTGATTCAAACAGAAGAAAAACCAAAGCCTGAACCAAAGGCCTCTCTTTTATTATCATTTTTATCTATACTTAGTATAGGTGGGGGATATAGTACAGTATTTCGTTTTATCATTAGTAAAAATCCAGTTCTATTAGTATTAGGTGTATTACTTGTAATCATTGGAACATATTTTTTATACACACAATGTAGTGTTTTTTTATTGCGTATAGCGAAAAAGAGAGAATCTATATTTTTGAAAAGAACAAATATATTAACATTTTCAGAATTAATTTACCGTATGAAAGATAATGCAATGATGTTTTTTATTGTATCTATCATTTCAGCAGTGGCGTTCACTGCAATTGGAACTACCGCTGCACTTGGGAATCAAGAACTAGCAAGAATGACAAATCCTTATACATTTACGTATATGAGTTTTGAAGGAAATAAAATGGTAAATGAACACCTTTCAACAATTAAGAAGCATCTTGAAGATGCCAATATCTCTTATCAATTTGCATCTGCTTCTACTAAATATACGGAAAGTAATGTTTCTGTTATGAAATTAAGTGAATATAATAATCTTGCGAAGGCTCTAGGCTATCAAGAGGAGACGCTTGATAGAGAAGATGAAATTTTGCTAGTCCCAGGATGGGTGGCACAAAAACAAGAATTTGAAAATAGGGAATTTAAAAAAGAAATTGAAGTAATTCATGGAGATTGGATGCAAACATTTCATGTGAAAAAGGCTGTGAAACATTTAGTTTTACCACATGAAGTAGGAAGTACTTTAATTGCAGTACAAGACCAAGTGTATGATAAAGTTCCTTTCATTGATCGTGAGGATATCCCGCAGTCCAAAGAACGTATTTATGGATTTGTTGCAGATAATTGGATGAAAACAAAAGAAATTTCACAACAATTAACTAGCATACTGGACAGAGAGAGTGGAGAGCGCCATTTTTATTTTGCAGCTCTAGCATTGCAGTGGTTACAAGCAAAACAGACAAACGGATTACTACTTATGGCAAGTGTTTTGGTGGGAATTGTCTTCTTTACATTTGCAGCGAGCTTTATTTATTTCCGTTTATATACAGATTTAAATCGAGATCAGCAACAATATAAAATGATCTCGAAAATGGGATTAAGTAGACGCGAGTTAAAAAGGATCGTAACAAGGCAGCTGTTAATCATGTTCTTTTTACCAATTATCGTTGCGGTAATTCATACTGCAGTTGCATATACCGCATTACAACAATTAGTGGATTTTTCTATTTTAAACAGTTCAATCGTTATCTTAATATCATTTGTATGTATACAAATTTTGTATTTCTTTATAACTCGTTGGCGTTACCTCCAAAAACTTTATAAGACAATGGATCAATAAAAGTACTATGAATAGGGCTTGATTATATTATAGAGAAATAAAGTCTCACCTTAGAGCGTATACCTGATAACTAATTCGTATAACGAAAGGAGTCGTAATGAAAAAAACGGTATCGATTTTTATGTTAATTGTCCTAGCCATAATAAGCCTAAGTGCTTGTTCTAAATCTAAGGAGAATACACAACCTGCAAACGGAATAATAATGATTGGAGACGAACAATATACATTACCAATTTTTACACGTTACAAAGAAAATATAAAAGAAAAAGAGGTATTTGAAGTAAAAACAGGCAGCATGGGTGAAAATAAAGTACTGATTATAGATGAATCTACAGCTCAAGCTATGATTAAAGATAAAATTTTTCGGACTAATGATGTAAATAACAGCTTAGATTATATTTCAATAAAAAAATTACCAACCATTCCCAAAGGCCGTTCGTTAGTATTTACACATGAAGATCAAGAACATATAGAAAGTATAGACTTAAATGACAAAACAATACCAGTTCAATATGAAAGTAATGCTTGGATTGGAAACTCTCGTGACTACAAATCTCAATGGTATCTTATCGTTGCAAGAAATGACGTATATAAAGAAATACAAGCGAATAAAACAAAATTACAACTTATTCACTTAAAAAAATCATTAGGTTACGAAAAGCCTAAAATGTCAACAGACAATACATTAGTGAATAAATATTTAAAGATGAAAAGACAAGTCAAAGATTTTCATAAATTAATATCGGTCAAATTTGTTACTTTTGAGGATGAGGGTTAAAAAGAAAAGGAAATTGTCAACAAAACTTTATCAACTATGTAATATTTCGTAATTAATAGACAATTCAGATAAGATAGTTTACAGTATCTTTAAGTTAATAATTGTGATAGAGAATTGGAGATCCACACTATATAGCCATTGCTAATTGCGTTGGTATATCTTTGTGGATCTTTTTTTCTATTACATAGAGAAAGGAGCGAAATGAAAACGCTTTATTAGGGAGGTATAGAATAAGAAAAGGGGATGTAAAATGAAAAGATTACTTTTGGGATTTTTAATTTTATGTTTTATCGCTTCGAGTGTAATTATTCCAGTACCAACACATGCGGAAGAAGGAAAGAAAAATAACAATCCTATTATTTTGGTACATGGCTTTACAGGGTGGGGAAGAGATGAATTATTGGGCGTAAAGTATTGGGGGGGTGTACATGATATTCAAGAGAATTTAAAGAGAGATGGATACAGTGTACATACCGCTGCTGTTGGACCGTTATCAAGCAACTGGGATCGTGCTTGTGAGTTATATGCTGAAATTAATGGGGGAACAGTAGATTATGGAGCGGCTCATGCTGAGAAGCATGGACATGATCGATATGGGAGAACATATACAGGGTTTGTCCGAAATTGGAGTGAGACAAATAAGGTTCATTTAGTAGGACATAGTATGGGTGGTCAAACGATACGTACACTTGTTCAAATATTAAAAGAAGGAAATCAAGAAGAGAGGGATTATGCAAAACAGCATGTAGATGTGAAGGTGTCTCCGTTGTTCCAGGGCGGAAAATCATATGTTCATAGTGTAACGACATTGGCAACACCTCACAACGGGACAACCCTTGCAGATGGAAGTTTACTTCTACCAGCTGTAAAGCAATTACTCGTCGCAACTGTTGGAATCGGAGAAAATAACAATCTATCACTATACGACTTTAAATTGGATCAATGGGGAATTAAAAAGAAAGCTGGGGAGTCATTTTATCAATATTCAAACCGTGTCTTAAATAGTTCCATTTTGAAGGATACGAAAGATATAAGTCAATGGGATTTAAGTACAGATGGAGCGAAGGAATTAAATGACTGGGTAAAAGCGCAACCAGATGTATATTATTTCTCTTACAGCGGACATGCAACACAAGCCGCACCTATAACGGGAATCCATTTTCCGCACATTACAATGAATAAGACACTAATGGGAAATGCAATTTTCTTAGGGGCATATGCAAGATACGAACAGAATCGTCCATTCATCGATTCATCTTGGTGGCAAAATGATGGTGTAGTGAATACAAGTTCAATGGTGGGACCATCAACTGATACGATTATAAATAATAATGACACACCAGAGCTTGGAAAATGGAACCATATTGAGACAAAACAAAACTGGGATCACCTTGATATGGTTGGACTAAGTGTTTCGGACTCATTAGGGTTTTCTGATATTAATGCTTTTTACCGAACAATCGCTGAAAAGTTATCCAATTTACCAAAATAAAGTAAAACTGTAATCATTGGGGGTCTTACTGTCCACGAATAGCGGGGGACTGAATTCCTATTTATATCGAAATATAAAAACTCTCTCAGATTATTCTGAGGGAGTTTTTACTTCGTGAATTGTATTGTACTTTCGAAGTATAATGGAGTTAACATTAAAATAGCATGATAGTCCGAGGTGATGATATGAGAGTTAACGTGGTGATATCTGGATATGGAACTGTTGGAAAAGAGTTTGTAAGATTGGTATTTGAGAAAGCTTCATATATAAAAGAGATGTACGGCATCGAACTTGTTTTTACTGGAATTATTGGGAGTACAGTCAATCTTTATAATGACAAAGGTTTACATATTAAAGAATTATTAACTTATGGTACTGGTTCTCATGTATTAGAGAAGTATACCAAACACTATCCACTTGATAAAAGTGAAAAGTTTCCTTTTGGTACTGTATTAATTGAATCGACACCAACTAATCTTCAAACTGGTGAACCAGGAAGAACATACATTGAAACAGCGATTGAAAACCATATGGATGTAGTAGCTATTTCGAAAGGAGCACTTGTTAACGCATGGAAAGAAATAAAAGAAAAAGCAAAACTCGCAAACGTACGTATCTGTTATAGCGGCGCAACTGCTGCTGCACTCCCTACATTAGATATTGGACAATTCAGTTTAGCAGGATGTCAAATTGAAAATATAGAAGGTATTTTAAATGGAACAACAAATTATATTCTTACAAAAATGTATGAAGAAGATGTTACATTCCAGGAAGCATTGCATCAAGCGCAGCACAAAGGGATAGCTGAAACAAACCCCTCATTAGATGTAAGTGGAATGGATAGTGCATGTAAACTTTTATTATTGGCAAATAGTTTGCTGCAAGCAGAATGTTCATTGAATTGTATATCTATAAAAGGTATAGAGGATGTTACAAAACAAGATATAGAGAAAGCAAAAGAACAAGGTAAATCTCTAAAACTAATTGCAACAGCATATAAAGATCATTCAGGAAATCTTAAACTTGAAGTATGCCCACGTGAAATAGAGAAAGGGCATCCATTGGCTCATGTCAATGGAACAGAAAAAGGAATCATTTTTCATACTGATACGATGGGGAAAGTTACTTCAACCGGAGGGGCTTCAAGCCCAAGAGGAGCAGCGGCAGCGGCTTTGAAAGATTTAATTAATTTGTATCGAAAAGATGTATGATGAAAAAATATAGTCTTCAATTAAAATGAAAAAGATAATAATTAACTTGACAAATAAATATCTTTATGTTATAATTAAAATTTTAACATTTGACAGTAAACCCTTAGGGTGATACATTTTAGTAAGAGAAATAACTTCACTAATTTATGTATCGAGGGGGACGTGTAGTATGAAAATAGAAAACGGTCTAGCGGTTTTGAAATTGAAAATTCAAGGATTTGAATTAAATCCAACATTACTTTGGGATGAAAAAGAAGCTCTATTAGTCGATACTGGTATGCCAGGTCAATTAGAAGGGATTTGCGATGCAATGATTGGTATTGGTGTGCCTTTTGAACAATTACAAGCAGTTATTTTAACTCATCAAGATATAGACCATATTGGAAGTCTTCCTGAAATACAGCAGAAGGCAGATTATTCTATTGAAGTGTACGCCCATGGATTAGACAAACCTTATATTGAAGGACAGTTACCGCTTATTAAAGGAGATCCAAATAAAATGAGTGAAGAAAAATGGGCGGAACTTCCAGATGTTGTGCAAGATTTATATAAAAACCCTCCAACAGCAAAAGTAAATCAAACCTTAGAAGATGGACAAAGACTTCCATTTCTCGGAGGCATTGAAGTGATTCATACACCAGGACATACTCCGGGGCATATTAGTTTATATAGTGAAAAGTATAAGACATTAATTGCAGGTGACGCGATGGTATGTGTTGAAGGAAAACTAAAAGGGCCAGTTCCACATACGACACCAGATATGGAAACAGCTACAGAATCACTTAGAAGATTTTTAGAGTTTGATATTGAGAGGATAATTTGTTATCACGGTGGTGTTTGTGATTCAAATGTTAAAGAGCAAATTGAACAGTTAGTAGGAATGGATAAATAGTATTTTGTAAAAATTATATTTTATGAAGTTTGAACTATCAAATAATATTTGACAGCTATATGAATTATGTTATGATAAATATCAAACTAAATAGTTAATATCTATCCACTAGGGGGGCCTTTTATAGGCTGAGATCAAAGAATATTTTTGAAACTCTTAGGACCTGATCTGGGTAATACCAGCGTAGGGAAGTGGAAGTGACAGAAGATGATATTTTTAAAATATTGATGATGTCCAGTCCGCTTTCTTTACGTGTGTGTAAAGAAAGCTTTTTTATTTTTGTGCACCTATTTGAAGTAAATCTCTGTAGTCTAGTCGTTAACGAGCGATTCGTTAAGAAATCTGTTTCATTTTTATTATTAAAATGTTTATTGGAGGGTCTTTCATGTCATTTTCACAGTTAGTACGTAAAGAAGTTAATCCAATTTGGGAAGCAAGTTTTAATCATCCATTTGTAACAAAACTAGGAGACGGCACATTAGATTTAGCTAGTTTCCGCTATTACGTTTTGCAAGATTCATATTATTTAAGTCATTTTGCAAGAATCCAATCGTTAGGAGCAGCAAAAGCTATTGAATTAGAAACGACAGCCCGTATGGCGCACCATGTACAAAATACATATCAAGCGGAATTATCACTGCATGAGAATTTCGCTAAAAAACTAGGAATTACGAAAGAAGAAAAAGAATCGTTCATTCCTGCACCGACGGCTTATGCGTATACATCACATATGTATCGCGCTGCATATGATGGGCATATTGGGGATGTTATCGCAGTAATTTTGCCTTGCTATTGGCTTTATTATGAAATTGGTGAGCGACTCAAGAAATGTCAACCTGAAGAACCAATTTACCAAGAATGGATTTCCGCATATGGCTCTGATTGGTTCCGTACTTTAGTAGAAGAGCAAATCGCTAGATTAGATGCCATTGCTGAAACAGTAACAGAAGCTGATCGTAAGCGAATGAAACAGCATTTTGTAATTAGCAGTCAATATGAGTATTCATTTTGGGAGATGGCTTACACATTAGAAAAGTGGCCAGTGGAAGAACAAGTAGAAGATGTAAGTTTATAATGAAAAGATATGTCTCTCATCAAGCATGCGAGAGTATAAAAAATGACTAACTTAGTTTAGTCATTTTTTTTTACAAAATAATAATATCTATATTCTATGTTTTAGGAAAATTAATTTTAGTGATTAATTGATTACATATTATAAAAAAATTACACAATAAAAAAGAGGGAGAAGATGGTTTTTATTGAATTTTGTTTATAATTCCTTTTTAACTTGTTAGAGGGTAATCGCAAAGAAGATTATTAATCTTTTTGACACTTTTTATTCCACTTACAATAATTGGGGTGTTCTATTAAAAAAATTTAATTTTGGAAAGGGATCAATAAATATGAAAACAAGAAAACGAATAGGAAATAAGTTTTTACTCGTTAGTGCAATTTGTGTGATAAGTATTCCTTCTGTTTCATATGCGGAGGAAGTAATTTCACCTAAAAATTTCGCGAGTCCTTCAAGTTTGTATGAGGGGAGGAATATGGATGTATTGAAAACAAGTTTTTATGCCAATACATATAATAATCCGTTCAACCACCAATTTATTTCGACATTAAAGGAAACAAACACAAATATAAAAGAAATAGACAATGTTGATGATGAAAATCCTGTTATATCTACTACTCTTACATTTATTCGTGATATGCATGCTGAAAATTATAAATCTGCATTTGATTTAACTTCTCGATCTTTACAGAAGATAATATCTGAAAAATGGCTGGAGAGTTATTGGAAGGGACTCCCAGTACAATTACAAGCAGGTTCTTTTATTGGAATTGGAGAGGTAAAACAAAAAGAGACAAATTCCGTTCATACAAATGTAGAGATTGGATTAGTTTTTGAACAATTTACTGTGCCTTTACTAATTAAATTAGATCCATCTGGAAAAATAGATGATTTTCAATTTAGCATGTCGTTTAGTCCTGTCGCAGAACGTCCATCATATAGTAAGCCTGAATCATTTGTTGAAAAAGAAGTAGTAGTCGGAAGTGGCGCGTTTCCATTACCAGGAACATTGTCTGTTCCAAAGGGAAATGGTCCTTTCCCAGTGGTTATCCTTGTTCAAGGATCTGGAGCAAGCGATCAAGATGAAACTGCATTTGCTTTAAAACCATTTCGCGATTTAGCTGAAGGTCTTGCTTCAAAAGGAATTGCTGTCCTTCGCTATAACAAACGAACCTATGAACATGGATTGAAGACGCAATTTAGTCCTTTTTATACAGTTGATAAAGAGACAACGGACGATGCACTTCTTGCCACTCGTTTTCTTCAAAATGAACCTATGATAGACAAGAATCAAATTTATATTCTTGGTCATAGTCAAGGTGGAATGATGGTTCCGCAAATGATCGAAAAAGACCAAAATCAAAATATTGCTGGGGCGATTGTAATGGGAGGACCAGCTCGTACAATCCAAGATGTTGTTTTAGATCAATTTGATTATCTTTTTTCTATTGGAAGAATGAAACCTGAAGAATATAAATTTTACAAAGAGCAATTTAAATTATTAAATGATCCTAACTTCTCTAGTCAGAATCCTCCAAAAGATTTTTATTTAGGATCACCTGTATTTTGGGATTCTATTCGTAAAATTAAGGCAGCGGAAATGTCCAAAGAACAAAAGACACCTCTTCTTATTATTCAGGGAGAAAGAGACTATCAAGTTCAATCAAAAATCGAAATTCCTCTTTGGAAAGAACAATTAAAAGAGCGAGATAACGTAGATTATCGACTATATCCAAAGTTAAATCACTTCTTTACAGAAGGTGATGGGGAATTAAGTAAACCGGATGAATATAATAGTCCTGCCAATATCCCTGAGTATGTTATAAATGACATTGCTACTTGGGTGCAAGGAAGAGCCAAATGAAAATAGTACAGTATATTTGTGAGAGCGCATTCCGTTTACAAAAAACATGGGGAATTAGCCTGTGTTTTTTGTGCTTATATGAAGAATTTTAAAGGGGTGTTTAAAGATGACAAATGCAAATGAACAGAACAGTATAGAAGAAATTTTAAAAATCGCTGAAAAAAATGGTTTACCATTGAATAAAGAAAGCGCTGAATTAAATGAATCAGGAATGGACTTTCAAGTTGTATTTGCTACTGATGAGAAGGGCGCTTCATGGGTTCTTCGGAAACCGAGAAGACCTGATGTCATTGAAAGAGGGGCATTAGAAGGGAAAATACTTGAGCTTGTTCAAAAATATGTACCTGTTGCAGTACCAAATTGGAAAATCAACACATCAGAATTAATTGCTTATCCATTAGTAAAGGGAAATCCTGCTGCTGTTATTGATTTAGAAATACAAAATTATGTGTGGCACATTCAAAATAATCCCCCTTCTATGACGTTTATTCGATCGTTAGCCGAATCACTTGTTGCGTTGCATTCAATTAATCATGTTGAGGCTACTAAACATGGACTTGAAGTTCTTCAACCTGCTGAAGCAAAGCGATTGTTAGTAGATAGAATGCATCAAATAAAATCACAACTTGGTGTTTCAGCCGAACTATGGGAGCGTTGGCAAAAATGGCTTGCGGATGAATCGTATTGGCCAAAGTACTCTGCATTTGTTCATGGTGATCTACATCCACCGCATATTTTAGTTGATGAAAATACCAAAGTAACAGGCCTGCTAGATTGGACAGAAGCGAAAGTGACAGATCCCGCTACTGACTTTACTCTGTATCTCACAATCTTTGGAGAGGACAATTTGAAAGTATTATTAAACGAATATGAAAAAGCAGGAGGAAAAGTTTGGCCGAGAATGCTTGAACATATTATCGAACTTGGCGCTGCTTATCCGGTCATGATTGGATTGTTTGCACTACAGACAAAGGAAGAGGCACATATGGAGATGGCGCGTGGGGCTTTGGGAGTGAATGAGAAATAATAAATTCTATTGTGTAAAGCGGCTGCGTTGTGAGGGGGGGGATATAATCATATAAAAAGGTATATCCAAGTTGTTGAGCTCTTGTCCATCACACGTTTGAAGATGCGAAAGTCCGTTAAATATACAATAGGATAATTTGATAATCCCGCTAATTTACAAATAGCGGGATTTGTCATTTCTTTATACAAATCTAGATCTCTATTGTCAATTATAGTTTTGTTTTTTTGTTTACTTTTTGGTACAAGTAGGATTAAGATGTTTTTTAGGAATGTTATTATTTGC
This sequence comes from Bacillus sp. 105MF, assembly GCF_000374885.1. NCBI lineage: Bacteria > Bacillati > Bacillota > Bacilli > Caryophanales > Bacillaceae > Bacillus > Bacillus sp. 105MF. The sequence continues at coordinate 106,808 of NZ_KB895575.1, read as the reverse complement.
ATGCATATACACTATAATTTGGTGGAAGTGAGGAATACGCTAAAAAACAAAAAATTTGCTTTGTTATATAGAAGAAAGATAGAAAACTGAAAGGGATGAGAGTTTTGAAGAAACTTGATGTGCTTTTAATGGTACTCAGCTTCCTGTTCCCCATTGCAGGTATTATGAAAAAAATTCCTCTTGAATTGTCATTTTATTTAGGAGGACTATTGTTTTTCACGAGTTTTGGAAGCTATTATGCAAAACGAATGTATTCACGAATATGTAGTTGGCTCGCTTACACTATATTTATCACTTTCTTGCTGGCGATTTGGAATCAATACGTAACAACTGGTTCTTTACTAGCAAACGCAAAAATCGCTGCATGTGTTGCCGTGATTCCACTTATACTCCGATTTCGTACCTATGCAATTACTTTAGGACTATTGGCATTATGGGGTGGTTTATTATGGGATATGAAACAATCTCAATCATTAGCTGTTCTTGGACGTATTATAAACTTATTGACTTCAGAACGACTGTATCTACTCTTACTAGTAGTCGGATTTATATTTGGTGGGTTGCTTGCCAACATGCTAAAGCGTGGTAGTATCAATGAAAAACAAGAAAAAACAAATCTATTCAAACAAAAAAAGAAACGAATTAAACCGAATTTTAAAATTCGCATTCCGAGTTTACCAAGATTGAAGGTGAAGATGCCAAAGTTCAGTAGAAAATCTTCTAATCCAAAAGAAACACGTACGTATGAACCAAATCGTGAAGAAAGAGTACCAATGTACCATACAACGCAAACAGAGCAGCAACATCATGAAATAGAAACAACGCAAGGTCAAACAAGAATGGAACGAAGAAGAAATCGTTATAATGCATAGAGGATGTTTTTATACAAATATTTGAACCCGCAATGCCCCTGTATACAATTCGATGGGGTATTGCGGGTTTTTACTTTTTGGTTACATTACTAGATTTCTTAAATTTAATGCCGTGTTATAATTACCACAAAGAAGTTAAGATTTGTGATATAAATGCTTTCTCTCTTATCATTCAGTATTTGTGTTTTAAGCTCTCTCTAATGAAAAAATCAAATATAGCATCTTCATTTAGGAAATTCAACCCAGTGAAAGGAATTAAATAAATATGCAACTTATCCAATGTACAAAAAAACTAGCAGATGCGATGGAAATAAAAACAGAGAAAATAGATCTAAGTGATAGCAACACTTTAAATTGTTGGCATGCGAATTTATTTACAATTAATCGTAAGAAATGTGTAATCGTTATGAATAACATTACAAGATATCATTTCATGATCTATGGAGTAACGAAAAAGGATTTACGTAATTTAGAAATGTTATTCAAAAAAGATTTAGTAACAAATCTGTTATTAGATGGAATAGAACCAGAAGTGATTGAGCAATACTTAAATCAAGATCCGACTATTCAATATGCAGCAACAAATAATCGTAGTATTATTTCACAAATGAATGAATCTGTTTTTATGATAAATGATTATTTCTATAATGAATTGGTAGTGAAAAAGAGTGATTTCATCAATATGGCGGAATTAAATCATTGTTTAAATCGTACGATTATGCTGAAACTACCAAAATACCCAGTTGAAATGATGAGAGATGTACTTATGCAACAATTTCCAACGGATTAATATTTAAATAATCCGTAGCATATTCAAAGGTGCTATATAAATTTACAGAAGTATTAATAATGTATTACGATAAACCTTCTTTTACGTTTTTACATTCATAAAACGTATGTCGAAGAATTAAAAAAGTGATTTTTCGTTCAGCTTTGAGCGGAAAATCGCTTTTCTCTATGTTTTTTTCACTTTGTTTCTTTCACGTGAATTTAGCATAGCTATATTTATTGTACGGTATTAGAACATTGAAAATGAAAAGGATCAACTTAATGACGATATTCTGAACAATTTAGAAATAGATTGCTAAGTATAATCTTATTGAATATTCTTAATTTAAAAAGAGATACATTGACGGAGGTGTTTATAACATTGCTTATTATCATCATAGTATCAGCATGTTTCTTAATTTGTATTAGCCTATTACACGTTTACTGGGCATTCGGAGGAAGATGGGGAATAAAGGCAGCGATTCCAACTGAGTCTGGAGATAAGGTGTTTACGCCTGGTATTGGGATGACATTACTAATTGGAGTCTTATTAAGCGTGGCGGCCTTACTTTTGTTATGGGAGACAAATATAATTCCTTTATTTATTCCTCGAATTATTGTTGAAATCGGTTCATGGATTTGTATGTTTGTGTTTGCGATAAGAGTAATTGGTGAGTTCAACTACTTTGGTATTTTTAAAAGAAAAAAAGATACGTATTTTGCTAAAATGGATAGCATGGTGTTTATTCCACTATGTGCTTTTTTATCTTTTTCATTTCTCCTAGCAATTATTAGATGAAAAGAATAGCATGCGTCCCATTATATGTTACACTATAAATTACATTATTTTAGAAACGAATAGAGGGAAATACATGATAGATAATTTAAGTAAAGTAATCGATAATATGCCAGAAGATGAAGCAAAATCATTACTCCGCTTCATCTTAATTCAACTTGATTTAATGGAAACAGAGCCAAGCGAAGATAGAATGGACATTTTAACAGAAATCCCAAAACAACTCATTGAATCACAAAAACCTAAGCTACATATTAAAGAGAGTAAACATGTACATATTGCATTTGGCGACTCGCCAGCTGGGTGTATTAAGTACATGCTGAAACAATCTGATTTAACGGAAGACTACGTCATTCTTTTCTCAGATGCATTCTCTATTGGCCCCATTCATCAATTGGAGTTAGAAACTGGACAAATAGGTCGTCAGCAATGGCTATCTAGAAGTTTAAACTCTTATGATCTTTATTTTGAAGAAGAATATTTATCAACATTCAGACAATCAATGAAAGAATTACAGTCTATTCCTCAAGATATACCAATTACAATTTGGAAAGCTGATAATGCGCATGAACATGTGGGCCTTTGTTTTGTCCTTGCACATTTACAAGATCGAGATAATATTCGTGTAATTAACACATCAAAAGCATATAGAGAACGGTTCCCAGAAGGATATGATATACGCGGGACAGGGGAGTTATCTTCAGAGAAACTAGCAGTTATTTATGAAAAGTACGGAAAAGCTTCATCACTGGCTAATGAAGCACGAAAAACTTTTGAACAAGAATGGGAATTACTCTCTGAAACTACGGATTTATTACGAATTTGGAATGAAAACCAAGTTCAATCCGTACAAGAAGATTATTTCGATTCTTTCATTATTGAATGTGCAGAAAGATTAGAAACAACAAGATCTTTCTGTAAGGCACCAAGGTTAGTAGGAGAAGTTCTTGGGCATATTGAGCAAGTAATTGGAGATGTTTTTCTTGAATATCGCTTGCGTACATTAATCCAACAAGGTGTATTTGAAATGGAAGGTACATTAAAAGCGATGCGCTATTATAGCGTTAAGTTGAAGAAGAGGAACCGTTAGGAAAGTACGGTTTTACAGTGTCCATTTTAAAAAGCCCAATTTCTCAGCATTAAAGTTGAGAAATTGGGCTTTTTTGTTCGGAAAAGGAAATGAGAACACCTCTATTGTTTTACAGTTATTTCAATATAGAATCTCTCAACTTCTATTTTGGGCTATATAAATAAGCTTCCCATAGGAGCAATACAACATATGATTGGATAAAGTAATTAATCATAAGAGGTGAGTTTTTTAATGTATAATCAACCAACGTATTTTCCATATGTAGATTATAATCAAACAGCATATTATAACCCACAAACTTCTGGTTATGAAACATCTGATGAACTAAGAGATGTGGAGCTTGAAGAATATAGACCTGATGATGCGGAAGATGCTCCGACGTCACCACCGCCATCACAAGTACCATCTTTACCATCAACATTCGCCACTCCTGCACAAAGTAGTAATATGAAATCATGGATGTGTAATTGTTTAGGCAGATGGGGATATTTACGATTGCATCGACCAGGACCATTCGGAAGAGATTTATGGTTTTTCCCAACTGAAGTGAGAAGAAATGGAGTATCAGGATATACTTGGCAAGCCGGACGTCGCCGGAAAGTAAGTTACCGATACCAGCAAATTAGTAATTTCATGTGCTTTGCTTAGTGATAAAACAAAATGTAGGAAAGAAACACTAATAGGCGATAAGAAGAAAATATCTTCTTATCGTTTGTTTTTTGAAATTAATTATTTTTCAATATATAAAGTAAGATCGCAACGAAAAATTTACAATTTTCCCACTATTCATGAGTTATAATTCATATGTTGAAGTGCTTTTTACAAATAGATGAGAGTGAGGGAATGCAATGTTTTTTAAAAACAAAGTTGGCCTCAAAATAGAAGATGGTGTTCAGTTAGCCTCTACAGGTTTTAAAGAAGATGCTTATGAAATTTATAAAGAATCACGCGCATCACAACCAATTTTGTTCGTATATAAGAGTGAACTGTGGACAGAATGGCTTATTACAAGATATGAAGATGCATTACCACTTTTAAAAGATTCTCGCTTGAAGAAAAATCCAGAAAATGTATTTTCTCAAGAAAGATTAAAACCATTTCTTTCTCTTGAAAATAGTGACCACTTAACGAAACATATGTTAAATTCAGATCCACCTGATCATAGTCGTTTACGAGCACTAGTTCAAAAGGCTTTTACTCCTAAAATGATTTCACAATTAGATGAACGTATTCAGAATATCGCGGATACTTTATTAGACCGTGTAGAATATAAGCATTCCCTAAATCTTGTTAATGACTACGCCTTTCCATTACCAATCAATGTAATTAGTGAAATGCTTGGCGTTCCAAAAGATGATCAAGAAAGATTTAGAATATGGTCTCATGCGGTAATTGCTTCCCCTGAAACACCAGAGGAAATAAAGGGAAATGAAGAAAAACTATCCGAGTTTATTACATATCTTCAATATTTAGTGGATGTAAAAAGGAAAGAGCCGAAAGAAGACTTAGTTAGTGGGTTAATTCAGGTGGAAAGCGAAGGAAGTAAATTAAGTGCACCAGAACTTTATTCAATGATTATGTTGCTTATTGTCGCAGGACATGAAACGACTGTGAATCTTATAACCAATACGGTATTAGCATTGTTAGAAAATCCAGATCAACTGCAGTTATTAAAAGAAAAGCCCCAACTTATTGATTCAGCGATTGAAGAAGGATTACGTTATTATTCTCCCGTTGAAATTACGACGGCACGTTGGGCAACTGAACCTTTTGTGATTCATGATCAAGAGATTCAAAAAGGGGATATGGTAATCATTTCCCTAGCGTCGGCAAATCGTGATGAGAATGTCTTTGTGAATCCGGACGTTTTTGATATTACGAGGGAAAATAACCGCCACATTGCATTTGGACATGGAAGTCATTTTTGTTTAGGAGCACCGCTTGCTCGTTTAGAAGCAAAAATTGCAATTGCCACATTGTTAAAACGTATACCTATAATCCAAATAAAAGGGGAACGCGAAAAAATTAAATGGCAAGGCAATTATTTAATGCGTTCTTTAGAGGAATTGCCGTTAACTTTCTAGAATAGGTATTTGAGACGTGCATACATTGTATTTCGTTCACATAGAGTATGTATGTGTCATTTAAAATCGAAACGGAAGGGTGAAGACATCCCAATGATCAACTAATTCTATTTTTTAAGAAATCTTCGTTATAAAACGAAATATTCTTCTGAATAGGATTAGTATGTACATTTTTATATGTAAAAGGGATGTATTTTCGCACTGCGAATAAACTGACTTTTATAATATGATGATGGTGCTGCCTCCTATTCAGAATGTAGAATAGGGGGCTTTATTATGTCTATGAATATAGAAGCTAAACAAAAAAGTAATATATCTGTAGTACTAAAAAATCGATTTGTGCAAGCAATTATTGCTTCAGCATTATTTCTCCAGATAGGAATTTGGATCCGAAACTTTGCGGTACTGCTGTATGTAATGGAAATGACCAATGGTGATGCGTTTGCCATTTCAATGATTTCAGTTGCTGAATTTGCGCCGATTTTTATCTTTTCATTTATAGGAGGAACGTTTGCAGATAGGTGGAAGCCAAAAAGGACGATGATTTGGTGTGAAGCCTTAAGTTCGTTATCAGTATTTGCAGTATTGTTTACACTTATGTTTGGTACGTGGAAAGTTGTATTTTTTGTTACACTTATCTCTGCAATTCTTTCGCAATTTTCACAGCCTTCAGGTATGAAATTATTTAAACAACATCTATCTACAGAAGAAGTACAGTTGGCTATGTCATTATATCAAACCATTTTTGCGATTTTCATGGTATTAGGTCCTATACTTGGCACGTTTATATTTCAAGCCTTCGGAATTTACACTTCTATTATTGTGACAGGTATTGCTTTTTTATTTGCGGCTTTAGTCTTGCTATTTCTTCCAAGAGATATTGAAGAACAAGAAGAAAAGAAAAAAGTTAGCTTATTGCAAGAGATGGTGGATGGAATTAAATATGTAAAGGCAAAGAAGACACTAACATTACTCGGAATTTGTTTTATGGCAGCAGGATTAGGGATTGGTCTGATTCAGCCACTAGGTATTTTTATCGTAACTGAACAATTAGATTTATCAAAAGAAAGTTTACAATGGCTACTCACTGTAAATGGAGCTGGAATGATTATTGGAGGAGCTTTAGCGATGGTATTTGCCAAAAATGTTGCTCCGCAAAAGATGTTAATTTTAGGCATGTTTGCACAGGCCGTTGGCATTGGTATCATCGGATTTTCTACAAATTTATGGATTACACTCATTGCTCAGTTTTTCAGCGGTCTAGCACTTCCTTGTATCCAAATTGGAATAAATACGCTTATTATTCAAAACTCGGATACAGACTTTATCGGACGAGTAAATGGGATTTTAAGTCCTTTATTTACGGGTTCGATGGTATTAACGATGAGTATTGCCGGTTCATTAAAAGAAGTATTTTCACTTAGCACAATGTATGAAGGAACAGCATTACTATTTATTATTGGTTCATTATTTATTTTGCCAATATATAATTTGAAACCAGTAGTAGGAACTTCAAATGAAGGTGGTGCTGTCCAGCATGAATCCTAATCCAAATGTGCAATATCCGATTGAAGGAAATAAGAGTGTTCATTTCATTAAAAATACAATAACAAAACCAAATATTATTGTTGGAGATTATTCTTATTATGATTCAAAAAATGAAGAAACATTCGAAGATCAAGTGCTATACCATTATGAATTTTTTGGAGACCGATTGGTTATGGGAAAATTCTGCTGCGTAGCACCTGGAGTTACATGTATTATGAATGGCGCAAACCATAAAATGGATGGATTTTCAGCGTATCCATTTAATATTTTCGGTCATGGCTGGGAGAAATTCACACCTACACTTTCTGATTTACCGTTTAAAGGAGATACGGTTATCGGAAATGATGTATGGATTGGTATGGATGCGACGATTATGCCCGGAGTGAAGATAGGGGACGGAGCAATTATTGCTGCTAAAGCGGTTATAACAAAAGACGTCCCACCATATACAATTGTTGGTGGTAATCCTGCTACTGAGATAAAAAAGAGATTTTCAAATGATGTAATAAATGAATTGTTAGAAATAAAGTGGTGGGACTTGGACATTAAGATTATTTCTAAAAATATTGATGTAATTGTAAGTGGGAATATGGAAGCGTTGAAAAAATTAGCAGACGCTTCAGTGTGAAAAATATGAAAAAAGGAGGGCTCCATTACGAAAGATGAGTCCTCTTTTTTTCATTCGCTTTATCAATTTTATAAACAAAACCACCGTCACATCATAAGTCGTAACAAAATGTTTCTGGCTTAGCTAGAAGAGTTCGGGAGCGTTCAACCCATTTAAAAATATCTGAATTCGTTGAATTTGTTGCACTTTGTAAGATGTTTTGAAGAGATTCTATATTATATGTATTTCCGCGAGTTCGAATAGCATCTCCAACTAATAGATATAAACAGTGAAGAAAAAAAGTTTGATTGGGACAATTTGTATCACTTGCAATACTCAGTATAATTTCTGCTGTATTATCGCATATCGATAAGTCCCAGTCTTGCTCAGGGAAAACAGCATGTTCTGTATAAGCCCATTCAATAATTTCTTGTGTTGTAGGGTTCCACGGATCTTTCATTATACAATCTCCTTTATCATTTCTTAAATAATAAGTTAATTATATAATAGAGAAAAAATTTGAGGGAAATGTTTTTCTTGTCCAATTTTTCATGATAATTAGCAAGCGTAGTATCAATACAAAGAAAAAAATAGAAGTATCATACCTCTCAAATTTGTTAATGATAAAAGAATAAGGAGGTGTGATACTTATGGCACAAGATGTTTTATGCGAAGTAAACAACTGCAAATATTGGGGTAACGGAAACAAATGTAATGCAGATGCAATTTATGTAGTAAGTCATAAAGGTAACCAAGCATCTACAACAGAAGAAACGGATTGCAAAACATTTATTCCTGAAGCTTAAACGATAAAGGGTAACCGCACCGGGTTGCCCTTTTATTAATTATATTATTGATAATAAATTTCATTTTCATTCACTATATTTGCTTTTTTGTCATTTTTATATTTTTTTCATAAGAGAAGTAATCCAAGCTAGCTCATGTTCAATACGTGATTTACCATACTGTATGACCTCAGAAATAAAAAGTGATGTCTCAGCTAAAGATCGAATGGAGGCTAATTGTTTGTATAGCACATTTTGACGAGTCGTTAAAACTTCTTTTCGAGCTTCGTAATCCAGTTTCTCAAACAGTGCAACACGCACAAGAAATTCAGTATCATTAGCAGCTAGTTTCTCTGGAAACTCTCGCATCATTTCATAAAAGATTTCTTCACCTGTAGGAGTTAATGCGTAAATGTTACGGTTTGGTTTACCTATTTGTTGATGAATCTTTTTTGTAATTGCTCCCATATCTTCAAAACGCCGAAGGGCAGGATAGAGCATGTTATGATTCAATTCAAAATTTTCTCCAAGACGATTTTGAATGTTTTTCTTTATTTCATAACCATACTTTGGTCCAGAAGTTAATTCTGCGAGTAGTAAAATATCAACATACATATGTATCCTCCTAATTTTTTCTCAAGTTTATATCCGTAAATATCCCCTGTATATATGTTAAAATAACATATGTTAGTCTATACATCTTTGAACTGCCTACCTATTACTTTATTTTAAAAGAAAAGGGAGGAAAGAACTATGAATTCGCCTGAAAATGTAATTTTGGTTCATGAAATTTCAAAGCTCAAAACAAAAGAAGAGCTGTGGAACCCTTATGAGTGGTATAAGCATATGAGGGAAAATCATCCGGTCTATTATGATGCGGAGCAGGATGTATGGAATGTTTTTTTATATAATGATGTGAACCGTGTTTTATCTGATTATCGCCTATTTTCAAGCAGAAGAGATCGTCGTCAATTTTCCGTTCCGCCTTTAGACACAAGAGTAAATTTAAACTCTTCTGATCCTCCAGAGCATCGAAATGTTCGCTCAATTGTTTCAAAGGCATTTACCCCAAGAAGTCTTCAGCAGTGGAAGCCACAGATACAAGCAATTGCAAATGAACTTGTGAAAGATATGAATAATTATGATGAAATTGATATTGTAGAGCAGTTTGCTGCAATTCTACCTGTAACCGTTATTTCTGATTTATTAGGTGTTCCAACAACAGATAGGAAAAAAATTAAGATGTGGTCAGATATTTTGTTTATGCCATATAGTAAAGAGAAGTTTAGCGATTTAGATAAGCAGAAAGAAGTTGCTTTACATGAATTTAAATCTTATCTTCTCCCGATTGTTCAAGAGAAACGATACCATTTGAAAGAAGATATTATTTCAGACCTGATCAGAGCGGAGTATGAGGGAGAAAGATTGACTGATGAGGAAATTGTGACATTTTCATTAGGACTTTTAGCCGCAGGGAATGAAACCACTACAAACCTTATTATTAATAGCTTTTATTGCTTTTTAGTAGATGCACCTAAGGTATACAAAGAATTAAGCGAAAGTCCAGAGCTGATTCCTAAAGCGATAGAAGAGGTACTACGTTATCGTTTCCCTGTTACATTAGCCCGTACTATAACGGAAGATACAACAATATTTGGACCGAAAATGAAAAAAGGACAAATGATTGTTACGTGGATAAGCGCTGCCAATTTAGATGAAAATAAATTTTCACAAGCAGATTGCTTTGATTTACATCGACCTGGAAATGAAAAACATTTAACATTTGGCAAAGGGCCTCACTTTTGTTTAGGCGCACCACTTGCTCGTTTAGAAGCTGAAGTTGCATTAACTACGTTTATTAGGAATTTTAAAAAGCTAGAACTTTCACCATCCTTTCATTTAGAGAACTGTATATTAGAGAATGAACAAACGTTAAAGCGGTTTCCTATCCTTTTAAAGAAATGAAGCATATTAAAAAAATGAAAACCCCTATTCTAAGTAGGGGTTTTCATTTTTTTAATATGTTTTTTTAACAAACTAAAAAATATTTCTTGACCTGAAACGCTTTTCATAAATTATAACTAAGTTGTGTTTGACAAAGTGAATATGGAAACGATACCTAATTTGTGTATTTATCCCGCTATTTGTGAATAGGAAGCCATCCACCTTTAATCTCAGTGGAAGGAAATGGAGAAATCAACTGCCTGTAAAATCTCGATTAGTGAAGACGAATAATTAGTGGGCTCCACTGATTTAAGTTTCACTTTATACAAGCATGTTTATTTATAGAAAGTGGTGACGGAACAATGAAACTAATTACAATCGATTTAGATGGAACTCTTCTTTCAAGAAATAAAATGATTAGTAAAGAAAATGCAGAAGCTATTCAAAAATGCCAGGAGCAGGGGCATGTAGTAGCGATTTGTACAGGACGTTCTCTCGTAGATATTGAACGTTTACTACTGGAAGCTGATTTACAATGTCCTATTATTGCAGAAAACGGTGCTCTTATTTATGTGGATCAAAAAATGATGAAAAGATACCCTATTCAAAATACACATGCCTTTGAAATTGTTGAATATCTTGAACAAAATCGGATGTATTATCAACTGTATACAGATCGAGGTGTATACGTTCCGGCATATGGTGAAGAAAGTGTGAATCATGAAATAGAATGGATAAAAAGGTCAAATAAAGATATTGATCAGCAAGAGCTTGAAGTCATCGCAGCATTGTATCTTGAACATACAGCATTTCATATCACAGAAAGTTGTAAATCGATATTAGAAGAAGAGATTTATGTGCATAAGCTTTTACCATTCTCCTATAATGAAGAGAAATTACAAAAATTAAAAATGCATTTTCAACATAATACAGAGCTAGCAATTACTGCTTCGTATTGGCATAATTTAGAGATTAATCATTGTGACGCTCAAAAGGGGAATGGTTTATATACTTTAGCAGAACATCTTAATATTCCGGTGGAAAATACTGTTGCAATAGGTGATGGGCTAAATGACATTTCTATGATGGAAAAGGCACATATATCTATCGCAATGGGAAATGCAGTGGACGAAATTAAACGAATTTGTCACTATGAAACATTATCGAATGAAGAACATGGAGTTGCACATGCTCTTTATCAATATGTCATGGTAAAAAAATAAAAAAGAATCCATCAAGGATTCTTTTTTATTTTTTATTAGGGGTAAGGTATTCTATGAGATTCATAGAATACCTTATTGCATTTTATTATATAGAATATATTGGAAGAATTGTATATGATTTTCAAATGATTTGTGAATATTTTGTGAATATTTAGATCGTTACATATTTATATTAATAAGATTATATATCATTTCAAATAATTTTTAATTGAAAAATAAAATTTATTTGAATAATTATGCTCTTGCTATATACCTATAAGAACATTATTCGTATAATGGAGAGGCGTGAGTAAAAATTGGTATTAAATTTACATATAGAGGTGGAAAGAGAATGAATGCGCGGCTATTGGAACTCATTGATGTGAACACAATAGAAACCATGGCAGAACAATTTTATAAATTAACAACCATTTCACATCAACTTCTTGATCAAAATATGGAATGTATTTTTTCATTTGGTATGAATCAAGAAGAAAATATACAACTTACAAAAATTGAAATCCCTATCTTTTTACATGAGCAACACCTTGGATCATTTATTGTTTGTGCAATTAAAAATGATATCCGTACTTGTTATAAATACTTCGAAATGCTTTCAAATCTCATTGTAGATGGTGCAATGAATAAACTTCAAAACCAAACAAAAAATATACATTTACTTTCTCAAAAAGAAGAACAGCTACATACAATCTTACAAAATATGCCCATTATGGTCGATGCTCTTGATAAAAATGGGAATTTTATATTATGGAATCGTGAATGCGAGCTCGTAACAGGCTATGCTGCAGAAGAAATCGTTGGAAATCCCAAAGCACTTGAACTGTTATATCCTGATGAAAGTTATCGCAGACAACTTCAAAAGAAATTTTCGATTCGCGGAAAAAGTTTTCGAGATTGGGAAATGAATTTAACATGCAAAAATGGGGAAATAAAAACAATCATGTGGTCAAATATTTCGGAGCAGTTCCCAGTACCTGGTTATAGTTATTGGGCAGTTGGAGTTGATATTACTCATCGAAAAGGAATTGAAGAGCAATTAAAACAGCAAACTTCTGAGTTAGAGCTTATTTTTAAAGCATTACCTGATTTGTGTTTCTTAACTGAGGCTGATGGAACAATTATAGACTATAAAGCAGGTTCACCAGCTAAGTTTTACGTACCTGCAGAATCCTTTATGGGGAAGAAATTTTATGAAGTCTTGCCATCACCTGTAGCACAACAATTTCAAGAAGCAATTCATCAAGTACAACAAAAGGAATCGACAGTTATTGTTGAGTATCCGTTAACACTTAAAGGAAGTGTTAGTTTCTTTGAAGCTAGATGTTTACCACTCTTACAAGATAAGATTATGATAATCGTTCGAGATATTACCGAGCGGAAAAAGACTGAGGAGTTATTGAATAAATCAGATACACTTGCAGCAATTGGGCAGTTAGCTGCAGGGGTAGCCCATGAAGTCCGAAATCCATTGACAGTGATTAAAGGGTTTATTCAATTATTTCAAATTAACCAAGAAGATCAAGATAAATATTTTGATCTTATGCTATCAGAAATCGAAAGAATTGAAGCTATACTTCATGAGTTTTTATCGATTGCAAAAACTGATGTCATTTCAACTGAAAAGAAAAACCTCTGCTCGATATTAAAAAATGTCGTTTCATTAATCAACACGAAGGCAATCATGACAAATATTCAAATTAATCTCCATATAGAATCAAAAGAACTAATGATAGATTGTTGTGAAAATCAATTAAAACAAGTTTTTATTAATATTTTACAAAACTCAATTGAAGCAATGCCAAATGGAGGGGAAATCTCTATTTATGTAAAAAAATCAGAGCGTGAAGAAGTTATGATTAATATGGTTGATAAGGGCGTAGGAATTCCTGAAGAAAGAATTAAAAGACTTGGTGAACCTTTTTATAGTACGAAAGAGAAAGGAACTGGGATTGGACTAATGCTCAGTTATAAAATTATTGAAAGTCATCAAGGAAGAATTAGTATTATGAGTAAGGTAGGAATAGGAACATCAGTTACAATCTATTTACCAATGTTTCAAAGTGAGCAAGTTACTTCTTGTGCAGCAATGTTACCTATAACAGGGGCTTTATGAGAATATTATTACTTTCCGGTTCATATAATAATAGAGTTAAAAAGCTATCTTATGATTTGTAAGATAGCTTTTGTTATATATTAATTTATTTTGAGAGTTAAAGAGTTCTTATAAATTATACAGTTGTTTATCTATTATCCAGCGAATTGTACAGCAGTTTTTGCATGTAAAAAAGCAGTATCAAATACAGGAATAGAAAGGTCTTTCTGTGAAATAAGTAACGGTATTTCTGTACAACCTAATAAAATTCCTTCTGCACCATTTTCAATAAGTTTTTGAATGATTTGTAAGAAACGTACTTTAGATTGCTGTGAAATAATCCCTTTACTCAATTCTTGAAGAATGACATGATGAATGAAATTTCGTTCATCTTTTTTCGGAATAATTGTTTCAACACCATAATTAGCTAGTCTTGTTTTATAAAAGTCCTGTTCCATTGTTTGTTTTGTTCCAAGTAAACCAATCCGTTTCACATCATGTTCAACAATTTCTTCAGCACTGACATCACCAATATGAAGAAGGGGGATAGAGATTGCTTGTTCTACTTCTTCCGCAAATTGATGTACTGTATTTGAGCACATAAGTATACAATCTGCACCGGAACACTCTATTTTTTTTGCTACTTGAACGAGTTGATTTTGCACTTCCTCATATTGTTGATTTTGTAATAAATTTGTCACTTCGCCAAAATCCATGCTATATAGAACAAGCTTTGCATTATGATTATACTGAGATAGAGTTAGTGTATTAATATGTTTATAATAAAGAGACGTTGATTCCCAACTTAATCCACCAATTAATCCGATTACTTTCATGTCAAATTCCTCCCGTTAACATGTTTTGTTATGTCAATTATTCCATAATTCCGATAAGAATACAATGATTAATTTGATTGTTTTAAGAAAAATAAAAATAGTTAGAAAAATATTGAAATTAACTTGCGTTAATGCAATAATACAAATTACAAACGAATACTTATCCAGAGAGGTGGAGGGAACGGCCCTATGAAACCTCAGCAACCCCTATTTATTCATACAAATAGGAAGGTGCTAATTCCGCAAAAGACATATTGTCTTTTGAAAGATAAGAGGATCATATCTCAATAAAAAATGACCTCTTATAAAAGGGGTCATTTTTTATTGAGATATTGAGAAGAAAGGAAGTGAGGACGCATAATTTAATTTTCTTATACATATAGGACTAATATAAACTAACTAGAATGAAAGGGGAATTCATATGAACAAATTATCTACAAAATTAGTCGTAGCAATTGGAATCGGTTCTGCAATATATGGTGTATTAGGTCTATGGGGATTTTCAATTGCGCCAAACACATTTATAAAGCCTGCTTTGGCTATATTAACAATTTTTGGTGCGATTTTCGGGCCGATTGCAGGACTTTTGATTGGTCTTATCGGTCATATAGTGACAGATACCATCGCTGGATGGGGAATATGGTGGGGATGGGTACTTAGCTCAGGTATTATTGGATTTACGATGGGACTTGTACAAAAACGAGCAAGTTTCAGTGTGAAAAATGGAACATTTCGTAATCGAGATATTTCATATTTTGCTATAACAGGTTTAATCGGGATTGTCATTGCAATCATATTTGCCGGTGCTTTTGATATTATCGTTATGGGTGAACCTTTGGATAAAATTGTTATTCAAGTATTCGGTGCAACGATTGCAGATATCCTTGTATTCTTAATTCTTGGTTTACCAATCACACTGGGATTAGCGAAAGCAAATAAAAAACATACACATTTGAAGATTGAAAAGTAGGGAGATTACAATGAAGCCGATTATTTCCTTTGAACAATTTACATTTCAATATAAACAAGTGACAGAACCTACTTTAAAGGATGTTACATTCCGTATTTATCCAGGTGAAAAAGTATTGATTGCCGGTCGAAGTGGATCAGGAAAATCAACATTGGCCCATTGTATAAATGGGCTTATCCCTTTTTCATATGAGGGATCAAGTACTGGGAACATTTCAATATGTGGTAAGGATCCGCGAAAAGGTAGTATTTTTGAGCAAAGCAAGCATGTAGGAACTATTTTACAAGATCAAGATTCTCAGTTTATTGGTCTAACCGTAGGAGAAGATGTTGCATTCTCCTTAGAAAACGATTGTGTAGAACAGGAGAAAATGAAGGCTGTTGTTATGGACTCACTACAGAAAGTACAGATGCATACGTTTCATCTACGAAGCCCGCATGAATTATCTGGTGGTCAAAAACAAACTGTTTCTCTTGCTGGACTGTTAACAACAGAAGCTGACATATTACTATTTGATGAGCCATTAGCAAACTTAGACCCCATGAGTAGTTTGAAAACAGTAGAACTTATACGAAAGGTGCATCAACAATTTAATAAAACAGTTGTTATTATTGAGCATAGAATAGAAGAAATATTAAAATTAGACCTTGATAAAATCATATTAATAGAAGAAGGAAAAATTGTAGCGGTTGATTCACCAAAAAGAATTTTACAAACAAACATGCTACAAAAAATAGGGTTAAGAGAACCTGTATATATTGAAGCATTAAAAAATATAAGAATGAATATTTTAGATGAAGAATTATATCCAATTGAAACTTTAGATCATAAAAATGTGAATAAAGCGATTATGCAATGGATGTTAAATTCTACTATGTTTAAAGAACAACAAAAAAAAGAAATCTTATGTGAAATAGAAAATATATCATTTTCATATTCGCAAAAAGATTTTACATTAAGGGATATAACACTCTCTCTACAAAAGGGAGAAATTGTAGCATTATTAGGCCATAATGGTGCAGGTAAGTCTACATTTGCACATACATTAACGGGAATGAACAAAGCGAAGGAAGGGGGAATTGTACTTGATAATGAAAATATAAGTTCATGGTCTATTCGAAAGCGTGGAGAAGTGATCTCCTATGTCATGCAAAATCCTAATCACATGATTACACAATCTACTGTTTGGGATGAAGTTGCTTTTTCATTAAAATTAAAGAAGACTTCTAGCGCAGAAATAAATAAACGCGTAGAAGATGCATTGCGAATTTGTGGATTATATCCATTCCGAAATTGGCCTATTCAAGCGTTAAGTTACGGACAAAAAAAGAGGCTTACCATTGCATCGGTTTTAACAAGGAATCCGAAGCTTATCATATTAGACGAGCCAACAGCAGGACAAGATTATTTTCATTATAAACAATTTATGTCTTGTATAAGCCTACTAGCGGCACAAGGAATATCATTCATCTTTATTACACATGATATGAATCTAGCTTTAGAATATGCAGACCGTGCAGTTGTCCTTCATAAAGGGAAAATACTTGCTAATGATACTGTTCCAAGCGTATTAGCAAATAGCGAAGTATTACAACAAGCTAATTTACAGGAGAGTTCGCTAACAACTTTAGCGAATTTGAGTAAAGTCCCTTTTCCAGACGTTTTTGTACAAATGTATATGGAGGCAAAAAGGAGAGGGGATTATGAATAAATCAGATTTATTTTATATAGATAATCATACATATTTTCATCGTATGGACGGCGCAATTAAATTGTTGTTATTTATAATTTGGATGACTCTTACGTTTATATTTTTTGATTTTCGTATTTTATTATGCTTGTTTTTCATTGGTTGTTTAGGAATAGTGATCGCTAAAATCCCTATAAAAAAAATTGTAATTATATTTAGTGTTATTTTCACATTTAGTATGCTAAATTCAATGATGATTTTATTGATTACACCAACTCATGGATCTGAGTTAACTGGTACAAGTACAGCATTCTTGCATATTGGATATGCTACGATTACATTTGAAACACTATTTTATGCTCTTACGCTCTCATTAAAGTATTTTACGTTATTACCATTTACACTTATTTTCATATACACGACACATCCAAGTGAGTTCGCTAGCAGCCTGCATAAAATTGGCTTACCATATAAGATTGCCTATGCAATAAACATTGCGCTTCGTTACATACCGAATATACAAGCGGAATACAAATTGATTAAGCACGCTCAAGAAGCAAGAGGTGTACCATTTGAAAGAGGAGAGACGAATTTTTGGGAACGTATTAAAAATCGGGTACTCATCTTTTGGCCACTTGTTATTCATTCTTTAGAGCGAATTGATACGGTTTCAAATGCAATGGACTTACGAGGATTCGGAAAAAAAGAGAAGCGAACATGGTATTTTACAACAAAAGCAAAACAAGAGGATTATCTAGGGCTCGTTATCGGCATTATAATTTTAGTACTGGCCATTTACCTAAAGTTCAATATTTTCAAAGGGTTTTGGTATCCATTGTAAGTTTTCTGGATGTTATTGGGATAAAATTTAGGCACTCAGAGGAATGTCTTTTTAAATTTATCCAAGACATGCTCAAAAATGACATAGAAACATACTGTATAATACGAACCTGTTAATAAACGATCAATTTCATTATCCATTAGTTTTATACTAAAAGGAGGAGAGAATATGAGTTTCGGTGGTTCTTGTGGTTTTGGTGGAAGTTTTGCTTTATTAGTTGTGTTATTTATTTTATTAATTATTGTTGGATGCAGCTGCTGGGGCTGAGGGTATTAAAAACATATAACTTTTTAATCATTCGTCACAGAATCATGTAATCAGAAAAACCATTAAAGATACTTTTTTAGTATCAATACGAGATTCAACATAAAAAAAGGAGCTGCTATGCTCCTTTTTTTATGTTGAAATTTCACCGAAATAATAAGGTTGATTTCCGGAAAATTCGTTTAATTCACATGATTTTTTAATATTGTAAATACTTGTGACTAAAAGACGAGTTTTTATTATTCACGATAGTTATTGGTTTTGATTACCTAGTCTCTTTTGACTGTTAGGCGTAATTTCATCGGCAAATTCTATATTTGCCAAATTTACTTTGGATGGAATAAATGTTTTTGTTGTATTTTGAACACCTTGGAACAAACGTTGAATAGGTTTCATCATATTTGAATTACGTGTTGCTACTACACTAAAAATTGTTCCTAATCCTAGTAAAGAAAACCAAATCCAGCTTCTATTGTTATTCCGTCTATTTCTAAATAATCTAAACATTTGCTGAGTTCTTCTTCCAGAATTGAATAGTGACATCAAGAAGTTAAGAGTATTCATTTTTTACCCCCTGTAAAGATAATTAGGAAAAAGAAACACTAAGTTCAATTTCACATGATTTATGTTGCAATATTTTATCGGAATTTATGCTAACATTTCTTGATTCTTTTTTCCTAAAAACCCTAAGTTTACTCATTACAAAGGGAAACATGTACAGATAAATAAGGATTTAAAATTCATTTACATAATGTTTATTTAATCAATGAGATGCAGTATATTGAAAAATGGGATTAAAAAGAATTATTGTAATTTTATGTGTGATTCATAAGGAAAATCCATCGTAATTTATTCTAAATAGTTGCCAGAATAGAAAAAAAGAAGTGCCACATAATAACAGAAATGAGTGAAAAGACACATCGTCAAGTGTACTGTAAGAGGTTATTTTATAGCATAACATTCAAAAAAAAGACCATCTGTTTTTCTGTCTAAATAAATGAAAAGATTAAAAGAAAAACTTGAGGAGCGACTAAATTCATTTTTTTTAAACGAAAATCAGCTTCAACGTTATCAGGAACGTATAACAGAATAATATCGACAGCTTATAGCTAACAAATTATAAAGAAATTAATGACAAAAGGAAAATACTCATGTACTAAAATCAATTTTTAGTATGCATCATTTTTTAGAGCTACTGTTTTTTTGAAAAAGAGTGGGGAATAATTTTAGATTGTTGAGGTGATTACATACATGCCAATGTTGGATGTAGATGGTAGTAGTCTGTACTATATCGTTAAGGGAAAAGGGGTTCCTATTGTTTTTATTCATCCTCCTGTACTTACATGTGTAAATTTTGAGTATCAAATAGAGGGATTATCCCAAAATTTTAAGGTGATTGCTTTTGATATTAGAGGACACGGAAGGAGTCAGTATTCAAAACAACCGATAACCTATCCACTGATTGCTGAAGACATTAGATGTTTGTTGGATCATTTAGAGATTAAGAAAGCATTTGTATGTGGATATTCGACTGGAAGCTCTGTCGCATTAGAATTTTTATTGGCCTTTGCTGAAAGATCGTTAGGAGGTATTCTAATCGGGGGAATGTCAGAAGTGAGGGATGGATATCTAAAGAATAAGATTTCACTTGGCGTGAAACTTGCGAAAGCGGGGGCAGTTTCATTTTTAGCATGGTCTATTTCATGGAGCAACTCAAATACACATAAATTGTTCAGAAAGATGTTTAAAGAGGCACGAAAAGGGAATGCCAAAAATATCTGGCAGTATTATTGTTATAGTTTGCATTATGATTGTACTAATCAGCTTAGAAATATTCAGCTTCCGGTTTTGTTGGTGTATGGTAAGAAAGATAAAGTATTTTATAGTCATGCCAAATTACTACATGAAAAATTGCCATGTAATGAATTAAAATTCATTGATAACGTAAAGCATCAAATTCCTACAAAAGCAGCGAGATGCCTAAATGAAATGATTCAGCAGTTTGCTTTTATTCATACTGAGATGAGACTTTTTCTTTACCCATAAAAAAGTATATTTATTTCGAAGTTATATGCGTTTATTGTGCTAAATATTTAATGGGAAAGGAGCTATCATGCTCCGTTTGATAATTGATATGTGAAAGAGTAGTGAGCGCTCAAGTTATCCCTCCTAAATATTTCGAATTATTTTTGCGTACCGGTGATTGATGCGGATGGAGTCTTGCGAATGTAAAACCTAATGAGTAAATATACGAGAAGTGGTACAACTATGTTAAGTAATAAAAAATGGAGTAAAGAAGGAATACCTTCAAGTTAGCTATAGCCAGGACCTTTTATAGGAGGGTTCATATATAAATAATTTAAGCCAAGGTTTATGAAAAGCATATCTTATTTTGTATTAACTAGTAGTAATATTCCCGCTTTAAAAATCATCGAAAACAATGAAGTTAGGCGGGAGATGAAATGTTAGTAAATACCTGATTAGTGAAGGCTAATAATCAGTGGGGAATGGAGAAAAAACATTGATTAAAATTTCAATTTATGTAGTGAAAAACAAAAAGGAGCATAGGAAGCTCCTTTTAAATCAAAATGTTAGTGTTTTTTAGCAATCTCATTATTTTGTGGAAATGTGATCGTTAAAGTGGTTCCTTTATTAACAATACTATTTATATCTAAAGTACCATTCATCGTTTCAATGATTTTTACTGCAACCATCGTACCTAAACCTGTTCCTCTTGTTTTTGTACTAAAATAAGGTTCACCAAATCGATTGATTTGCTCTTGTGTCATCCCAATTCCACTATCTTTAATGACAATAGTAATTTTGTTTTCACAAGCAGATGATTTGATACTTAGTTTTCCGCCATTTGGCATCGCTTCAATACTGTTCTTTATTAAGTTTAAAAAGCATTGCTGAAAATGTTGTGTATTCCCAGTGATGGAACCTGTTACTAAATTCTCAGAAACATTTATAGAATTCATATTACATAATGGCATCATCATACTTATTATTCTTTTTAATTCTTGATCTATTACAATGTTATCAACTTTTTGTGATGCTGGCTTAGCAAATGTTAAGTAGTCATCAATGATAACCTGAGCGCGGTTTAGCTCTCCAAGAATATGTTCAATATATTGTTCTCGCGATTCTTGTGGTAAATCTGGAGTTTTAAGGAGTTGAGTAAAACCTTTTACTACGGTAAGAGGATTTCTTACTTCATGTGAAATACTCGCAGCAAGTTGACTCACAATCTCCATCTTCTCCATCTTTACTAATTTAGACCTCATAATAACGGCATCTCTTAAAACCTCATTTATATATACAACAAATAACATGACAATTGGAGGGAGTAGAATAAAATAAGTGATATATGAATTTGTAATTGGGAAATCTGACAGAACAACAGCGATAAAGGTTGTAAGTAAAGCAAGGAAAAAAGGTAAAGTCATTGACATGATAAGCTTCTTTCTTCTGTTTAATTGATTAAATTTAGAAGAAGAATAGGCAGTGAAAATAAGCATGGTAATATAAACAATAACTGTTAAAAAGTTAACACCATAAAAAACAAACCGAATCAATAACATGATAGATAATAAAGCGATCCCAACTGGTAAACCACCATAAAGTGTACCTATTAAAAAAGGGATCTGTCTTAAGTCGTGAACGCAGTTTTCGTCTATGTATATAGGGAATTTCATACATAAAATCAATGGTATACTAGTGCATATAATGATAAGAATCTTTTTATAGTTTTTAAAAAATATTTCATTATTATATATAAAATAAAAAACAAAGATGCTGCTTAAAATGTAAAGCAGATTATTTAATACGTTTTGGTTAATGTATACAAAATTCATCTAGCATGCCTCATTATTGTAGTTTTCAGTACTATAAGTATTATACCGGAAAAATACAACTTCTTCATGTTTTAATTATTGGAATAAGGACTGTGATTACTTTTGAATTGTTATTTGTTTCGAGCAAATTCCCATGCTAAGTGAAATTCTTCAACTGATGCATAACGTTGATTTCTATTTTTTTCTATCGTACGAGCTGCTACGTCATACAATTCTTTCCCTGCTTCCCATTTAGTGAAAGAACGATCGAGTTCCCCTCCTAAGAACGCAAAAGCGATTGCTCCCATATTAAATACATTTGTTTTCTCATCAATCACTGCATCAAGTTCGAATTCCTCAGGTGACATAAATCGTGATGATCCCCAAAGTCTCCCCATTGTATTGATATAAGGTTTCTTCTGATATAAATCGATATCACAAACCTTTGTTGTCTTTGTTTCAAAGTCATACAAAATGCTTCCATCATAAAAATCTATTGCTACATAATTTTTTCTTTCAACATGAACATGGAAAGAAAAAATATGATCTAGTGAAATAAGACGTTCTTCAATTGATAATTGTTTATAGCGATAGAACGGAGAACTAGGATTACTATATTTCGCTAGTGGTGGAAATGACCAATGGGAATGAAGGCATTCTCCGGTAAACCAATTAAAGATTGCCACATAACCGTTTTCTACTTCATAATGATCAATTAATTCGATTAGATGATCGTGTTTTAATTCTTCATAAAGAAAAATAGCTTCTTTTAATCTAGTAACAGCGGCATCTGGATTTCCCGAATACTCCATTGTTTTTGCACCAGCATATTTAACAAATCTTTTCTGACCATCTATTTCAATACCAAAGCATATATTGCCAGAATCTTGTTGATCAAATACAGTAAACACTCTACCAAGCTTCACAAGCCATTCAAAATCTTGATATTCTTTTAATTTAAAAGTTACATCATCAAAGCTAAGTGTGACTGGAATTTCGTTCATTTTACACCTCTTATTTTATATAATGAGATTAAATATTAATAAATTCGAGGAGAGTAATAAAAATCCTGTTTTGATTAGTTAAAAAGAATTACTTTTAAAGCTATGTAATTATTATGAAAGGAGTAAAAGATGGATAAAGAAATAATCATTGAACCGTATAATTTAAATTGGCATACGGAATTTGTGAAGGAGAAAGAGAAATTTATCACATTGCTAAAAAAGGACATCTTAGCGATTGAACATATCGGAAGTACGTCAGTAGAAGGGTTAGATGCTAAACCTCTTATTGATATGATGATAGGTGTTAAAGATTTAAAATTAGTTGATCATTGGATAGAACCATTACAAACAATAGGATATGAATATATATTTCATAAACCTTTTCCGCAGAGGCGTTTTTTTAGAAAAGGGAAATGGAGAGCAGGTACACATCATTTACACGTCTATACGCACGGTGGTCAAGATTGGAAAAACAATTTATTATTTCGTGATTTTATGAGAAATCATGAATGGGCACGTTTGGAATACAAACAATTAAAATACGAGCTTGCTATGAAGTATCCATTTGATCGAGTGGCGTATACTAATGCAAAAGAACCTTTTATTCAAAAGATCATTACACTGGCGAAAGAAAATCTATACATATAAAAATTACGGTGGGAAATTTGTTTTTTAGTTCACATAAAGTATTTCTCATCTTATTCTAATCTTTCTTTCATTCTTTTTTCTTTTTTGATTGCTACAATTTGGAATGTAGTGATGTTTTGAAATTGAAAGAGGGATGCAAAATGAAGAAAACGTTCGGAAGTCAAATTTTTAATTTGTTTATAAAGATCGCAGGAGCTTGTGTGATTGCATTTAGTGTTACAATGTTCATCGTAAACTTTATGCTAGGAGATCAAATAGGATTAAAAAGCGTAAATGAAAATCTTGGTTCTCTTGGTGAATATGGTGCGATTGCAGCTGCATCACTTTGGTTTTTACGTCATATTTGGCTGTTTTTACACAAAAATAAAATACCCGGATTCAAGTATATGAAAGAATTATATATGTTAGCAAAGAAATATCATATGTTTATCGGTTATGCTGTATTAGCTGTTGCAACAACACATGGAGTTTATTTTTTTATAAGGGGAAGTCACCATATGATACAGATTTACAGCGGCATATTTGCTTTTGGTAGCTTAGTATTGCTAGGAGTTGTTGGAATTCTTTTGAATAAGGTTAAAGACAGAAAAAAATCGGTATTATATCGAAGCATACATCAAATGATTGCGATTCTATTTGGATTAGGATTGATCATTCATTTAATAATATAGGAGGAATTAGGGTTGCATCATATATTAATAATTGAAGATGAAGAAAGTTTAGCTGAATTTTTAGAGTTAGAATTAAAATATGAAGGATATGCAGTAGAGGTACAATACGATGGGCGAAAAGGATTGGAAGCAGCCCTAGAGAAGAACTATGATATTATACTTCTTGATTTGATGTTACCAGGACTCAATGGGATTGAAGTATGTCGTAGACTGCGTGCGACGAAGAATACTCCCATCATTATGTTAACAGCGCGTGATAGTATTATGGATCGTGTTACAGGATTAGATAGCGGCGCTGATGATTACTTACCGAAGCCATTTGCAATTGAAGAACTCCTTGCACGAATACGTGTTATATTTAGACGCGAACAAAAAGAAGAAAGTAAGCCAACACTTTTGCTTGCTTTTAAAGATTTACAGTTACATGTAGAATCAAGAACGCTAAGAAAAAATGATGAAATCATTGAATTAACGAACAAAGAATTTGAGTTATTACTCATGTTTATGAAGAATATTAACCGCGTACTTACACGAGATATACTTTTAGAGCAAGTGTGGGGTTACGATGCGATTGTAGAAACAAATATTGTTGATGTATATGTTCGCTATTTACGAAACAAATTACATGGTGTAGATAAGGAGGAGTATATCCAGACTGTTAGAGGGGCTGGATATGTGATGAGATGATCAAAAATTTTGCACAGCGCATTCGAAACCTTCCGATAAAATGGAAACTAACTCTTTGGTCAACTACGTTATTATTTATCTTGTTCGCTTTATATAATGTTTTACAGTTTATTGTGATTAATCAATGGACAGTAGACTATGAAAAGAAACAAATGAACAGGCAAGTGAAAGAAATAGCAGCATATTTTACTGATAAAAAAGAAACACTTTCTAACCAAACGATTGAAAACAGTAAAGACTTTCTTAATAATATGAATGATAAACATCAGATTATTCGAATTTTAGATAAAGATGGACAACCAATTGTCTCGATTTCTCGTGATTTTAATCCGAGGTGGGCGCCTCCTAAATCGGTTACCCAACCTGAAGCTTATATAAAGAGGCATTTAGAAGATAGAATATTAATTGAACGTATGCCGATTCAAACAGCAACATTTATGGGAACAATTGAGGTTGGAAAAAATTTAGAAACTTTCGATCATTTGTTGAAAATCATTTTCGTTGTAATGGTTGCAGCTGGTATCGGTGGACTTATACTTAGTTTTTTAGGTGGAACAATTATTGCTAAACAACTTTTATTAAGTGTTCAGAATATAACTGATACGATGAATCGAATTAAAACAAACGGGTTAAAAGAAAGAGTTCCTGTACGGGAAAATAATGATGAACTTGCAAAGTTAGGCATTCTATTTAATGAATTAATGGATGATGTAGAAAAGTCTTTTTTACAACAAAAACAATTTGTTGAAGATGCATCACATGAACTTCGAACACCCCTTACAATTATTCAAGGCCATTTATCCATGTTAAACCGTTGGGGAAAGGATAATCCTGTTATTCTACAAAAGTCACTTCAATCTAGTTTAAAAGAAGTGGATAGATTGAATAAATTAGTCTCAGAATTATTAGAGTTATCCAGAGCAGAATCAGAGCAAATGCCCTCATTAGCAGTCGAGCCTGTACATGTAAATACTGTATTAAAACAAGTAATCCAAAACTTTGAAGTTCTTCAAACTGAATTCGAATTCGAATTCGATATACAATTATATGCCGAAGAGGCTTACGTGGCTATACCAACACCTTATTTAGAGCAAATAATGATTATCATACTAGATAACGCGATTAAATATACCAAAGCAAATGATAAATACATTTGTATTCAAACAAACATGCAAAAAGAAAATATTACTATACGTATTGTAGATCATGGCGACGGAATACCCGAATCGGATTTACCATATGTACTTAATCGTTTTTATAGGGTGGATAAAGCAAGGAGTCGTAAACAGGGTGGAAATGGCCTGGGGCTTTCCATCGCAAGACGGCTTGTAGAAAAATATAATGGAAACATTATATTAGAAAGTAGGGAGAAAGAAGGTACATCAGTTACAATTTCGTTTCCTTATGTTTTACATGAAAATGAGAAATAGATGAGAAAAGTTTCAAAGTATTTTCATATTACTGTTGTATACTGTGTAACCAATAGAACTTGTACTTTCTTAAAGTACGAATGTAATGAAAATAAGGAGAGGGTAGATATGAACTACACAGTATTTCAATGGATTAATAATTTAGCGGGAACCTCAATCATTTCAGATAAGATCATGATTATGATTACGAATAGCGCGCCTTACATGGCGATTCTTTTTATGCTTATTTTATGGTTTAGTAATACTAAAAAAGAAATGGCGATTCAAAAACAATATACTGTTGTATATACTGTTCTTACAGTCGGAGTTTCATTGCTGTTAAATGTTTTCATTCATGCAGTATATTATCATGCGCGACCTTTTGTAACTTATCATGTTCATCAATTAGTGCCACATGCAGTAGATTCATCATTTGTAAGTGATCATTCTGTACTTGTATTTTCAATAGCATTTACCATGCTATTGAGAGGGGAAAGATTAAAATATATTGCATTAATTTGGGCCGTACTAGTTGGAGTTTCACGTATTTACGTTGGTGTCCATTATCCAGCAGATATAATTGGTGGAGCATTCCTGTCATTTATAACTTGCGGCATAGTAATGCAAAGTACGCGAAAATTAGAACCATTAACACAAATGGTATTTGTAATTTATGCATCCATTGCAAAACGAATTCCATTGTTATCGAAATATAACCATACACATTAATCATACAAGTTACTAGAAAAAGAACCTATTCGTAAATGATGGGTTCTTTTTCATGCATACAAACATTAATTTCACGCACTGTATTTAATTGGAAAATAAAAAATATTAGGGCTCGTTAGAAGATATATAGCATGTGTAACTTTTCGTG
This sequence comes from Bacillus sp. 105MF, assembly GCF_000374885.1. Classification (NCBI taxonomy): domain Bacteria; kingdom Bacillati; phylum Bacillota; class Bacilli; order Caryophanales; family Bacillaceae; genus Bacillus; species Bacillus sp. 105MF. The sequence goes on along the minus strand of NZ_KB895575.1, from coordinate 79,266 downwards.
AAAATTTTTTCGAACGAAATATACGATGCCTATTGAGCATGAAACAGTCATATGTTCTGTGAAAACTCCATTGCGAAATAAGAGATTCCAGCGAATATGTTAGTTAATAGGAACCTCTCACTTCAAAATGGGATCATTCAATGACCTGTATACTTCATCCATCCACTCTCTGATCGCTTTGCTTTAAATTTACCGTAAGATAAAAGTTTCATCGCTGAACGAGTAGCTGTGTGAAAAACTAAGATCTTCATCCATTCATCTTCCATTTCACTAGGATAAGGGGTGGACTCGTAAGCATAATAAGCAGCCATGATACAAGGAACTACTTGGTCTGGTTCAAATTCATATGCAGTTGCATCATCGATAATTAAATCAATGATGCGTTTGTTTCTTTCTTTAACGTCTTTCTGGATTAACTTTTTTACCGCTTCTGGTACTAACTTTAATATTTCATTTTTCATAACAGTCACCTCATTCTTTAGCATGTCCAAATCGCTTGGAGAAATATTGAAAACATTGTGTTAAATCGGATTGCGTAAGTTGAACGGGACTATACTCATGAAATTATCAGTATGAAATAGTTCCTTTTGTACAAAATAGGTACGAACGTTTATAAGAGGAGGGATCATTCATGACGAATCGGAATGATAATCGAAAACAAAAAAGCAACTATCCAAATAACCTAAAAAATGATACTGAATTCTCAAAAGATGTAAATATTAGAAGTGAAGTAACGAAAAAAGATTTAAAAAAGTAGTGTTTTGATTTGGAATATAATTGAGAGTAATTATAAAAATCGGCGCAGTATTTAATTAGTTTTAAACATAGAAAAAAGAAAAGATGTGTAAGCTAATCTAAGTTTACACATCTTTTCTTTTTTGATGCATTTACTCACAATGGTTTCTTCATTCAAATTTTACATAGCTGCTATTCTAAATTTCAATTACCGTATTTTTACAATAAAATTAAAATAATCCATAACAATATAATGATAGCCATCACCAACGAATTAGAAATAACTTGTATATTACAAGTAATCTTAATTCAAAAAGAGGATGCATGAAAAAATTGTAGAATGGAACTATATTTCATAAAGGATTTATAAAATAGTATTGATCAGAAAAAAGAATGGGGAATTTTATCATGAACCTAACACCAGAACAAAGGATTCAATTACATGGTTTTAATAACCTCACAAAATCATTAAGTTTTAACATGTATGATATTTGCTATACAAGAACAAAAGAAGAACGAGAAGCTTATATAGAATACATAGATGAACAATATAACGCAGACAGATTAACTAAGATTTTGAAAAATGTCTCGGACATTATAGGTGCACATGTATTAAATATTGCTAAACAAGACTATGTACCACAAGGGGCGAGTGTAACTATATTAGTATCAGAAGGTCCCGTGGTAGAAGTGCCGACAGAATCATTCACTGAATCACCTGGACCTCTTCCTGATTCAGTTGTTATGCAGTTAGATAAAAGTCATATAACGGTTCATACGTATCCTGAATATCATCCAGATGAAGGTATTAGCACTTTTAGAGCGGATATTGATGTAGCTACATGCGGTGAAATCTCACCTCTTAAGGCTTTAAATTACCTTATCCACTCATTTGATACAGATATTATGATAATTGATTACCGCGTTCGGGGATTTACAAGAGATATAACAGGTAACAAGTTATTTATTGACCATGAAATAAGTTCTATCCAAAATTACATTCCAAATAATGTGAAAAATCTCTATGATATGATTGATGTCAATGTTTATCAAGAGCATATCTTTCATACAAAATGTAAACTAAAAGAATTTGACTTAAACAACTATCTATTTGGATATACACAAGAAAAATTATCCGTAAAAGAACAAGATGAAATTACAAAAAAATTAAAAACGGAAATGGATGAAATATTTTACGGAAAAAACATGAGTCATGGATCAATGGGAGAAAGTTTTGAATGATACCTCTTTTTAGGGAAATACAAATAACTCCTATGTCACCTTTTTATTTTGCTTAATGTGTGAAATTTGTATTTTGTTGTTGGTATCCCTAATTCTAGAGGGATAAATACTCAAGCAAGCAATTTCACGCACTGTATTTGTATAATAAATAAATCAAATAAACAAATTAGCATAAACATCTAGTTTGTATGAATACCACTGGTTTATCCCGCGTTAACGGCTAGTAATACTCCCACCTCAAAATTCGGCGAAAACATTGTCCAGCTCTAGCGGCTAGAATCTCCGGTCGTTTCGCCCTCTCGGACGAGGCAAAAAGTGCCTCTCTGTCGGGGGCTCCAACGTCCTGCGATTCTGAGCGAGCCGCTTACGCTTTTCTAAAGAAGTTAGGTGGGAGATAAACTGCCCGTAAAAGCCCGATTCGTTCAACTAATAATCAGTGGGGGATGAAGAAAACCCCCACTGATTAAAGTTTCACTTTATGGGAAAGAGACAGGATTGCTGTTATAGATCGCAAAGTAGAAACACAAAGATTTGTCATCCCTGTGTTTCTTGAAGTTTCCTTTGATTACTCGATAAAGAGAACCCTGGGATATACCGGTTACTTATACAATTTTTTGTAAATATTTCTTGAAACAGTTTTATCTCTCAACGAAAGAATGCTACAGCCTTCTCCTTAGGAACGTTTCCATAATATCATTCTTGAATTTTTCATAATCAAACTGAAAAGCCACATTATGCGTTTTATAACCTGGATTAGTCACAAAACGAAAGTCTGCAATGCTTTGACCGAATCCTTCCCCTTGATCGGGAATTACTTTGATGGGTACTCTTGAAAGACCAACAGCCTCTTGATTCAGCAAATACCACACTGTTACAAAATCATGCATAGGGCTTCCTCCTATACCGGGATTCGACTTGGAGTAGAAATTATAATAGTAGTCTAACATAGGCTTGATGATGAGTCCTGCAATATCCTGTGTATCCTGATGAAATGCATCGATTTGTTGGACCATTTTGGGTGTAACAACCGCATGTTGAGTTACATTTAACGGAATGATTGTCAAGTTCTTCGCATGCTGCAGAATTAAGTTTGCTGCATAAGGATCCGCATAAAAGTTAGCTTCAGCCACCGCAGTCACGTTTCCTGGATAAAAAAAAGCTCCGCCCATGCAAATGTATTCTCTTACATTCCGCATTGTTTCTAAATTTAAAACAAAGGTCGTAGCTAACGAAGAAAGTCTTCCCAAATTGATAATTGTAAGATCATCTAAATTTGAATTTATAATTTGGTAAATATCATTTAAGGGATAAACTGGATAAGAAATTTCAGGTGGAATGATAGGTCCTAATCCGACTTTTCCATGTACCTCAGGAAAATACTGAACCAATATACCCGTTAACGGTACAGAAGCACCAAGGAATACAAGTATCTCTTTTTTTCCCGCAATGTACTTCAAATAGTTAATATTTCTTATGGCATTCTCTCTTGATACATTTCCATAATCGGCTACAATCCCTAAAATTTGAATATCTTTACGAAAAAAGGTGTACAGGATGGCAAATGCATCGTCAATTCCCAAATCTGTAAACAGGAGAACCTTTTTTGGCATGTGTATTCCTCCAAAAGTTATAGAGTTCTATTTTCACTAAGGATGTAGTGAGTAGGCTTGTACATATATATTTTATGTATTCCTATAGAGTGAATTCTATTCATATGTAGTTAAAATAGAACATCATTAGGAAACTTACGGTGTTAAGGTGAGTGTATTATGCCCAACTTTTGTAGATACACCAATAATTGTAAAATATTTTTATAAAAGTAGATGAATTCTTGGAGTGGTTGACGCTTTTATTAAAAATAGTAGAAACATTCTAGCTTAACATTAATTTTGTTGTTGAAATTCTGAATATTAAAATGTAATATAAAAAAAGCGTGTTTAACAATGTACTTATTTTAGGTAAGAAAATGTATTTACAATAAAGGTGTATGTAAGTGATAAGGAGGAAGGGGTTAACAACTATACAGATGAATTTTAAAGTTCATCAACATATAAACTTACTGGATTCTAAAATAGTGAACAAAGCATACAGTTTCACTGTAAAAGTTACATGGAGGTTTCAGAAATGGGAAATGAAGGTAGATTTCAAGAAAAGCAACAAGCCCGTCGACAACGCAGTGTTGTTAATATTGGATTAAGTTTAGTATTATTGGCAGTCAGCATGGTATCTTATCAGTTATTTTTTACTGATCAAACAAAAGGAAAAGAACATCCAGAAGAAAAGAAAGTAGCCCAATTAGCATCTAAAGAGGCGAAAAACAATAAATTAGAGGAACGAAAAACAAAACAATCAGAAGCAGACTCATCAAAGGAACAAGCAAACAAAGAAAGTGAAAAACAAAAATTAATAGAACAGCAAAATCAAGAGAAAGAAAGCTCAAAAGTACAGGAAAAAGAAAAACAGAACAATGAAAATCTAGTAAAAAAACAAGAAGAACAAAAGGATAATAAAATTGAAGAACAGAAGGCTAATGTAGAGACAATAAATAAAAATCAATCAGATAGAGATGCAAATCAAACAGAACAAAATAAGCAATGGAATCCAGTTGGTACAGAGCAAGGGGCAAAACCTGCCATGCAATTTAAAGAGGGAACGACAGATTGGAATGAGATGAAAAAAGCAATTTCCTATGCTGTTGAGGTTCCTGAATCACAACTCATTTATGATTTTATTGGAAATAACGGAACGAATAAGGCCTATGGTAATGTGCGAGATAAGCAAAGCAATAAAAAATATAAAGTGTATATTGATTGGATTGAAAATAAAGGCTGGAAACCAGTATCTATTCAAGCTGTGAAATAATTATACCGACAGATATTTCGCCAAAATTCAGTAAATAAAGTAAAGACTCTCCCAAGCGGAGAGTCTTTTATATGAGTTATTATTTTTGATATCTTTGCTGTTTATTTATGTGGTTTCTTTTCGTTTATCAATTGCAAACAGGTTAAGTTCTTCAGAATCATTGGCCAGCTGCATCGATCTTTCAAACCGCAACCCTACTTTTTCAAGAAGTTTAGCTGAAGCGTGATTGTCTGGAGTAGTAATCCCCACAATACGATTTAGCCCCAATTTATCTTTTCCATATGCCATCACCGCAGAAGCTGCTTCATAGGCGTATCCTTTAGCCCAATACTTTGGGAGAAAGGCGAATCCAATATCTACATCTTCCAAGGAATCTCTTTTTACTAGACCACAAATTCCAATCGGAACATGATCCTCCTTCCGTTCTACTAAAAAAAGACAGAAACCAAATTGCTCATACATGCGAATCGGTCCATTCAAAATATAGATCCTTGCATCTTCTAACGTTCTCACACCGCGATCTCCTATAAATTGTAACCAAGAGGGGTCATTCAAAAGCTCGAGGATAAACGCTGCATCGTCGGTTGTTTGTAGGCGAAGAGTAAGACGCTCTGTTTCGAGAATATTCAAAAGAAATACACCTTCCTTTCAGGATTATATTCTATCTAGATATCATAATCGTATATTAACTTAAAACTCAAGGGTATTTTTTCGTGAGGTACACATTATATGTTAACCGTTGTAACAAACGCTTTTTTATGCACGCCACTTGGTACAATAATTAGTAGAAGATATTATATTTGGAGAAAATATCACGAATTAACAAGTAAGTTATAAAATCAAAGCCTTTCTTGATTAGTAAATGATGAAATGGTGATACTAATAACTATGAAACGTTTATGATAAGGGATGGTATTATGATTTTTATTTATACAGATTTTGGCGGAACACATACAACTTCACTTGCAGCAGCATATCATTTAAACAAACTCCCCACTGATCGAAGACTGACAAAAGAAGAAATTTTAAATGTGGACTATTTTAATAAGCTTAAAACGTCTGATATGGGAAAAATAATTTTTCATGGAAGGGACGAAGGAGGAAATCCGGTTTATACAGTAGGACACGGGACATCAAAAGTAGTTGTTCCATCCATGAAAAATTTAGCGGAAATTCTTCAACATCAGTATCAAAACAATGAAAAAATCATTTTTTCAAATACTTCACCAACAGTTCCACTTCCTATGACGTTTGGAGGATTGTTTTCAAGAAGATTACATATTGATTTTATTGGTGTTCCCTTACTCGTATGGGGAGCAAAACTGTGTTGTGATAATATACAACGACTTGTTGATTATACAAAAGAAGCGGGTAGAATGACTAATGATTATGTTGTTATTTTAGAGAATGAAACTTTCAAATAAAAAATGCAGGATTTATTGGAATCCTGCATTTTTTCTATATCAATTCAACTTTTTTTCGAATGACAATCTTATCAATTTCGTCTTCTTCATCCCCAATATATAAGCCACGTTCTTTTAAATATGTTTCAAAATATAAATCTGCTTCTGCACGTTCATCATAAGGTTTTACAGATAAAACAAACCCTAATTTATTTTGTTCCTCTAAATGAGAAGTAGAGATATAAGCGGGGGTATTATGACGTAAGAATAGCTCCTTAACAGGAATTATCATATCCTTCATTAGCTTTGATAACATGCTCATTTCAAAATCAAAGTTAAATCGATCAACACTAGATATGTCAGCAAATACCACCCCAATAAAGCCTGTATTAAATACTTCTTGAAACTCAGCGTCTTGCTTATCATAAAAATTCTTTTCAATTAAGTAATTTTTAAAATAAGCAACACCATCAGCTTGTTCAAAAGGTTTTGTTGAAAGAACAAAACCTATCTTCTTTTGTTTATGTAAATACACACAAGACATATGTGCAGAAATATTATGCTCTTTAAATAAAGAACTTGTTGCGCCTGCAAGGCCATCTAATACATGATGGACAATTTGAAGCTTTTTACGGGCAAAATAATAGGATTTTTTTTGTAGTTCCAATGTATCAATAAACACAGAACCGATAAAGCCTGTATTTGAGATAGTAGGTGTATGCTTTTTTCTTCCTCTGCGTTTGTTTTGAGCCATTGTAAAAATCATCCCTTCAAGTACGATTGAAATAAAAGAACGTTTGTTCGTATATTTATATTTTACTATTTAATCGTTATAAAGTAAAGGGATTTTTACCAGAAAAACATAGAAAAGACACCTTTTAAAAGGTGCCCTGAATGCGATAGGGAAGAGGATTCAACCCATTTTATTTACGATTTATATTATGAAACAGAGACAAGTTCTTCTGCATCTTCTACATCTAAATGACAATCCATTGTACGTACATCTTGATCTTCATGACTTCCGAAATAAATAGTAATTTTCATATGTATCGCTCCTTTATTCTAGGAATACCTAAAATAATTACTAGTAATGTTACTGCCTATTATATACCACTTTTTCCATTTCGACAATCTTATCCAGTTTATAATTTTATTTTGTAAATATTAAGAATATTTGTTACGATACACTTAATTAAATGTAAGGAGGAATTAAAATGTTAAAAACTTTAAAAACATTCTCAAGTAAAGGAAGAGGAGTGCATAGTATTTAAGCTAACTTAACACTCCTGCTTCCGCGAAGAATATAAATATTGGAAAGTAGGAGAACGTTTGGATAAGTATACGCTGGCAAATCATAATATTTCTATTTTATTTTGGGTACATTTTTTTGGAACAATTAGTTTTTTACAAGCAGTTATGACGTTGTTTTATGTGGAAAGAGGATTAACTCCTTCAAATATTTTTATTGTATTGATGTGCTGGAGTGGAGCGGTTTTAATTGGAGAAGTACCAGCAGGTATTTTTGCAGATCGTTTCAGTTTAAAACTCTCTTTTATAACAGGCGCTTGCATAAAAATTATAAGTATCTCTATTTTGTTCTTTGCTGATAACATATGGCTATTTTGTTTATATAGCTTATTGAATGGTTTATCAGTCACATTTTTTTCGGGTGCTGATGAAGCCTTAATATACGAATCTTTAAAAGAAACGAATGAACAACATCTTATGGATAAAGCGATGGGAAAAATTCAATCCGCTAGCTTTATTTCAATGTTGATTGCTGTTATTTTCGGATCTTATTTTGCGAAAGATTTGAAGGAAGAGCAATTCTTTATTTTAATTACACTCGGACTTCTTTTTCATTTCGTAGAATTAATTTTACTTTTATTTATAAAAAATCCGGCGGTGGAATTTGAATATAATGAGTCAGCTTATTCACAAGTAATCGAAGGAATACAAGTTATCCGAAGAGCACCTCAATTACTTATTATGTTCTTAAATATATCGCTTGTATTTATTCCAGCGAGTGCAGTTTTTGACAACTATGATCAATTACTTTTGAAAAATGCAGGCGTGCCCGTATTTGCAATTGGCATATTATATGCAGTCGCTGCAATAGGCGGATATTTTGCATCCATTTCTATAGGGTGGTTAACCCGAAAATTCTCTCGTATATTTTTATTAAATCTTTCAGGTGCATTAGCTGTCTGTGGATTACTATTAGTAGCGTGCTTTGGAAATACGTTGTGGAGCGTTTTAGGAGCATTTATTATATTACGATTTGTAAGAGCAATAAGATATCCGATTTATTCACAGCTGAGTAATGATATAATTCCATCACATGTACGTGCAACAACAATTTCATTGTTATCAGTACTAGATTCTGTACTGGATTTAATTATTTTTGGTACGTTATCTATACTTGCTGTATACGGGTTACCTGTTATGTTTATGGGTTGTACAATAATTGCACTGATAGGTACTTGCTTACCGATTAAAGGTATAAGAGAAGTGCCTAAAAATATTGAATCGTAAATCTGTTTTAAGGCGACCATTCTTTAAGGTATATCCAAGCCTTAGAGGATGGTTATTTTTTATCAAGACATTAGCTATCCAGTTGTTTATTTTGTAGACTGAATGATTTTGTTACAAAGCTTTAATAACATATTTATACGTGCTTAAATTTTATCGTGTAACATATATAAATAGAGTATAAGATTAGGAGTTAAAATATCACTATGAAAAAAGCACTTATTACTACAACTGTTTGCATCTTGATAGGAATAAGCATTGCTATTCTACAGCAAACAAAAGAAAAAAATTATATAAAAGCTAAGAATCAATCAGATCATGTCATAACAATTGCCCATAGAGGGGCATCTGCATATGCTCCAGAACATACAATATCAGCCTATAAATTAGGTCAACAATTCAAAGGTGATTATATAGAAATAGATCTTCAAATGACAAAGGATGGACACTTAATTGCTATGCATGATAATACATTAAATCGAACAACAAACGGATCAGGACTTGTTAAAAATCATACATTAGAAGAAATAAAAAGACTTGATGCTGGTAGCTTCTTTAATAAAAAACATCCCAAGCTATCAAAAGAAGAATTTAAGGACGTAAAAGTACCAACGCTTGAAGAGATTATTGAAACGTTTGGCCATGATGCTCGTTATTATATTGAAACAAAATCACCAGGGGACTATCTAGGAATGGAAGAAAAGCTTTTAGAAATACTGAATCGATACCAACTAAGTGATCCCGCTATTGTAAAGGAGAAAATAATCATCCAATCATTTAGCACAGAAAGTTTAAAAAAGATTCATAGTCTAAATTCTAGCATTCCGCTGGTGCAATTATTAACACACAAAAAAGCAGTCAGACTAACCAATGAAGACTTAAAGGCATATAAAACTTATTGTGTAGGCTTGGGCATGAACTATACATATATGAATGCTACCGATGTTCCAAAAATACAAAAACAAGGCTTAGAAGTTCACCCATTTACAGTAGATAAAGAGAAAGATATGAAAAAAATGATTGAATGGGGTGTAAATGGGATGTTTACGAATTATCCGGATCGTTTACAGCATGTAATTTTATCATTATCCATTAGTAATGAAATAGATTAACCTAAGTTACAAAAATATAATATAATTAGCAATGGGGTTAAGCCTCTTATTCATTTCTTATAAGGAGAGTGCTTATTATGATTATTAAGTTCATTCGTTTCCGTTAATTTCAGGTACATTTCTATTCGTTCATTTTTCTAAAGGGAATTTTGGGCTGTCTTGATGTACCTTTTTTCAAATGACCAAATTCGAATGAAATGAGGAATGAATTATGAAAGAAAAGATAAATAAAATTAATGGAATTGATATATGCACAGAGAGTTTTGGAAATCCTAATCACCCAGCGACTTTACTGATTATGGGAGCAATGTGTTCGATGGTTTACTGGGATGAAGAGTTCTGTAAACGATTAGCAGATACAGGGCGATACGTTATTCGATATGATCATCGAGATGTTGGACGTTCCGTTACCTACAAGCCAGGAAGTTCTCATTATACTGTGATAGACATGGCGGATGATGCTGTTGGAGTACTCGATGCATACGATATTAATCATGCACATATTGTAGGAATGTCTTTGGGAGGTATGATTGCTCAAATTATCGCAGTAAGGCATCCTCAAAGAGTCCTAACAATGACATTGATTGCATCAAGTATTTATGGGTCTGATGAAAACAATCGGAATTTACCTCCAATGGATGAAAAAATTCTTGCTTATCATGCGAATGGAAGTAAATTGGATTGGACAGATAACGAATCTGTTGTGAATTATTTGGTTAGAGGATCAGCATTACTCTGTGGACCAAAGCATAAATTTGATGAGCAAAGAGTTACGAAGCAGGTAACAAAAGAAATAAAACGAGCAAACAATCTACTCAGCATGTTTAATCATGCACTGCTTAAAGGTGATGATTACTATGAGGGGAAATTAAAAAAAATAAATATATCTACTTTAGTTATTCACGGCACCGAAGATACGGCACTTCCGTATGAGCATGGCTTAGCTCTAGCGAATGAAATTCCTAATGCGTCGTTACTACCACTAGAGGGAACGGGGCATGAAATTCATTTTGATGATTGGGATAATATAATTAACGCTATTTCGAAACATACTTCAAGAGTGTAGGGAATTACACAGTCAAAATAGACGATTTAAGAAGTTTTCTGCTCCTTAGATCGTCTATTTTTTATTGACACTTCGTTTCAACTATTCACGAATAATAAATTGTATTTTATCTAAATGGCTTTTTTTCTTTGGACTAAAATGATTGAGTAGTAATAAAAAAATCGCTGAATCCAGTTATCGAAGCAGAATATTTACTGCATGATTAATAGCGATTCTATTTTTTCAAAGAGGAATAGAGCTTTTTACTTGTTTGTATGCTTTTTATATTTTTTTATAACCATTATTGTAAGTGGGGTACCAATCAATGTTGGTAAAAACCAAAACGATAGTGTAGGAAGTAAATTTAATATCGGTATAGAATTCCCTATGTTCACTAGAAGAGCCGTTACAGCACCTATATATGAACCTAGCATACCTCTAATATGATGATGAATCCAATTTTTCCAGCGTCTTTTTCTTGCAAGATAGCCATAAATAGCAAATGAATAAGAAAAAAGTGCGACATAAAACAAATAAGCAATCTCATTCCAATGTAAAATAGACAATATAATTGCAGTGATGAATATTACAACGTAAGATGCATGATAAACTTCACCCCATTCTGTATGAGTTCCTTTTCTCTTTTTTGCAGACATTGCGACAGCTCCTGAAATTAAACATATGATCCCAAATAGAATATGAATTATTAAAAGTATAGGAAAGATATCCAATATACTTCCTCCTTTGCCATTTTAATATTTTTGGTTTGTTAAAGAAGAGATGAAATACATCTTTGATTCAATTTAATATATTGAAATTAAGGTGTTTGTAGAACATCTTCTAGCAATAATAATTTTCATCATATTTTGTTTGCTGATATAAAATGTATATTGTAAATTAAGAAACTACTTCATATTTGAAAAGATATTATAGTTCTAAAAAAGGTGTAAAATAGAAACTGCTTTTGCAGAAATTCTAGGGCTTGATGAGGATTCGTATGAGCAATTTATTATATTTGGAAAAAAATTAAATTATGATAAGGAGGTATATAATAATGGCTGAAAAAACGAGAATAATAGAAATCATGTCTTATAATCCTGAATGGAAAATGGAGTTCAAGAAAATCAAAATAATGATTGAAAGTTATATCGGCGATTTAATTTTAAGAATTGAGCATGTAGGTAGTACCTCTGTTGAAGGGTTAGCAGCAAAACCAATTATTGATATTGATGTAGTTATAGAAAGTTACGATCTATTACCTGACATTATAGAACGATTAGAAAAAGAAGGTTATCACCATCAAGGAGATCTAGGTGTTGAAGGACGTGAAGCTTTTCAAAGAAATAATGAAGATAATTTTATGAAATACCACCTCTATGTCTGCCCGAAGGATGGGAAAGGCTATTTAGAACATGTCGCTTTACGGGATTATTTATCAGCAAATGAGGGTGCACGGAAAGAATATGAAGAACTGAAATATCGATTAGCTGAGAACTATCGATATAATATTGATGGTTATTGTGAAGCTAAAACTGATTTTGTAAAAGGGATTTTGAATAAGACGCTTTATATAAACTAAAAAGAAAAAGTGGGAATTACTACTTGTAATAGAAGAACAAATAGAATCTAATTAAATTGGAAATTCCAAAAATATTTTCATCTTTCTTATATACCAATATGGTTAAACAATTATAAGTTAACTCAAAGATTTGATTTGGACAGTTTATGAAAAGGTAGAGAAGAATGTATCAGGAAGTTGTCAACACCTAACATATGAATGTATGAGTACCCGCTTGAAAGTCCTCTTCCTTACATGAAGAGGACTTTTCTATGGTTCTATTAATTCCCTAACAATTTGACTTATCTGATAGATTCCTTGCGTAAGATCTTGGACAGGTACATAGCCATACGATAAACGAATATGTTGATCAGATTCCTCTTCATAAATACGCCCTGGGTTAAGAAGAATCCCTTTAGATAATGCTTTTGAAAATAGTTTTTTCATTGAAATTTTAGGTTGTATCTTTAACCATATAAACAATCCTCCGCTAGGGGCATTCCATGTTGCGATGTCTTTACAATACAGGTCCAGCGCTTGTATCATGATTTTTCTTCGTTCTTTCAGCTGCAATCTCACGGACGCTACATGTTTTTGATATAAACCACTAGACAACCATTCAGCAGCAACTATTTGTGATAATGAACTAGATCCATAATCTGTTTGCATTTTTATGTCTGATAATCTTTCAATCACAGGTTCTGGACCAATTACCCATCCAATTCTTAATCCAGGACTAAGTGTTTTCGATAAGCTACCGACATACAATACGTGCCCATTTTGATCCATTGCCTTTAATGGTAGTGGAGGTAGTTCATCAATCCATAATTCACGATAAATATCATCTTCAATAATAGGAAGTTGTTCTTTTTCACAAACATTCATAAGTTCTTTCCGTCGACTTTCCAACATTAAGACACCTGTTGGATTGTGAAAACAAGGGATAGAATATAAAATGTTTTTCGTTTTATTATATTTACTTCGTCTAGACAAATCGCTTGGTACGATACCACACTCATCCATCGATATTCCAGAAAGATGTATATCTGCTGATTGAAATACATGAAGCGAATATAAATATGAAGGTTTTTCAAGTAGAACTGTGGATTCCCTATGCAAAAGACCAACTGATATTAACTGTAGTGCTTGCAATGCTCCGGAAACGATTAGTATAGAAGACGGAGATGTATGAATACCGAATGATTTCACATAATCACTTATTGTCTGGCGTAAAGGGAAAAGTCCTTTTGGTTCTTCATATCCGAAAGTATCTAGTTCCTTAGACACATTATGTATAACTAATTTCATTGTTTCTAACGGAAAAATATCAGAAGAAAGTTCACCTTTACTAAGTTGAATAAAGTCTTTGTTTGATTCGATTTCATTAATTTCTTGAACAATTAATTTACTTGGTTTATGTACTCCTGTTTTTACATACTCGTTCCAATTAGGTGGAGGATTCGTTGCTAATAATGACCATGTATTATTCATTACAATTGTTCCCATACCCATTTGTCCTCTAAGTAAACCGTCTGCTGTTAGTTCTTCTAACGCCATAATTACTGTACTTCGATTCTTTTAGAGAGGAAATGATAGCGAATCGTTGAATATATAGGAAGTGTATTCGAACTATTAAAATCCGATAAAGAAACAATTATGAAAGAAAGATATTTTTTAAATAGGATAATTTGTTATTCAAAAAGGAGTCCATACGATGAATATCCAATTAAAAATAATAACAAGAGATAACTGGGAAGAAGCACTGAAATTACAAGTATCGAAGAAACAAACTACATTTGTACCACCAGTAGCAGTATCACTTGCGAAAGTATATATTAAGCCGGATGGTGAAAATGTCGAATACATTCCATTAGCCATATATGATGACGATAGTATGATTGGATTCATTATGCATGCATTCGAACCAAATACATCGGACATGTATTGGATTAACGGATTTATGATTGATGAGCATCATCAAGGAAAAGGATATGGTAAAACTGCTTTAGCTGAAATGATTAAATGGATTACAAATGAATTTACGGAATGTAGGGAGATTCGATTAACTGTACATAAAGAGAATATTATTGCAAAGAGGTTATACGAAGGTTATGGATTTAAAAAACTTGATTATGTTTATGACGAAGAGCAAGTATATCGTTTATATGTCTAACTTTTATTTAGAAAAGGTTGTGATCTAGCGCATGGAATTTAATGAAGTAAAAATCGAAATATTTATCCCAGAGGAATATATTGAAACTCTACGAGATGAATTAAATAACATTCACGCTTGTAAGGTCGGAAATTACGATAACTGTCTATCTTACAGCACAGTTAAAGGGTACTGGAAACCGTTAGATAATGCAACACCTTTTGATGGAGAAATCGGTCAAATATGTGAAGGGCAAGAATGTAAAGTCGAAATAAGGTGTAAACAAGACATTGTAAAAGACACACTTACCATAATTAATCGAATTGACCCTTACGAAACACCCATGATTTATATCATGCCACTACTAAATGAATATTTTGGACAAGTTTAATATTCTCGGAGGATATCACTTTCAAAAAACATGAAGTTAGTATTGTAATTTCATTTGTTAAAGATTACTTAAAGGTGTATTCAAAATCTATTCACGATAGTTCTAGAAAAACAAAAAATAATAATAAAGACTTAATGAGAATACATGCTATGTTACTACAAAAGGAGGGAAATCTTAATTGAAAACAAAATTTCATCATATTGTAAGAGGGATAATTATGAATGATAAAAGGCTTTTAATAGCAAATTATAAAGGGCATCATTCTTTTCTACCAGGTGGTCATGTTGAGTTAGGAGAATCTGCAGAATGCGCATTAATTCGCGAACTTAGAGAAGAACTGGACATCAATTGTGAAGTTAAGCGCTTTTTAGGAGTGATTGAAAACCAGTGGCAAAATAGTGAAATACTTCATTATGAAATTAATCATGTTTTCGAAGTTGATAGTAACGACTTACATAGTGATATAGAACCAATTTCTAAAGAGTCTCACCTAGATTTTAGTTGGATTATTCCTAATAATGAAAATCTAATTGCATATAAAATAATGCCTGAACCTTCAGTCCGAGGATTAATAGAAAAGGTGCAAAAAGAGGAATTATCAAGTTGTTGGCTTAGCAATTTATAAAATAACATGCAAGAGTACTACGTTGTAAAAAAACATGATATAAGTACCCTTTCTCGAAAAACTAATATACTCTTAGTTCATCTTTTTAAAAATTTAATATCTGTGTTTTTTTATGACTAAAAGATATCACGCAAAAAACTACCACGCTTAAGCTATAGAACTAGAAAATGATGACATAAAGCTAAATGTTATTGTTTAAATTCATATTTTATAATTTCCATTTATAAAAATGAGCCCATAGTAAAAACAACCTAAAAATAGGCATATGAACAAGGTGCATCATCTAGTGATAGGTCATATTTTGTTGGTGTACGTATTGAACTTAGTTTATAGCGCTATTTCTACTTAGATTTAACGAACAGAAATATAGGAAAGCATCGATGGGGTTTTAATTTATAAACGGAGGTCATGAAAATGAATGAGTTTCAACAAGAACTACAAGCGTTAAGCCTTAATGATTATCAGGCTGGAAATGTTGTGTATTGGGACCAGCAAAACCAATATCCATATTACTATATTGAAGATGATGCTCGTCGCTGTGGCGGTTGTGGCCGTTGCGGTGGATTTCGTTGCGGTGGATTTCGTTGTGGTGGATTCCGTTGTTTTGGTTGCTTCGGTTGCTTTAGTTGTTTTGGTTGTGGTGGTTGCGGTGGTTGCGGTGGTTGCTCTAATTGTTTTGACGGTTTTAATGGTGCTACCTGGTGGGTCATTTAAATTCGTGACATAAATAAAGATATTTTTGAAAGAAAAGTGTATATACAAGTATGAACTGTAGAGACACTTTTCTTTCATTTTGTGAATTTAACAAATAAAAGGGCATCTTCTATTTTCGTCGAAATTAATATTTGATATAGCATTTCATATAGAGGTGAATGGTACATTGGATACATATCAAAAAATAGTTTCATGGGTAGAAGAAATAAAGGCACGGAATAAGAGATTCGTCTAATTGTACACAAAAAGAACACTCGGGCAAAAAGGTTATATGAAAGCTATCGTTTTGTAAATCTTGGTCATGTTTATGATAGAGAAGAAGTATACCGTTTACTTATTTAACTTTAATTAAGAAAATGGATAAAGAGGAGAAACCTAATTGAAAACGAAATTTCATCATATTGTAAGAGGAATCATTATAAAAAATAACAAACTTTTAATAGCAAATTATAAAGGGCATCATTCTTTTCTACCAGGTGGTCATGTGGAATTAGGAGAACCTGCAGAATGCGCATTAATTCGTGAACTGAGAGAAGAAATAGGTATAGATTGTGAAGTTAAGCGCTTTTTAGGAGTGATTGAAAACGAGTGGCAAGATAGTGAGACTCTTCATTATGAAATAAATCATGTTTTCGAAGTCTATAGTAAAGACTTGCATAGTGATATAACACCGATTTCGAAAGAGTCTCACTTAGATTTTCATTGGATCATCCCTAACAATGAAAATCTAATTACATATAAAATAATGCCAGAACCCTCTGTACAAAGGTTAATAGAAAAAGTACAAAAAGAAGATTTATCAAATTGTTGGATTAGTAATTTATAAAGTATTAAGGATGGATATTGGGTACTTAAATGTTAATAAAAGTACTGCATAGGTACCCAGCTTATTCTTAATAACCACTAAAGAAAGCTATAATCCCGATCAAGTAAAATAACTGATTCGCCTCGATTGTATGAAAGAAATAAACCTCAGCCCATGTTCCTACAAAGAATGTAAGATTTCCTCCTATATTTACAAATGAGAAATTCATATGAATTTAAATACTATTGTTCAATTTCATATCGTTTATAAAAATGAATCCATCATACAAGCTATCTAAAAATAGGCAATCGAACAAGGTACATCACCCAGTAAAACCTCATATTTTGTTGTTGTACGTATCGAAATTGGTTTCTAGCTTATAGGTATTGCTGTTTATTATGCCGATTAAACAAGTAATACCTATAGAAAAGCACCGATGAATTATGCTGGATAGAAGCTTTAATTTATAAACGGAGGTCATGAAAATGAATGAATTTCAACAAGAACTGCAATCATTGAATCTAAATGATTATCACCCTGGAAATGTTGTGTACTGGGATAATCAAAATCAATATCCATATTATTATGCACAAGAAGATGCTCGTCGCTGCGGCGGCTGCGGACGTTGCGGCGGTTGCGGCGGACGTTGTGGTGGTTTCGGCGGACGTTGTTTCGGCTGTTTCGGCTGTGCAGGTTGCGGCGGCTGCGGCGGGGGATGCTTTAGCTGCTGGAGCTGGTGGTTCATTTAACTTTGTAACATAAATGAAGTTATGGTATGAAAGAAAGGTGTATGTACATGTTCAGAGTGTAGAGACACTTTTCTTTCATTTTGTGAATTTAACAAATAAAAGGACATCTTCTATTTTCATCGAAATTAATATTTGATATAGAATTTCATACAGAGGTGAATGAGACATTGCATACATACCAAAAATTAGTTTCATGGGTAGAAGATATAAAAGAACGGAATCATAGTTCTGCAGCAGCACTTTTTATTATGAAAGATAATGAAGTGGTACTTGAACATTATAGTGGAAATCATTCTAATACTGAAAACAGTGCTACTATAACAGCGTCTTCACAATTTAATGTTGCTGAGTTACTTAGGTTTAGCGGTTGCTTATGCACTATATGAAGGGAAAATAAAGCATCTCGACGATTACGCAGCTGATTATTTTAAAGACTATGATACAAATTTACTTGGTAAAACAACATTAAGGCATTTAGTAACCCATTCACATGGTTTAAATGAAAAAGAAGACGGAACAATTTATCGAGAATTTGAACCTGGACAAGGGTGGGCATATCGAGATATTAACGTACGTATGATGACCCATCTTATTTATCAACTATATAATAAAAGTTTTCCTGCGTTATTAAAAGAACGTATCTTTATACCTGCAGGTTTTAAAGAAACAGGATGGAGAAAAAAGTATCATGAGAATTTGGTAAAGGTAATAGTAAATCCTCATGAAGAAGCAATATGCAGTACTGGAATATTAGATGATGGAACGGAAAAAAACCTTTTTGTTTCTGCTAGAGAATTCGCCTATTGGGGAAATTTACATTTAAATGAAGGATACATAAATGGAAAACAAATCGTACCGAAAGAGGTTATTAAAATTGCAACAAGTCTTCAAAGCCCAGAATACGAAAACACGGACTTACCACAAAACGGATGCTTCTGGTTTGTTCAAAACACACCCGCTATACAAAGCGAGCTTGGGGAAAGGGTACCTAAAGGCTCGTATCAAATATTAGGCATTACAGGACCCACCATTTTAGTCATTCCCAAGTATAATGTTGTCGTTGCCAAAATGTATAATAAAAGATATAACTATGGAGGAGACAACTATCTGTATTATTTACGAGAATTTAGCAATTTAGTCGCTGATACATTCGCGAAATCATCTTTTACATACCTGTAAAAATATTTGAATTGGGGTATAACTACTTTTATAAAGAAAAGGAGTGAACCCTTATGAAAAAACAAACGAATAAAAGTAAAAAACAAAACATCAACGACACAAGTGTTGAGCAGAACGCTATATATAGCGATCCAAAAGATGCTGCAAATATGCAAACTGTTCCACAACCAAAAGATTATGAGGAAATCGAATATTAATTTTTGTTTTTTATAAGACTTTTTTATGAAAGAAAAATACATCTTAAGCCCCATAAAAATAAAGACATCATTTGGTACTATAATGTATATAAGCATTTGAAAATGTCTTATCTTAACACAGCTTTTTACAATAAACCCGTATATAATCTAATCGACAAAAAGGCACTTCTTAACGAAGTGTCTTTTTGTTTATTTTGTACAATGACTCCAATTTAATTTCCAGTTTTAAATTAGTATCTTGTATTTCATCACGGATATACTAAATTGTGATAAAACATGTCATGATAAGAAAGGGACAGTTCGCATGAAACAAGCATCTGTAAATCCATGGCTGATTGTCCTAGGCACAATCATTGTGCAAATTGGTCTTGGAACGATTTATACATGGAGTTTGTTTAATCAACCTTTAGTAAGTAAATTCGGTTGGGAACTTCATACTGTAGCGATAACTTTCTCAATTACCAGCTTTTCTTTATCATTTTCAACTTTATTTGCAGGTAAATTACAACGAAAGATGGGGCTTCGTAAACTTATCGCAACCGCAGGAATTGTTCTTGGAGTTGGATTAATACTTAGCTCACAAGTTTCCTCATTACCACTTCTTTATTTACTAGCTGGTGTGGTGGTAGGTTATGCAGATGGTACAGCCTATATCACATCATTATCAAATTTAATTAAATGGTTTCCAAATCGTAAAGGTCTCATTTCTGGTATATCAGTCTCAGCATACGGAATGGGGAGCTTAATTTTTAAATATGTAAATGGAAAGTTAATTGATACAGTTGGTGTATCGGAAGCTTTTTTATATTGGGGCATAATCGTTTTGATTGTAATACTTGCGGGATCTTTCTTCTTACGTGAAGCTGCTACGAATGAAAAAGTATCTGAAACTTTAAGTAATGATTATTCAACGAAAGAAATGTTACGCACAAAACAAGTTTATTTATTGTTTTTTATGTTATTTACATCATGTATGAGTGGCCTCTATTTAATCGGTATGGTAAAAGATATCGGAGTTCAACTCGTAGGACTTAGTGTAGCAACCGCAGCTAATGCCGTTGCAATGATTGCGGTTTTTAATACTGTTGGCCGAATTGTTCTTGGGACATTATCAGATAAAATAGGTCGATTAAAAATTGTTTCAGCAACTTTTATTGTAATCGGCTTATCTGTTTTTACACTGAGTTTTATGAATTTAAACTACGCTATTTATTTTACTTGTGTTGCAAGTGTCGCATTTTGTTTTGGAGGAAATATCACCATATTTCCAGCAATTGTGGGTGATTTCTTCGGTTTGAAAAATCATAGTACAAATTATGGAATTGTATATCAAGGTTTTGGTTTTGGTGCACTCGCAGGTTCATTTATCGGAGCGCTGTTAGGCGGATTTCAACCAACTTTTATTACAATCGGTATACTATGTATTGTATCCTTTATTATCTCCATTTTAATTCGACCACCAAGCAAGGAGAAAAAGAAAGAAACACAAAAGTTATATCGAAAAATAGCTTAACATTTTGCATGTGTTCTGTATAGAAAAGAGCCCTAAATGAACATTAGGGCTCTTTTGAGAAGGAATTAAATTTTTTATTTCCAGTTATTTTATAAATAATGTAGTTCACACCAAAGTACGTTATACCAAATAATAACAAAAACAATGGAAATAAAATAAGAGCTAGTAAACAACCTCCAATATCCCCATTAAAATTCACATCTGCATTTGAAAAATTCCAGTCCTTAACTTTGCTGATAATATGCCCTAGAATATAGGACAGCACAAAACAGATTACAAAAGCGAAAACAAGATGAACTGTAAATTCCCGATTCGATACTTTATCAAATATGTAATAACAAGATCCCCAAAACGCGCCAAAAAGCACTAAAACAAACAATACTTTAAAAAACTTCTTAATATTGATCCAGCATTGAAATACAATTTGCTTAAATGTTTTTCGATTACGTTTTTTCTTTCTAAGTCTTTTCTTTTTATGCGGTTTCATTTCATCCATTCACAATCTTTATTTTTTCTTACTATTATATCTTTAAATAAAAACAAAAGATATCCTTAATATTCCATATAATAATATTTAAAATTTACTAGCAAGGAGATACATCGCTTTATAGAGAACTGTATACTAGAGATCTACTAAGGAGGTTCCTATGAAAAAAGTAACTGTAACGTACGTACTACTTTACGATGAGTTTCAAGAAAAAGTATTAATGGTTAAAAATACAGGTTCAAATGCTTCTTATTTTACTTTACCGGGTGGTGCAGTCGAGTTTGATGAAACGTTAGAAGAAGCAGCAATTCGCGAAGTAAAAGAAGAGACAGGATTAGATATAGAGGTAGATGGGATTTTTTCAATAAGTGAAGCATTTTTTGAAGAAAGAGGTCACCATGCTATTTTCATTAACTTTATTGGGAAAATTACAGGTGGAGAAATACATATATCACGACCAGAAGAGATCGAGGAAGTTACGTGGATGGAACTACAAATTGCAGAAACATATTTACGACTTCCCGAACATTTAAAAAATCTATTGCAAAGAAAAGAAACTGTACCATATATTTTTAATGGGACAATTATTCACAAATAATAAAGCTAATATTTTAAGTTGAAACAAATATGAGAAGAAAGATACTTAATAACCAAGAATATCCCATTGAAAATAAATTAGAGTAATTGATTCAAAACATGAATGGAAAAAGGTTTATTAAAATACAAATCGTTACCTTTTTAATTATTATGCACAGAAATAATAGGGGCTTAGGAGAAATAACTATGCAAATATATAACGAAATACTTTCAAGCGAAAAACTTGAGGAACTTATACTGAATGAAAGCGGAGAAATACTAGAAAATTCGAATAACAAAGAAATGTTTATTAGTAGTTTTATTGATTATTATACAAAAGAATACGAGAATTCGGAATGTAATTACGTTGAACTATTTGATATTGACAGTCCAGACTATATTAAATTTGAATTAATAGATAACAAAGTGTTTGTTACTGCTTCTTTGTTTGCAGGATTATCTATATGGTTGGATAAAAAAGCGTTAGGAAAAGTCACAGCTACTATAGAGGGGGTTTATTCGTTCATATTGATTGATACAGACGGCAACATTATTACCTTAGATGAAAAGTTACATTTACATGAGAGTTCTTTTGCTATTATAAATTTTAAAGTAGAGAAATTAAAAAGTATCGATCAATATTTTGATGACTATACGATTATATAAGTAATGGTTGCTTTATATTAAAATTAGAAACGTTTTATATATTTTCTTGTCGTTATTACAAAAAATAATACATAAAAATAACTGAAAAAAGAGGTAAAAGATGCTGGTGTTTCAAACATTGGTATCACCATGGATTATGACACATCTCCTGCGATAAATACAAGTAGTAAAAAACGCAACTCTATCAAAATCAAACGCCTTTAAGATACTGGATAAAGATGTCTTTATATAGTAAGGGAGGTTGAAATATGTACAAGATTGTATTTTTTGATGTCGATGGCACCCTATTAAACGAAGTTGATAGAAGTATACCGTTAAGCACAAAAGAAGCAATTGAGAAGTTAATCGAGAGAGGAATAAAAATTGTAGTTACAACAGGAAGACCGTACAATTTGTGCGAAAAGTTTAAGACTATGGGCATTGATACGTTTATTTCTGCTAATGGTGCGCTTATAACATGTAATGAGAAGGTTATACATAAATCAGTACTTTCAACAAAAACAGTTCAAGATGTTTCAGCTTTTGCTGAGTTGAACGGACACGGTGTTTCTTATTTTACCAAGCTATTTACGATGAACGGCATGGGTTCCGATGATGAGCGGGTCATGGGGGCATTAAAAGAAACCTTGAACCTTACACAATATCCCGAAAAAATGAAATCTCTATCAGACGAAATTTACTGTATATGTTTGTATGCGGACGACAGTGAAGCGCAAAAATTTCTAGATAGATTTTCAAAACTTAGATTCGAGCGTTTTCATGGCTACGTAATGAATGTACTTGAAGAAACGGAAGTATCCAAATCAGCTGCGATTAAAAAAGTATTGGAGCATCTCAACTTTTGCAAATCCGAAGCCATTGCTTTCGGTGACGGCGGAAATGATATCGACATGTTGGAGTATGTGGGTTTGGGAATTGCCATGGGAAATGGAGAAGATACGTTAAAACAAAAAGCAGACTTCGTTACCAAAAGAGCAAGCGAAGGAGGAATATCTTACGCGTTAAAGAAATTTGGTGTCATTTAAACTAGAGTAACATTACAAATTTGTAATGTTTATGTCACCTTCTCCAATAGCACTTAAAAACATCCCACTCATATACTTAAGATAGATTTACAAAAAAGGAGTGTGGGAAAATGCACGAAGTAATTGGGGAAGTCGTAGTTGGTCTATGTGAATTCGTTTTTGAGATTTTCGCTTACGGGAAGACAGATGAAGAGAAAAAAGAATAATTCCATTTGATTTGTATGATACATAAGATTCTTAGACACCTATATAAGGTGTCTTTTCTTGTTCATTTTAAGCAGAATACATTTAAACTAATAATTTCATAAAATAAGTTTTAGATAAAATAAAAAGTGTATAATTTACATACGATAGTTAAAATAGTTATGCGTGTTTGCTATACATGAATGATTTGTTTAACATCCTAAGACATAAAAGGCGGGAGAAGAGCTTTATAGAAAATCACTATATCCTTCATAAAGAAGATTGGTTAAAGAAAAATATATCTCCTAGTGACCAAATAAAATAAAAAGCGCACCAAGAAAATGGATGGTGCGCTTTTTATTTTATTTAATCTGAGAAGGTGTAATATGCTCTAACCATAGAATACCATCATATTGTTGGTTAGGAATCATGATTTCTTCCTTTTGTCCCCAATGCAGTCCGATAATTGGCATATACATCCAAGAGGTTTCAGGACGATTTTCTTCACCTTTTAAATGCGGATGTTGCGCAGATTTCAAAATTTCTACGATACTATTAGCTGCATGTTTTTCATTTACAGGAAAAGGGCCATTGTTATTCGAACCTAAACTGCTCCCGCTATACGCATATAATCCCACAGAATACATTTGATCTTTCAAGTATTTTGGCATAACATCCATCATATTTGGAAATGGAATTGGATAAGGATCTGCTTTTAACATTTTAGCGTTCTGTTTTCGTATATGATAATTATGTCCCCACACAATCATTTTTTTGTTTTTATACTGCAGTTCACTTAACCACGCTAAATTTTGTCCCATTTGTTTGTCATGTGAGTAATATGAAAAATCCGAAAAAACTGGCTGAGGGGGGATGCTTAATTCTTCTTTTACTTGATTTGGAATATACGTTTTAAGGGTATCAATTCGAATCTTGATTGACTTTTCTAGCAAATTCACATCATAGGATGCTTTAGGCGCTACTTGTTGTAATTGATTCTTATGTTTTTGGATAAATTCTTTTATCCTTTCGTACTTGTCCAAAAGGGGTGCCTGCATTGCTTGGAATTTTTCATAAGTAGAAACGGAACGATATTTCACGATTTCTTTTTCTGCTTCTACGAGTAGTTTACCTATTTCAGGATTCAATTTGCCAATCCATTCATTCGCAAATATTGCAAATGTAGCAGTAGAGGCATCCCACGGAATTTGTATATCAAATCCCGTTAATATAATAGGCGTTCCTTTTTCTTTCTGTTCTTTTATGTATTGAAATAGTTCTTCCACATCTTCTGTAGACCACACGTTAGAAATAGCTTTCTTCATAGCTTGTCTAGCTGTTAAATCATCTATATTTTGATACACGGCATTTGTTTCCGCAAAGCCTGATTCAAACGCAAGCACATCATAACCCATTTCTTCATGCAAATACTTAATCATACGAACCTTTGATTGATTCATTTCTGTTGAACCATGAGTAGACTCACCTAGTAAGACAATCCGTTTATCTTGTAAGGTTTGCTTTAAAAATGACAAATCCTCATTAGAACTAGCGGTTGGTTCCTGTAATTTAACCGCATGTTCACTAACCCATTTTTGCCATTTTTGTTGATCTGCAGGCAGTTCTTCAGCGGATGCTACTGTCGAAAACGTTGTTAATGCAAATAAAGTAGTTACCAATCCTTTTTTCTATTTCGAAAACACACATATCCCTCCTGGTTTTTTATAAACTTTATCACATAAATCTAATCATCTATGAGTTATCTAAAAAGAATAGGTGTAATTAGATTCGTATATTCATATTAATGGATATATTTTATATAAGGTAAGTGTAAATGAAGAATTGTCAGAAGAGCGCTCTAGGAAATACGCTCCATAGCAGCTACAAAAATAGAGCAAAATGTATGTGCAATGTGTAGGGAGAGTAGATAGTTGCAAAAAGAAGGGAGGATACGGGGTTTATAGCGAATAAAAATATTATCTTCAATTTCGATAGATAAAACAGACGGAACATTCGTTCTTTTATATGATATAGAAGACAGTACACACTTAAGTTATATCTTTGAAAGGAGTAAAAAGAAGTCTAAATGCACACTGAAAAAAGCAGAAATGATTAAACTTTATTTAGAAGGGAAGAGCACGTCAAATATCGCAAAAATAGCTAACGTTTCCGCAAGATATGTTCGTATGGTTCTAGCAGATAACAATGTCGAAAGAAGAGCAAGAGGGAGTTGGAAACGAAAATATAATTTAAATGAAGATTACTTTAAACATTGGTCTAATAATATGGCATATATTTTAGGGTTTTTCATTGCAGATGGTGTCATTACAAAAGATAATCAAACTGTAAGCATTTCTCAAAAAGACTCCAGAATCTTAGAAGATATAAAAATAGAACTCAATTCAAACCAGCCGTTATACCAAAACAAGAATACTGGCGTTTATATGTTGAATCTAAATAGCAAAATCATGAAAAACGATCTCATGGACTTACACGGAATCATGCCTTGTAAATCATACGATGTACAATTCCCATTTGTCCCAAAAGAGTATCTGCATCATTTTATTAGGGGATATTTTGATGGAGATGGCTATGTGAACTATCCAACTTATACTGTAAGTTTCGTAGGTGGATCACATAGTTTTATGAATTCTTTAATCCAAACCTTACAAGAACAAAATCTCAAACCAAACTTTATAAATAAAAAAACGCATTTTCGTGTAATCCTCAGCGGTCGAAAAACAATTAAACTTTTTTCTGATTGGATCTATGAAGATAAAGAACTATTTTTACAAAGAAAGTATGAGATATTTCAAATGGAAACCTTAGATTTAGAACAATTACATGATAGAAAATTAAAAAGAACAAAACCAGCAGTTGCTCAAAGGAAAAATGATTTTCTCATACAATATAAGCAACACAATTGTATAAATAAGTCTTGCGAATATCTTAATATGAGCAAAGCGACATTTAAAAGCTGGTTAAAAAATGATTTAGAATTCAAAAATCGCTTTGAACAAATACATTCAAATTAAAATTCCGTTTAAAGATTAGTGTGAATGCTGCACTCTAACACTAATCTTTTTTTCGTTAAATAATAGCAAAAAAGGGGGAATGAAACAAAAAGTAAGTTATTTTCATTTTCGAAGTTAACATAATATATATTATAGGTAGTTATACAAAAGAAATGTTTCCCTGTCTCTAAACACAAGTATACTATACAAAATGAGATGAAACGGATATTTTTTATGAAATCGGCTTTACATATTACTTATTTAAATTTTTATAGATTTTATAGTAAATTTACGATTAAATTTCTCTACAGCATTTTTAGAATAAAAATTTTGCTGAGTTTACAACATACAAAAACATTGATGAACATAAATTTATTACGTAATTCGTTAAAATTTTTTTTGTTATTACATTGTTTCCGCATGCGCATTTAAGTTTTTCATCATCTATTATACATTTATACATTCCCTTATAATTACATCTTATTTTCTTAATATGGTTAAATTTAGGGTTTATCTATAACAAGTTGTTTATTGCGTTGTATTGTTTATCTTAGTTAACATAACCCGATACTATTCCTATAAAAATTCTCCCTATTTTTTAGGAAGAATTTTTATATTGGTTTATATTTCTTTTTGTAAATTATATTGACTTTTTATTCATGTAACTACGTACATAAGTTTTAAAATTGTGATTTCACACTAAGATTCTTGCTATAACCGGTAATTCACACAGATATAGCGAAATACTTCAACCCCTCTTCCCTATTTTCCGCTATATTAAAGGTGTTTTTAGACTTAACAGCAATCCCAATTATAAAGTACATTTGAAAAGTTTAGGTTTAGTAGATTTTCTTTTCGTATAAAAAAGTTAGCAATGCCGCAATCTCCCCACATAATTCCTAGAGAATCATCTGTATCGATTTGTAGCAATAAGGTGTTATGTTCTTGATAGGTTTCTTCCCATTCTCTTGGATCCGTTTGTGTAAAAAATGGATATCCTCTAATTTTATGCCCTTGGCTTTCAAAGTGTTTATTGTACAATCTATGAAATTCCATTTCTACGCTATCGTCATCGATTTCTTCTAAATGAATTGCATCTCTAAAAAACTCTTCAAATCGATAATCTCCTAGTGTTACAGGTTGATAACCTGCTTCAAATCTTAACTTTGCTGCTCTAGGCACAATAAAATTCTCTGAATCAATAGCATTTAAGTAGCTAAAATCCGTTACAATTTGAGTTTCATCTTGCGTTAATTCTGCATGATAAATAATACGAAAATCTTTTTGTTTTGTTGGATGGTCAAAATCAGCCCCAACAAGATCAGCATCTCTGCTTACAAAAAACTATAGTAATCCTTTCTTTGGCACAGATTCAATATGCGGAATCTCTCTAAAATTCAACTGCACAAGTAACATCATAGGCTGTCCATTCGAATCCTTTGGATGCTCATGATGAATAGGTACATACGGATACCCACCAAATTCACTTTCAAATATGGTATGTATTTGTCACCCTCTACTCCTCCTTTGCATAATATATGAAATAAGCCTATTTTAATTATATAACAAGAAATAGGCTTATTGAAAAATACTAAAAATCCATTTTCACTCTCATTTTTTGTGCAGATGCTGGGCACAAAAGGTTATGTTCCAAAACTTTTTTATTAATAGTCCGAACTAGCTTTGCTGCTTCTTTAGAATCTGTAATCTCTTTCAGCTTTTCCTTTAAATAATCAATTTCTTTCGAAAGCTCAATCCACCTAGGTAAAACATGATTATCTTTCAATGTTTTATAAAGTTGTTTTTCAGGATTATACGAAAGGCTTTTATCAATATTAAGTGGTTTCCCCTTGCCAGGTAGGTCATCAAAAGCTCCTGATTTTTCTGCCCGCTTAACGATAGAACTAATATGATCTTCATACGTGAAATCCCAAACCTTCTCATCCTTTACTAAAATCTCTTGTTTTTTTAACTCTTTATCTAAATCCTTTTGATTCATATTTTACCTCCTCATTTCTTTTTAAGATAACGATCTTGAATTATTTAATGCTAATAAACCTTCAGCAAGTTGCTCTCGCCACCAAATCTCGTCGTGACCGCCTTGAAACTCACTATAGGTAATTTGGTATCCTTTTTCTCTAAGCGCCTTATACAAGCTCCTATTGGCTTGTAACAGCGGTTCGTTCTCAAGAGTTCCAGCTGCCATATACATACGTAATCTCAGCGTATTACTAATTGATAAAAATTGTTTCTCCATCCAGGGAAGTTTTTCTTCATACCCGTCCTTTTTCCAATGTACAGAACCTGACAATGACAGCACATTTCCGAAAACATGAGGATTCTGAAGTGCTGCATAAAACGCCGCTAGGCCACCTAAACTTAAACCAGCAATTGTTGCATGCGCCGGATCCTTATATACATGATATTTTGTTTGAATCCAAGGAAGTAGCTCTTCTATTAAAAATGCATTCATCTTGTCGTTATAAGTAAGCTCATTTAATCGATCTACGTGTTCAATTCCAACAACAATACACGAAGGTATTTCTTGTTTATGAATGAGATGATTGAGTGTTGCTGGTGCTGAAAGATTTTGCATAAATGAGTTTCCATCAAATGTGAGGATAAGATTTTGAAGGCTTGATGTAAGAGAATAATCATGAGGTGTGTAAATATATATCTTTCGTGTATTGCCTAAAACAGAACTGTAAAAAGAATATGTTTCAACTTTTCCCTGAGAATTATAATTTTTAGGGAATCTTTTATCGTACTGCATTTCCATTCCTATTTCTAAAACAGCTGCTCTATCTGTTCCTTCTCCGAATATATGACTGTTAAATGGATCTAACTGATACTGTTCACTACGCGCTATCCAATTTTGTTCAAAATAATCATTAACTGAAAAGTGATAGATAGAAATAAACCTTTTGTTCGTTCTAAATGTTTTGTACCATAAATTCGTGTCTGAAAGCCGTTCTAGTCGATTAGAATGAAGATCCCAACCAGGATAACTACCAAATACATAAATATTTTCTGTGTCTTTATCGCCTAGCCATATGTAAGTAATAAGATGATACTGATTATTCATTGGACAAGTTTCTATAAGTGGCGTCTCATTTGCTTTGAGTTCATCTAAAAATGTATGAAAAGCTCGTGTATCTCCATTGCTTAATTGATCTGTAAGCTCTGTTATTTTGGGGCTTAGTATTGACTTCATTCCTTTTCCCTCCTCCACCGCAGTATATTAGTACTTCTTTTTTTGTAAATAAATCCCTATATAAACAGGGTACTAATATTGTATATTTTATGAACAAAAACACACAAACAATATAGTCTGTGTGTTTACATTCTTATTTATCAAGATAGTAAAGTGATAATTTACGTGCTGTTTCCTAGTATCCACTGTTCACCCCTATAGTTATTATTTCTCTATCCATTCTAATAACTGCTCATACTGATTCTTTGCATCCTGATACCCAAGATTATATAAATTAACAAGCTTGTCCTTATTTCTTTCAATCCCACTAACAGGAAGCTGCATGCTTGGTTGAATTACAAAAAAGTTTTCTTTTTGTTCATCTGAAGACATGTATGAAATGCTCTCATTATAAAACCGATAATGATCTACTAAAAGCTTAGAGACTTTCGGATATCGTCTATATAAATATTTTGCCATTGGT
The DNA here is from genome assembly GCF_000374885.1 of Bacillus sp. 105MF. Taxonomy (NCBI): domain Bacteria; kingdom Bacillati; phylum Bacillota; class Bacilli; order Caryophanales; family Bacillaceae; genus Bacillus; species Bacillus sp. 105MF. The sequence goes on along the minus strand of NZ_KB895575.1, from coordinate 48,824 downwards.
GAAAACTTATTACGCTTTTTCTCATATCCTTTTGGCTTTGTCATAATAACAATGTTTTTTTGAAATCCATCTATTTGTGCCTTTCGAACAGGGATAGGATCAATGATTCCCCCATCTAAAAGTTTTTTACCATCATAGTCCACAGCTGGAGCAATAAATGGAACAGAACTTGATGCGCGAATAATTTTCAATATATCATTCCCATGCTCTTGCTTATTATAATAAACAGCTTGTCCTGTCTCGCAATCTGTTGTGCCTATTACAAATTGCTCATTTTCATGTAAAAAAGTTTGAAAGTCAAATGGTACAATTTTATTAGGCACTTCATCAAAAAGAAAGTCCATACCAAACAATTCTCTTTTTCGTATTAAGTTTCGATAAGATATATAACGATGATCAGATACTAACTCTGTATTTACTTTTTTATTCCTTCCTTTTTGACGCGATAAATAAGTTGCACCCATGCATGCTCCTGCCGATACTCCAACTACATATGGGAAAAACAAATCATTTTCCATAAAGTACTCAAGTACCCCTGCTGTATATAACCCTTTCATGCCTCCACCTTCTAATACTAAACCGATATTTTTCATTTATAATCCCTCTATATTTGTTTCTTGATTTTCTAAACACTTATATTTTAGCACAAGATATTATGATGAAGTATCAATAAATTCATTGCATTTGCTTAAAAAAGCTCTTGCTGCATTGTAAGAATCTCTTAGTCTATAACATGATACAATAAAAGAAACTCATTCCACAGATCATAAAGGAGGAATTTTATATGGGTTTATTTAGTGGTATTTTCGGAAATGCATCTGATACGAGTACAGAAAATGTTGAGCGTGACTTACAGAAGATTATGCTTGATGATGAACAAGTTGAGTATGCGTATAAATTGATTCGAGATTTAATTGTATTTACAGATCGACGAATGATTTTAGTAGATAAACAAGGAGTAACTGGTAAGAAAACAGAATATCATTCTATTCCATATAAAAGCATTACACAATTTAGCATTGAAACAGCAGGTCATTTTGATTTAGATGCAGAACTTAAAATTTGGGTATCTAGTATGCATGAACCGATTACAAAGGAATTTAAAAGTGATGACAGTATTTTAAGCGTTCAAAAAGCATTAGTAAAATATACAACAAAATAACACCTTTGCATTTTTATACAAAAACAAAAGTTATAACCCCGTGTTTTTTGGAACAACATGCATTGTTTTGTTTTAAAAATACAAAAAAACTTCACAGCATTGTATTATATAGGACCAAAATAAAGGGATAGATAATACAGATATACTCTGTTGTATCTATCCTTTTAAAATCTATTTTTATAATATTTTCTTATAATAAACAAGTGTTGTATTATCATTCAACTTCTTTCTTAACCCCGTCTGAATGTAGCCCACTTTTTCATACAGATAACAATTACGTTCTTCTTCTAAAATGGTAGCTAATTCCCAACTAGTTACTTGTGGGAACATCTTCTCTATTAAAACGAGTGCTTTCTGGGCTACCCCTTTCCCTTGATAAATAGGCAAAATAAACATAGGGCTTATCCAGAATTCCGTTGTCTTTTCTTTCCAAAATATACAAATAGCCCCCGCAAGAGTATTATCAACTAATATTTTATAAAATCCACCATAAGGATTGTTTATTCTTGTAATTACTTTATCAATTGTTTCATTAGCAGGATTCGTTTTATAGTCTTTATATTTTTCTAATAACGGTTTAAATGCTTGTACTTGAATATTGAAAATATATTCCGCATCAAAACTTATTGCTCTTTCTAGTGTTATTCCCATAACATTTACCACCCTAATCGCTCCCGTAAAGAAGTGATATGTGCAGTATGATGCCGACCGTGCCATGCATATAATCCAATTGCTACCTCCAGTTTTGTTTCACCTGATTCAGGATGATTAAAAGTTTTTTCAAGATCTATCTGCTCTAAAGAGCTTAATACATTTACCCATCTTTTATGTAATGAATCTAATAATACAAGGGAAACATCTACAGGTAATTTTGAATCAGGGAGCTCTGCCCATTTCTCTTCCATATATGGTTTAATTGTCGGGTTATTTTCTGTAAGAGCTAACTTAAAACGAATATAACTATTCATATGACTATCAACAACATGATGAACAACTTGCCGTACTGTCCATCCACCCTTTCGATAAGGTGTATCTAGCTGTTCTTTATCTAAACCGTTAATTGCTTTTGTTAGTTTTGCAGGGAGATTTTCAATTTCTTGAATCCACTTTTCTACCATTTCCTCCGTAATATTTCCTTCATAAGTAAACTTCCCAATTGGATAACGTAAGTCCTGCATTGTATTGTTCCCCTTTTGTTTTAAAATTTCCTTTATAATACTTTAGTATGTTTCCAAACGTAATGAATGAAATTAATCATTTGACCATTTAACTCTATACCTTTTTTATCAATTGCGGTACGTGAAAAGCCGCTTTTTTCTAATACTAGTTGTGAAGCAATGTTATTATTTGTTGTCTTTGCATGAATTTCGATAATTTGATGGTCTGCTGCTTGAATTAAGAGTAATTGGACGGCCTTAGTTGCAATTCCATTTCCGATAAAATTTTCTCCTACACGATAACCAAGATATCCCAATTGTCTATCTTTCTCTATGTCTACTAAGTTTATTCGACCTACAATTGTTTTTTCCATATTCCGTATAAGATAAAAGTAGGAAGTGCCTTCTTTTTGTTCCTTTAACAATTCATCATGTTTAGATTGAAACATCTCATAAACATAGTAATCATCACCACGACTCGGTACCATCTTTTCAAAAAAAGTTCTATTATAACTCTCAAAAGCAAACAATTCTTCCGCATCTTGTTTCTTTAATTTTTCTATGTATATTTCCATTCATGACTCATTCCTTTTTAATCAATTATCTACTTATAAATTCTCCATTTAATAGTTAAAATCCTACTGCTTGTAATGAGATTAACCTCCTTTATTTTTTCGAGTTGTAAGAATAGCAAGCCATACCTTAGGATGAAGAAGATGTAGGGGACTACGCATAAGGTTCATGACCCTAACTAAACGAATGTAAACGTCTGTATTACTCGCGGAAAGTTGGTATATTTTTTTCGTATACCATTGTTGAAATGGTTGTATAAAAGGATTTTCTCCTTTTATCTTAGGGTGACGGAAAGCTTCTGTAGTAACCATTTCCCACGGCGTTGCAATAATTTTTGAAATTCGCTTATAAAAGTCACGCGTAAAATCTTTCTCTAGCACTTTCCCCTTCTTTAAACACATTTGTAATTCTTCAGCTTCCATAGCAGCGACAGAAATTCCTTGTCCAAAAACTGGATCAAAGCGACAGTGAGCATCTCCAATTACTAAAAATCCTTTTGGCATATTTTTCACTAAATCGAATCGACGACGAACTTGGTATGGAATCTTATGTATTTTTATATCTGTAATTGGCTCTGCTTGTTCAAGAAAATGAATGACATCTGGTGCAGGTAACTTATGAGCAAATGCAAGAAATTCTTCATCTGTTTTTGGTGCATTTTCATTGGCATATCCGCTAAAAGTCACGAAATATCGATTGTCTTCAATGGTTTGAATAAAGGCGCCATAAGGATTTTCAGGAAAGCTAGGAGAAATAAGTAAATTACACCAATCAGGATATTCATTCTTTTTTAGACGGAATACCCTAGTCGCGTAAAATAATTGAATCCATACTTTTTCTTCTTTTACTTCTATGTCATGTGTTTCTAACCATTCTATAGTTTTCGAACCAAATCCACTTGCATCCACAACTAGTTCTGCGTGGAAATTTTCTTTATTTCCGGTCTTCACGCATCGCACTTTTACTCCAGAGATTTTGTTATGCTGCTGATCGATTATCAATTGTTCAACCATTGTTTCATATTTTGTTGTAATATTAGTTACTTCACTCATTCTTTTTTGTATGTGCCACTCAAGCATAGGACGACTTTGTTGAACCGCATTCAACTCTCCGATAAATGGTTGTTTCCATAAACCAAAATGATGCCATTTCAAATCCCCAGTAAAATTATTTTCGATACCACCATCTTCTTTTAATTGATTCATAATTGCCGGGAATAATTTCTCAATTGCTACTTCACCACCTTTTAATAACACATGAGGATGATGGCTTTGAGGTACTCTTTTTCTAGGCCTTTTTTCATTCCATTCTTCGCCTGCTTCTAAAATTATTACTTCTTGAAAATAATCAGATAAAGCTTTTGCTGCTAGTTTCCCAGCTATACTTCCACCAATAACGATTGCTTTTCCTAACATTTTTTTACCTCCCGCAAGATATTTCCGCTACTTTCATGATGCTAAAATAAATTTTTCATTTTCCTCTTTATTCTTCTGACATATTAATAGAATCATAAAATAAAAAATCCTGCTATAAAATTGCGCAACAGGATTTTTTTATCAACATTTATTCGTCTTTCCTCTTAATTACAAGTACTATTTAAGCAAAGAATCAACATGTAATTCCGCTAAAAATAGCATTGTTTATCTAATAACGTTCACCAGCAAGACTCAGCATAAAATAAGATTATTGCATGACTGTATTTTTTCAAGGTCGTTCTCCTTAAAATACGCTAGTGAACTGTAAAGTTAAAATAATAATGCCTAGAGCCCAAACATAATATGCAAATACTTTAAGAGAATGCTGCTTTAAATATTGAATCATCCAAGATACTGCAATATATCCAAAAAATGCAGCAGATAAGGTGCCAACGATTAACGATGTACTTGAAATGCTTTCAGCTTTCCCTTGAAATACGTCTACAGACTGTAAAATGATTGCTCCAACAATAGCGGGAGTAGATAACAAAAACGAAAAATATGCAGCTGTTTCACGATCTAATTTTCTCCAAAGTGCTGCGACAATCGTCATACCAGAACGAGAGATTGCTGGAAAAATAGCAAACGCTTGAAACGAACCAATAATAAAAGCATCTTGATATGTAATGTCATCCATTTTCTTACGTCCATTTTTTTGTTTCTCTGCCATATATAAAAACAAACCTGTCACTAAAAACTCCCATCCGATTGTTACACCCGTTTTTGAAATCTCTTCAAAGAAATCTTTAAATAATAAGCCAATTATAACTGCTGGGATTGTTCCAACAATGAGTAAAAATGTAAGCTTTGAAAGTGGATTTTTAATTAAATAGATAAACTCTTTTTTATAATAAATAAACACCGCTAACAGGGTACCAATATGCAGCATCGTGTCTAAAAAAAGCCCAGCTTCATCTAAATGAAACAAATGTCTTCCTAAATACAAGTGTCCAGTACTGCTTATAGGTAAAAATTCCGTTAATCCCTGAATAATTCCTAATATAAAAGCTTCTAACCAGTTCATGATTGTCTCCTTTCTTGTTTGCTTGTACCAGTATATGTTTGTTTTTACCTGTTATGAAAGAAAAGAAAGGTAAAGGAATTCAAGATTTAAGGACTTTTCCAAACAACAAAAAAAGAGGGTATATACCCTCTTAACATAAACTTTATTTAATTTGTTCTTTATGTTCATGATTAACAAGAACATACCATTTACCTGTATCAAACTTTTCTTTATTAATCACATAAACTTTATTTCCTCTCTTTACATCACCAGGTTTTAATTCCTTACTAATAGTAGAGGTCTCGCCTTTTTCAACCTCATAACTACTAGTTGCCCACACATCACTTTGGTAAGCATTATCATTTTCATCCACTAAATCAACTGATGGCAAAACTGCTAATTTCATCGGTTCGTTTGTGATATTTTTCCCTTCAACCTCTATAACAATAAAGACATGTCCATTTTCAGGCTCTTGGATCCCTATACTTTCTTTACCAACCTTATCTCTTTCTACAACTCTTTTCACAGTTACATCAAATTTTGGCGTATTAAAAGTTTTGTTTAATGAATACTCTTTTTCTTTTATTTTTGTCTTTTCTTTTGTTTGTTCCGTGTTTTTCGAATCTGTATTCCCTTTCGTTGTATCGTTTGTTTTCACATTCTTTTCTTCTTGCTTAGAAGTGGTTTCTTTAGATTCAGAAGAAGTTTTGTCAGATGTACTTCCACACCCAGATAAGTTAAATACTAAAGCGCCACCCAAAATACATGTAGTAAATTTTTTCAACATCCTTTTTTATCCCCCAATAAACACAATATATAAATTTCCTATTTATCATAGCAAAAAACAATTTTTTGCATTGTTATATTTTGTCGAATAGTCTAAGGGGATCAAATGTTTTTTATTAAATAAAAAAACATGACCTTAATATAATACTAAGATCATGTTTTAAATTACTCTTATTTTATTTATAAAATACCTTATCAACATTATACTTCGCTTGAAACTCATTAATAATATATGTTTCGTAAATTTCTCTTTCCATTGGATCTTCTACAATACATGCATCAATGCGGTATACTTCATCGCGATGTGCTTGAATTGGTGAAACATTGTCTTCAAAGTGTTTTTTAATACGTTGTCTTATTTTACGTGCTTTCCCAACAAAAAGAAGTTCATCATTAATGTTATAAAACATAAAAATGCCGCCTTTATCTCTTGGAAACAGGTGGAAATCAATGAATCCATGAATTGGAGTGATTCTTGGCTCATCGCCTTTTATTACTTGTTTTCTTTCTGTTATAGAAACATCAACTGCAGGTAAATCAATTTTAATCAAGTTACTTCACGTCCTCTTTTATAGTAAAGGTAAATAATAGCATAAGTATGAAAGAAAAGCTATGCGTGTTGATTATAAATGTAATTTAATTAAATTTATACAATCGATTTGCTAAAACAACTTTCATTATCTACTAAATATTATAGGTATATCATTTATGCATTTTCTCCAAATCATATGATCATACGCCTCGCCCCAATAATCCTTTAACAAAAAGTTAGGCTCTCCAAATTTTTTCTTCCATATTTTTTGTGCGTTAGTATATCCGCTATCCAAACAGAATTCTTTTATTCCTTTATCCAATAAGGTAAGAAAAATCGCATTTAAAAGCAAATTACCTATGCCGCGTCTTTGGTAATTCGGGAGTACAAATACAGTCCCTATCTCATATAAGTCTTTTAATGCGCCATCTGTGCAATTATTAATCAGTTTACTAGATGGCCCAAATTCAATTGTGCCGATAATTTTATTACAATGTTTGTCTACAGCGATCAAAAAATATCGATTTTTCCCATCGCTATCAAAGTCACATTTCAAGTACTGTTTTTTAGTTTCAATTTCATTTTCTATATCGCCAGCGAACTCCGATAAACCTTCTCCAGCAAACGTATCTATAATGACTGTATGAAACAATCGATGTAACTCTTCATAATCACCAATGATTGGTCTTCTTATTTCAACGTTATACACTTAAGGCAACTCCTTAATCCTCTAAAATTGTATGTGTAATTGATTTATAATTTTCATGCTATCTATTTCAAATTTACAATCAATATAGCTTTTCTCCAAAATGCTCAAAATTTCCTCTGCAAATATAAAAAGAAACAAAAAAAGATTAGGTAGCTATTCCTAATCTTTTTTTGTTTCTAGATCTAATCACTATTCAAGTGCACCAGCTACATCATAATGACTTAAATCTAATTCTATCGGTTGGTCAAGAGCAAGTTTTGCAAGTTCTGAACCTAAGTATGGACCTGCTGTTAATCCAGAAGCACCTAGGCCGTTCGCAACTAGTATACCTTTAAAATTAGGTAACGGACCAATGACTGGAAGAAAACCTGGTGTAAATGGTCTAAAACCAACTCTTGTTTCCAGCATCGTACTATTTTCTAACCCTGGTGCCACAGACAATGCTTTATCAAAGACTTCATGCAAACCACCAGCTGTAACACGATAATCAAGACCAGTATCATTTTCATGTGTTGCACCTACAACTACACGGCCATCTTCAAAAGTTAAAATATATTGATCGTTTGGCGGCATAACAACTGGCCAATTTTCAGTATTCGTATTCGGCATATGTAAATGAACAATTTGTGCTTTTTGGAAGGTCACAAGAAAGTTAACACCAAGAGGTTTTAACAACTCATTTGCCCATGCTCCTGCAGTAACAATTACTTGATCTGCCGTTACTGTTTCACCATTTACATGAACACCTTTAACATAATTGTTTTCATGAATTAAAACAGCATCTCCCTTTATAAGGGTAGCACCATGTTTTTTCGCAGCATTTACAAGAGATTGACGAAGTGCTCGTCCATTTACCCGAGCAGCACCGCTTATATGCACAGCTCCATATTCTTCCGATAACGGCGGGAATATTTTTTTTGTTTCCTCTGGTGATAGACGAGTGATTTCGCCAATTTCAGGAGCATCCTCACGTCGTTTATATGCTCGCTCCTCCATTTGATCTAACTTTTTATCATCTGTATGTAAGCTAATAGCACCTACTCGATTATAACCTGTATCTATTTCACCATCTTCTTCTAATTGCTGGATTAAAGAAGCGTAATATCTCGCTCCACCTTTCGCGATTTTATACCAAGCTTTGTTACGCCGTTGTGAAAGCCATGGACATACAATTCCTGCTGCTGCATCCGTTGCTTGTCCTAAATCCTGGCGATCAACCAAAGTAACACGAGCTCCCTCTTTAGCGAGATGATAAGCAGTAGACGCCCCTAAAATTCCAGCTCCAACTACAATATACGATTTCATTTCAAACACCTTTTCTTATTCATTCTTTTATATTCTATTTACTGCACGAGAGCTCTACACATTTTATGTGCTGTAAAAAGCCACTCTCATAAATTCTGAGTCATATTCAGTATACTTGAAGGAGATGTTTTTTCAACTTTTCTCTTCTATTAATTGTGTCATCATTATGTATTTTGATATCGAAAACGGAAGTTCATAAAAAAACATATTCTTGATGAGATCAAGAATATGTTTTACATCTTAAAATTAGACTTACGGTACCTATAACTACACTTTAAAAAAATTCCACTCTTTTTGAATATCCTAGTTTTACTATTAAATCTTCTTTATTTCTTCTTTCTGCGGAATAAATCAATTGATTTATAACCTTGTGAAAGGATTTCAACCATTTGCTGCGCACGCTTTTCACGTGTCTGTTGCTGTTTTGCTGAGAATATGTGGCGTGCCCAATCTTTTTGATAGCCTGGTGTTAAACTTTGATAAAACTGAAGTTCATTTGGGTGATTAGCTAATAATGCTTCTACATCTTTAATATTCTCTACATAATCAGAAACACATTGACTAGCAGCAGATGTCTTTTTAACTTTCTTTTTTTCGCGTTTCAAACCAACGACAGTAAAGACATCATCCATACTTACCATCCGTGCAAACTTAATATCACTATTACCTACATATCCATCTTCTCCAACGTTCATTGCTGGGAATATTTCATCTCTGTGAATAAAAGTTTCATAACGAGTGTTACCTTTTTTGGGATAAGCAAAAAATAAATAACCTTTTTCGAGTAATATTTGCTTATTAATAATAAGTTGCGTGTACTTCACCATCTCATCAATTGTTTCTACAAAAATGAAAATAGCATCATGATCTTTAGATAACTTAATTGCGTGTTCAGTAAAAAGGGCATAATCGTTTGGTTGATTAATCACTGCCATATTACTATATTTACTAAGGTTCAATTTATCGATAACTGACATAGTAGACTCCTTTTTTATTCATTGTTACTTTTATCGTACCTATATTACCATAAAAGAAAATGACCTTGCTGTGCAAACCAAACCATTTATTTAATTCGTTTTTCAAATAAATAGTTTGGTTTTTCATTTATTTACCATGACGCTTTTACATTAAGGATCATACTATTTCTATTTTGAATGCAAAGGTAAGGTTTACATTTCAATGTTAAATATATCATGTAAGAGCTTCCTATAGTGATTCTCTGTAATTACACTTTTCCTTTTTTGGCCATTCATTACTTGAGTCAAACTATCTTTCGTCAAAGAGACATATCCAGAATGCGTAAGTTTTACTGCAATCGGCCCTTTATTAAAACTAGAATTCTCATCTTCTATGACTTTTCTTTGAACTTCATTTAAAGTTGTTTCATCAATAGGATCCGTACGAAAAGCATGACATACTTTCCATTCTATCTTTTCATGTGGGTCATGCCACGAATGAGTGTCTCGTCTTTCTAAAATATAAGTTCCTTTATCTGTATCTTTTCTCCTAACACGATATTCGCCATTTTTTGAAGTAACAATCTCACCAGTAAACGGTACAAGTGTGAGAGGTACAAGTGAAGCAATTCCTACATCAGCTAAATACGATACTGAATCATAATTTAAAATGATTGTAATATGGCCTTCTTCAAGAGCCCATACATTTAAATCACTTTTATAAACTGTGCCTAATGCCAACTTCACATCGAATCCACAATCTTTTAATAAGTAATATAGAATAGAATTCATTTCATAGCAAAGCCCACCTCGTGAACTCATTAGTATTTTCTTTTGTAAATTCTCTTTAGAAATTTCTTTCGTATTACCTGTTACGATATCTAAATTCTCAAACGGAATTTCATACGCAATTGCGCTAATTATTTTGTTCAAGTCCTCAAATCTCACAATCTGTTGTTTCTTTAGGTTTAACCTTGCAAAAAACTGATCTTGTAACTCTGTCATATAAAGCACCCCTTCAATATTTAGAGTGAATGTATTATATGCTAATTTTAAAAGCTATGAAGAGCATCAACAATGTTCATTTACAATAACTGTACCGGTACAAAATTCCTGATTTTTAATAAAAAGAAGTAGATACCGATGTTTGAAACACCAGCATCTACTTCTTTTTCATTTTATTTTAATGTGTTTTGAACAACAAGGTCCAGAAATATTGATTCCATAACCATAAAGGTGTATGAATATCACTTGGAGTAAACACACTTCCTATTAACACTTAATCCCACGCTACAGCCACAACTTGACTGCTATCAATTGTAGATAATTCTCTACTTATACATAGATAACAATTACAAACTTATGTAATCAACTCTTCATATAACAATGTAAAGAATTACCCTTTTCATTCATTTTTCATGCGTATCTATGTACATTTTTTTATTTATTAGTTATATTATGGTTATTGAATGATTACGAAAATAAATCTATCGCTTATAAAAACGTTTGTATTTTTTATATCCATAACAACACTACAAAATGTATGAAAATCCATTTGTCAAATGAATTCTACACGGAAGGAGGCTTGTAGTTCGTTCATCAGGATATAAAAAAACAGTTTTCTTTTTAGATAACTGCTAAAAAATACAGGAGGCGACACGATGTTTCGTACGATTTCAAACTTTATGAGAGTAGCTGAGATAAGAAGGAAAATCTTTTTTACACTTGCAATGTTAATTGTTTTTCGAATTGGCACGTTTATACCAGTTCCTCATACTAACGCAGAGGTATTAAAAGTACAAGATCAAGCCAATGTTTTAGGTATGCTTAATGTATTTGGCGGAGGAGCCTTACAACACTTCTCAATCTTTGCTGTAGGTATCACACCATATATTACAGCCTCCATTATTGTACAGTTGTTACAGATGGATGTTGTACCTAAATTTACAGAGTGGGCAAAGCAAGGGGAAATGGGCCGTAAAAAATCAGCTCAGTTTACCCGATACTTTACAATCATTCTCGCATTTATTCAAGCCATTGGAATGTCTATTGGCTTTAACAATATAGCAGGCGGGCAACTAATTTCTAATCCAGGATGGACTACGTATTTATTTATCGCTACAGTGCTAACTGCCGGTACTGCATTTTTACTTTGGTTAGGTGAACAAATTACTGCAAACGGCGTAGGTAACGGAATTTCAATGCTTATCTTTGCAGGACTTGTTGCAGCGATTCCAAATGTCGTAAATCAAATTTATTTACAACAATTTCAAAATGCTGGAGATCAACTCTTTATGCATATTGTAAAAGTAGTATTGATTGGACTCATTATTTTAGCGATCGTTGTTGGTGTTATTTACATCCAACAGGCAATTCGTAAAATACCTATTCAATATGCAAAAGCTGTTTCAGGGAATAATCAATATCAAGGGGCAAAAAATACACATTTACCGCTTAAAGTAAACAGTGCGGGTGTAATTCCTGTTATTTTTGCTTCTGCATTTCTAATGACACCACGGACCATTGCGCAGTTATTCCCTAACTCTGATATATCTAAATGGTTAAGTACAAATCTGGACTTTACACATCCAGTTGGAATGATCCTTTACGTTGGACTCATTATTGCTTTCACATACTTCTATGCATTTGTTCAAGTAAATCCTGAACAAATGGCCGAAAACTTGAAAAAGCAAAATGGCTACGTTCCAGGTATTCGACCAGGGAAATCGACAGAGCAATATGTAACAAAAATTTTGTATCGCTTAACGTTTATTGGTGCAATTTTCTTAGGTGCTATTTCAATTTTACCAATTGTATTTACGAAAGTGGCTACTTTACCACCTTCTGCTCAAATTGGTGGTACAAGTTTACTCATCATTGTAGGGGTAGCGTTAGAAACAATGAAAACACTAGAAAGCCAGCTTGTGAAACGTCACTATAAAGGGTTTATAAAGAAAGTAAACTAATATTTTTACATACAAATTAGGCATAATGAAACCCTCTCGTTTTCTATATGAGAGGGTTTTTATTTATGTAACTTTGAAAAACAACAGTATACATATAAAAAAACATTTAATTACATATCAATTCCATTGTCATAAACACACTATTTTATTCTTCTATTTCACAACTAAAATACAATCATGTTACATTTCTTTTTTCAATAATCTCCCCTGTTTAAAGTACACTCCAAGTGTAGAGCGATTTGCTAAAAATACACCAATCAAGATGAGACACGCTCCGATTCCCATTACTGGATTAATTGGTTCCCCTAAAAATACGTATCCTGTAATAACAGCAATTAATGGGGATACATACAGCCAAGTTGATGGGAATACTGGATTGGTCTTTGACAAGAGCCAATAATATAAACCATGCCCACCAATTGACCCTACAAAGATAAGATATAGAATAGGCCATTGAACACTCCAAGATGTTAATATATCGAGATTTGGCTGTTCTATAAAAATAGAACTAATCAGAAGAAAAAGTCCACCGTAAAACATTTGGATTCCGTTAATGAGAAACGGCGATACTTTTGGCAGATCTGAAAGTATTTCTTTTGAATGGATGGAACCTATGCCATAAAATAATTCGCCGACTAATATGACAAGGCAAGCTATACTCCATATAAAAGTGAGTTGTTGGTGTATCCCTGGTAAGGAGATACAAACAACTCCAATAAGCGCTATGATTAGAGCGAAAAATTGCTCCCGTTGTAGTTTTGTTTTATTTCTCTTCGATTGTAATAACAAAATCATCATTGGCCCTGTTGCAGAAAGAACAGCTGCTAAACCCGAAGAAATATACTGTTCAGCCCAATATAATGTTGCAAATGTCATAAAGGTTAAACAAAAACCAGCATATATAATTCGTTTTGAAAGTAGATATGGTATAATACCTTTCCGTTTTAAGGTAAATATGATGATTAGAATAACACCTGCTAAAAAGAAACGGATTCCCGCCGAGAATAATGGTGGTGCCCCCGCTTCAATCCCAATTTTTATCGTTAAAAATGTTGTGCCGAAAATCATACAAATTAAAATATAATTAAAAATGACCATTATGTTTCCTCCTTTTGATTTTTAAGATGAGTATAGAGGAAACAGTGTATAACAGTATATCAACGTATATAACAGTTGGATAAATCTATAGTTGCTCCTACATATGTTTTTAGATTTAATTAAATTAAAAAGAAACTCAGGTGAGATCATGAAAATTGTACTACGCAAAGAGTCTAATATACCATTCTATCAACAAATTTATATGCAAGTTGTTGAGCGGATTCAAAGTGGAATGTTATTACATGGTGATTCCTTACCTTCTTTACGTACTATAGCAGATGATTTGAAAATAAGTATATTAACCGTTCGTAAAGCCTATAAACAGCTGGAAACAAAAGGTTATGTACAAATTAAACAAGGAAAAGGTGTGTATATACATAAACATGAACATCGGAAGCATCAGCCTACGCCGTATGATTGGCAACATACGAAATCAATCAATGTCATGCGATCTCAATATGTAATGAATCAACATAGGAAATATTATGATTTTTCACAGGCCATTCTTTATCCTCGTCTTTTACCTAATCCATTTCTTTCGGATGAAATGCAAAAAATAATAGACAAAGATCAAATGATATTAGCAACTTATGGACCAGTTCAAGGAGATGAAGAGCTTCGAATAGAAATTGCAAGATACTTAAAAGATTATCAAAGACTAGCTGTAGATCCTTCTAATTTATTAATTACAAGTGGCGCCCAGCAAGGAATTGATTTAATCGCTCAAACATTGTTACAACCAGGTGATACAGTTATAATAGAGAGCCCGTGCTACGGTGCAGCAATTGATGTATTTATAAACAAAGGGGTTAAAATCATACCAATTGAGCTTGATGAACAAGGAATTCGCTCTGATTTAATCGATGAAGTTTGTCAAAAACAGAGACCCGTTTTAGTATATGTAAATCCTACTTTTCAAAACCCTACAGGTACTATAATGAGTAGCCAAAGGAGAAATGAACTTGTAGAACTAGCAGAACTGTATCATTTTTTTATAATTGAAGATGATTCTTTTGGGGAAATATATTTTGATGAAGTTATAATTCCACCTCCACTTAAAACCTTTGATACAAATGGTCACGTTATATATTTAAAAGGATTCAGTAAAACATTAGCGCCAGGCCTTCGTATTGCAGCATTAGCTGTAGAAGGACCTATTTTTGAATGGTTATATGCTGTGAAAGCTTCGATGGATATAGGAAGTCCGTTACTAACACAAAAGGCACTTCTTCCATTTTTACGAGCAGAAAGAATGAAAAATCATTTAGAAAAATTACGCACCGCATTACAACTAAGACGCGATACAACACTAGAAATATTAACTTCTCTAACAGGGGAAATTCATTTTCAAAAACCTCTAGGTGGTTTTAATTTATGGATTACACTTCCAGATTCAATCAATGCTTTTATGTTACTTAAAAAAGCGAATGAAGCGAACGTTTCTTTTCTACCAGGAACGGCTTGTTTTTTGAATCATGAATCAAAATATAACTATTTACGAATTAGTTATTCTATGTTAAATGAAAAAGACATGTTGATTGGATTAAAAAGATTTCATAACGTATTGCTAAACTCCCTAAAACAACAAAAAACAGTTAATATATCTCCATATTAACTATTTTTTCAGGTTGTATTGGTGCAATATCTTTTCTAACATTTCGCAAGTAACTGGTTGTGCTCCAGCTGTTAGTTGATAACCAACGCGACCGTTCGGTTCTGCCGTTGCTTGTTGTAATGTTTTAATATCATGAATTCCTTGTTCTCTTAAATACATCAGCAGTTGCTGTTCTGTCATTTTCGTACGTCTCAAATTATTTTTTAAAATTTCTCCATTTTCAATAATAACAATGCTATTACCATTTAAAAATTGTTCCATCCCTCTTGATTTCATTTCTACATAATGAATAATAAATAAAACACCTGAAAATATACAAGCAGCAAGGATAGACGGTCCTACTTTTCTACTTAGCACTGGTTCTACAATAATACGCCCAATAGAGACAACGATAATAATTTCAGCTCTTGTCATCTGATTAATTGATTTACTTCCGGTTAATTTTAAAGCGAGGATACCCGTAACAATTAAAATTATGCTTTCAAAAAAAATATTCATCAACAATCCATTCCTTTAATGCTAATTTATGAATAACATTACCATTAATTAAATTCTCTATTGTTCACACAGTTCCTAAAAACTAAAAACAAGTATATACTAGCCCTATCTAGTATGTACTTGTTTTTAGTTATCCTAGTCAATCCTTATTTCTCCTCATCCTTCAACTAGATTTTTTTCAAATCTCACCAAAAGTTTTCAATTTGCGCCTTCTCTCGCTCTACTGCACAAAACAAAAGAAGCGGATGTTCTCTTTTTATTTGGTACAATTCCCAAGAATGACATAGGGGATTTTTCTCTTTTTTCATTTAAATAATTTTGTGAACGATGAATATATATTTATAATCCAAGTAATAAGAGACTGAAATGTATATGTATTCTTATCAATAATCACACTTGTTAGACTACCTATAACAGCACTCCCGATTATGTCAAATGGATAATGATGTCCTACCCAAATACGTGAAAAACCTGTCCAAACTGCTAATAACCACATAATAGAGCCAATTAAACGTTCACGAAGTAAAACGGAAGTCGCTACAGCAAAAGCTAAGGCAGTATGTTTACTTGGAAATGAGGAATTACTCTTTGATGGGATAAGCAAACGAATTCGATGGAAAATAAAAGGACGAGGTTTAAAATAAAAAAGTTGGATGATACGGTTTATAAATAAAGTAACTCCTGCTGAAATTCCTGCATACAAAATAATTTTTTTGTAGAAATTGTTTCTAAACCACATAAATATTAATATGAAAAGGTATAGATAACGCGTCTTCTGTGAAAGAAAAACCATTATCGCATCCATAGTAGTTCCTCGTCCAGCAAGACGATTTATAACCTTAAACAGCATATAATTCATTATAAATGTTCTCCTTTATTTCTGAAATGATATATAAAGTCCATTAACTAATAAAAAAATGGAAAACAGTTTATGACTGAATTGCCTGGGTGGCAATTGTTCACCAATGAATTTAAAATGGTCCCCACAAACTATAAACCATCCCTCCAACAATGAGTCCTAAACCTAGAAATAACACTATAAAAGCGAGAATTGATTTTTTATTATCTTCCATGAACTTTACCTCCCTAAAAATTATTGGTTCTATATAAATTTCCCCACAACAAAAACCTTTAGTCATAATTATGACTAAAGGTTTTTGTCATCATATTTATAAGTAATAAAAATATGGAATTATAACCTGTAAGAACAGACTATATACAGTTAAGAAAGATTAAAACCTTTTTATTTGCCCTCGAATTTCTCCGTTTGGACGGTTTTCCGTATGAGCGTTTACATACGAATTGCCGATTTCCATCTTTCTTGCTAGTTCTAACAAGGACATACCTTGTAAAGGACCAGTAAGGTCACTTTCTACAATTATTCCCGTTACCACTCCTCTATTGACACTAATACCACGCGTTACTGGTCCAAAAAGAAATGCGACAACCTGACCATTTTCGCCTCGCATCCCTAGATGAATGTGAGCAGCAGTCAATATTTCTATATCATTAAGCACCAATTTAAATCGAAGTCCTGTAAAATCATTATTAAATCTAAATAGTACTAAACCGCAAGCATCTGTTTTTACAAGAGGCACTTCTTCCCACCCTGTTAATCTAGTTAAAAAATATTTAGACAAAGTATAGTTCACTTCCCTATTCATTAAATAATGTATTTTATTCATTTGATAGAAAACAGCTTGCACGTTTTTACTATAAATAGATTTATCGCTTTTAGATGCACAACGATAAATACATTTTCTTGGGTTAATGGAATCTTATCAATGTTTTTTCTTAATGCATTTATCAAAATAGTACGAAATATTAATAAAAAAGAGTCCATCTCAATTCCACAAATCTATGCATTTTTTTGTTCAATGATGTCTTTGGTTCATACGATACATTTCTCTTCCGCTCAAATTCGCTTTATGCTAAGCTGCACTTTTACAAAAATAAATCATATAGTGACTTTAACAATCCCTAATCTAATAAAGTAGGTGAAGACTATGCCCTCTGTTGTCGGAAATCTTGTTGTTCAAAATAGTAACGGTTCTTTTAACTTAGGTGATTTCTATAATGTTTCTCCGAAAGAGAATACAAAAGCCTATAATGGTTCAGGATCATCTAATGTTGCTTTTGTAACTAATACCTTTAACGGTGTGAGTGCAACGAATACATTTGATTCTGATGTTGCAGATCAAAATCAAGTTGGAACAGCTTAATTTTATTAAGAGTAATAAAATCAGTTTTATAAATTGTACACAGCACCAATTAGAATTGTTGAAAAATATATCCCATTCTGAGTCATATACGTAGGATAATAATATTGTACAGACGGATAGTCAAAATGCATATCTTGCATCTGCATTGTTTGTACCTGCGCTTGTAATGCCTGCTGAACAGATTGAAGTGTACCTTGTGCTGAAGTATATGTTACAGCAGGAACTCGAATTTCATTATTAAAATATGGAACATTCATATTCATTCAACTCCCTCTTATATAATCATCCACACACTGTTTTATATATTATGGATATGAGTTTTAAAAAGTTCTAAAGCGTAACAATATTTAACAGCCTTTTGTCCACCGTTAGAAGGAATGAAGGTGCAGCAAAAATATTTATAAAAACGAAAATGAAGACTAAGAACCGATATATACATGGTTCTTAGTCTTCATTTCATTTTATACAATACTCATTGTCCTTTTAAAACATTCTCTTCAAAATATTTTCCCCAATCAGGTTGTCTTCCATCAATATCTTTAAATCCATATTCTCTCGCTAATCCCCAAGAACTAAGGGATTTTCCTGTTTTATTATGAACGTTCGAATCACTTGCTAAAGCAGCGATTGCTCTACCAATAAAGAAAGGTGTTTCAGATGCGATAAAGTGTGGATCTTTCTTTGCACCTTCTTGCCAATTTTCTTCTGTTACACCAAATAAATCTAACATTTCTTCCGAACGGAGAAATCCAGGGCTTACCGCAACAGCAGTAATATGATGTTCCTCTAAATCTTTCGCCATTGCTTCTGCCAAATGGATGGTTGAGATTTTTGCTAAGCTATAATATAGGTTACCACGGTACTGATAATCGACACCATCTGTAATTTCAATTACAAGGCCCTTCTTATTGTTCACCATTAGGGGGGTACCATAGTAACTTGTCATCATGTGTGAATGGACAGCACGTTGTTGCATAAGTAATCCATTATGTAAGTCATGTTCCCAAAATGGTTTTCCCCATTCAGTAAGCGGATCTCCGCCCCAAACATCATTTACTAAAATATCAAGTTTGCCGTTTTGTTCATCTTGAATTTTTGTAAATAATGCTTTAATATCCTCTTCCACTGTGTGATCTACACGTACGGAAATCCCCTTTCCTCCTTGTTTTGTAACAAGCTCTGCTGTTTCTTCAATCGTTTCTGTTCTTCCCATTGATGATAAATTACCCTTTGTACTTCTTCCTGTTACATACACAGTTGCTCCTGCTTCACCAAGCATCATTGCAATACCTCTTCCAGCACCACGCGTCGCACCAGCTACAACTGCGACTTTTCCTTGTAATGGTTTCATATACAATTCTCCTTAATGTTTATTTTCCAGTCTAATTAATTTAGGTACATGCCCTCTATCATACTTTTTTGTATATATTTCCTCATCCGGAGTAACAAATTGTAGCGTAATCTTACCACAAACACCAGTGTAAAATTCGAACTCACCTTGTGAATTTGAAATAGCAAGTTCTTTATTTACGATTGAGTCTGCATAAACTTTAACATTCGATATAGAAAGGTTGTTGCCATCTACAATAACTGACTTTATATGAATAGCAACCCCTTTACAATTTTCACTTCCTTTATTATACATAACCATTACTATCACTCCGGTTCCTACGACAATACATATCAACAAGGCTATTATGTTTTTCTTCATAATAAACCTCCTATATGAAGTGTTAGTCTTTCTTAAAATGGAAATCTACACGATTTACTTGTTTCATTTCTTCGATTACTCTATGAATTCCTATCCTAATTTTATCTTCTTTCATATTTGATACATTCAGTTTTAAAAGTTTTTCTTTACGGAAAGAAGACAAATAATTTTTATCAACAGTCTCTATAAATATTTGATTTTGCCCTAAGTTTTTAATAAGCGTTTCCGTGACAATACTTTTATGTAATGATAAGCACGTATGTATTCCTATTTTGCTTTCTGTTTTACAAAACAGATGTTGATTTTCTTTATAAGCTTCTTCTAATGCTCCAGATAACGCCTTAGATCTAGCGTAATATGACAATTGGATTTTTTGTTTGTGTCGTTCAAACATCCCGCTTTTTATGTAAATTTCTAAAGCAGCTTGGGAAATCATTGAACTATCAATATCTAATAGCTTTTTATATTTATGAAACGCTTCTGCAATAGAAGCAGGAATAACTGCCACACCTACACGTAATCCAGGGAAAATAATCTTCGAATAACTTTTTAGATAGATTACATGTGAAGAATTATCGTAACTATATAGTGGATCTACCTTTGGGTTTTGTTCTAAATCTGCTAAATAATCATCTTCTACTATAAATACATTGTATTTCTTTGCGAGAGAAATAATCTTTTCTTTTTCCTTCTTAGAATATGAAGTGCCGAGTGGATGATGAAATCTTGGGATGGTATAAAAGAATTTTATCTTTCCCGTTCGAAATATCTTTTCTAACTCAAATAAATCAATACCTTTAGCAGTGCGTTTTATTCCGATTACAGGAGTACGATTTGTTTCTAGATATTCAATAAATAAGTGATAACTCGGTTGCTCAATAAGTATCGTTTCATTTTGATTTGGAAAGGGTATTGAAGTTAATATAACTAGAGCTTGCTGAACTCCTGAGGTGATAAAGATATTTTCTTCTTTTGCGAAAACTTGATAGTTCGCTAGTTGTTTTTGCACAATTGAAATTAAAGATGGCAGCCCTTTAGGTGTACCATATATAAACAAATCATTCTTATACGTATCAATTGCCTTATTAATACAATGTTGAAAATCTAAGTAAGGAAATACATCAGGATCTGGAGCTGAAGATGCAAAATCAAAATTCTCTGTTTCATCTTCTTCATAATTCCCCATTTTTTTCACCACATAATATCCACTTTGAGGTACGGAATAAATAATATGGCGCTTCTCTAATTCATGAAGCGCACGTATAATGGTTGCTTTGTTGCACTCAAATTGTGATACGAGTGAACGTATAGACGGTAATTTCCTACCTTCTTTTATCTCTCCTTTTTGAATCATGCTTTCTAAATCATTTAATACATTTAAATATTTATACATGATTACACCTCAACGTCTATTTTGTACCGGTACAGTTTGTATTTGTTCACATTATAGCACCGATTCAGAAAGATTACCATGTACATATACTGGCCAGTAGTAAATCAATTATATGAGGTGAAATTATGAAAAACACAACTAAAGCATATACAGCCGCATTAGTATATGCCTTTATTATCGGATTTTCATTTATGTTTGTGAAATTAGCATTAACGGTTACAACTCCTCTTGATACACTTGCACACCGTTTTACAGTTGCTTTTTTAATAGCAACTATTCCTATCATTTTTGGTTTTGTAAAATTAAATATTTCATTTAAAAACATACTTTCACTTTTACCACTAGCAATCTTTTACCCAGCATTATTCTTTGCGTTCCAGGCTTTCGGCTTAGTATATACAAGCTCGTCTGAAGCTGGGATTATCCAAGCTGTCATTCCGATATTCACAATGATTTTCGCTTCTTACTTTTTAAAAGAATTTACAAATGCATGGCAAAAAATATCTGTACTCATTTCTGTAATTGGTGTTATTTATATATTTGTTATGAATGGCACAGGAACTCATGAGACTAATTTTATAGGAGTTGCTTTTATTCTGCTATCAGCGTTATCATCTGCTTGCTACAATATTTTAGCACGAAAAATGACAAAGAAATTTAAGTTAATAGACTTAACATATATGATGACAATGATTGGGTTTCTTAGTTTCAATTTAATCGCTATCATTGGACATATGAATGAAGGTACTGTAAATATATACTTTAAACCATTTACAAACGGAACATTTCTTATATCTATTTTATATTTAGGATTATTGTCTTCTTTGCTAACAGCATTTTTATTAAATTATTCATTGTCTTATATGGAAGCAGCTAAAATGAGTGTCTTTAGTAATCTATCTACACTTATTACAATTAGTGCAGGAGTATTATTCTTACACGAACAAATTGCATACTATCATATCGTTGGGGCCATAATGATTGTTCTTGGTATAGTAGGTACAAACTTCCTAGGTAAAAAAGGAATTCATATAAAAGAAAAGAATACCTCTATTAGTAAATAAAAAGTGAGGGATTTTTCATGCAGCAGGTAATGCCTATTAATATTAGTAATATAGCTGAACTAACAAAAGAATTGGATACATTATTAAACGTATCAATATCTTCTAATCAAGAACTTGAGAATTGGTTAATACAACAATCACAGACTTTAAATTCTATCAATGAGCAACTCATGCAACATTATATTGCTTTTCAACGAAATACAAATGATATAAAGGTAAAAGAAGCTTTTGACTTTGATCAAAAAAATGTACAGCCTACATTAAAACGTTATAAAAGTCTACTAGATCAAAAATATTATGAATCACCCTATCGCTTCCAGTTAGATCCCTCTCAGTTTGGATTCTTAGATACAAAAATCCAAAACATTCGAAGCCTCTTTAACGAAGAAAATATTAGTTTAGAGGTTACTGAAGATGAGTTAATAACAAAATACTTTGAAATCACTGGTAATCTCTCTTCTATGTGGGGCGGTGAAGAGGTAAACCTTTCTGAATTAAGAATATATCTACAAGATTCTGATCGAAACATTCGTCAAAAAGCGATGACTGCTATCTCTGAAAAGTTTTTATCCGTAGAGAATGAAATTCAAGAAATCTTAAATCAGTTAATTGTGCTTCGAACAAAAAAAGCTAGGAACGTTGGTTTAATGAATTATCGTGACTA
This sequence comes from Bacillus sp. 105MF, assembly GCF_000374885.1. Classification (NCBI taxonomy): domain Bacteria; kingdom Bacillati; phylum Bacillota; class Bacilli; order Caryophanales; family Bacillaceae; genus Bacillus; species Bacillus sp. 105MF. The sequence continues at coordinate 25,935 of NZ_KB895575.1, read as the reverse complement.
CATGTTTAAAAAATACGAGCGTTTTGATTATACGGCCGAACAATGCAATAAATTCGCTGAATCTATTCGTAAATACGTTGTGCCGCTTCAAGAAAAAATGCATAAAGAATTACAGGAAAAGCTTGGGGTAGATACGTTACGTCCGTGGGATATACATGCTGTACCTGCAGATCATAAACCTTTACACCCTGTAAAAAATGAAAATGAATTAATAGAAAAAAGCAAAACACTTTTCGCAGAGATTGATTCAAGTTTTTCAGCTCTTCTAGAAAAAATGCATAACCATCTAGATTTGGAAAGCAGAAAAGGGAAAGCACCTGGTGGATTCTGTGAATATTTGCCCGCATCTAAGTTATCATTTATTTTTATGAATTTAACAAAAACACAAGATGATGTTGTTGTTTTCTTACATGAGATGGGTCACTGTATTCATCATGATTTAATGAAAGATATTTCGATACATCAATATCAACATTTACCAATGGAGACTGCTGAATTAGCAAGTATGACAATGGAACTATTTACAATGAACAACTGGGATGTTTTTTATAATAATCAAGAAGATTTTAAACAAGCTAAGCGAGAACAATTAACACAAATTATAGAGTATTTACCAATTACACTGATTATTGATCAATTTCAACACTGGTTGTATGAGAATCCAACTCATACTGTCGAAGAAAGAAATGCTAAGTTTTTAGAACTTTCTTCTCTATATAATTCAAGCATCGTAAATACAGATGGCTATAAAAATTGGATCGTCGCACAATGGTTATCTGTTCTGCATATTTTTGAAGTACCCTTCTATTATATTGAATACGCAATTGCACAAATTGGTGCTTTACAAATGTATAAACAATATAAAGAAAACCCTCAGCAAGCATTGCAAAACTATAAAAAAGCATTATCTTTAGGTAGTTCTAAGTCTGTAAAAACAGTATATGAAGCAGCAGGAATTCGATTTGACTTTTCTGGTGAAACAATTAAGGATTTGATGTGTTTTGTTGAAGAGGAATTAGCGTTATTAGAAAAAATATGAGTAATCAAGCCTACGTGTTACTTAATTTAACCTTTACTAAAAGATTCTATTTTGAAATTATATTTTTCAAAATAGAGTCTTAGTTTATCATTATTAGTTTACATAATAATATTATATTTTTCGAGATGATGACTTACAAGCAAAACACCAACTGGTTGGTATTTATATGATAATTTAAAGGAATCAATAACTATTCGATCCTTTCAGACATTTGCTGAACAAATTGTCTTGGTCGTCGATGAGGCTAATAATGAAGTGATTGGCCTTGATATTTTTGGATAAGCTTTTACTTCTAACTGAACTATTAAATGATTGTTAAAACGAAAAAAGCACAATAATGTGCTTTTTCGTTTTAACCCTTCACTTTTAATCAGATAACACCGCTTATTAAAATCTTTTTCTGGGGATCGAATCTCAATAAACAAATCCTCATAAACTCCTACTCATTAAGAAAGGGTAGAAAATTCCTTCTATGTAATTACATCAAGCTTTCTGAGAATATTGTAAAATACCATTTGCATCAAAATAATAATAATAACCATCTAATAAAATCCAACCACTAGTCATATGATATCCTGCATAAAAATGATACCACTTGCCATCATATTTTAACCATCCAACATGTTGTGATCCATCTTGTTTCATATAAGCCCAACCTACACCATCATGTACCCAACCTGTTTGCATTTGACCGTTGGAATTAAAATAATAAAGCTTTCCATCAATATGATTCCAGCCAGTACTCATATATTTATCTTTAGGTAAATAATACCAATACCCACCATTTTGAAACCAACCAGCTTGCTGTGAGCCGTCCGCTTTAAAATATGCCCAACTTACACCGTCATGTACCCAACCTGTCTGCATTTGACCACTGGAATTAAAATAATAGTTTTTGCCATCCACCTTATACCATCCTGTTGCCATTGCCCCGGAACCATTCAATAAAAAATACCATTTCCCTCCGTCTTGTAGCCAACCATGATATAACGATCCATTTTTAAAATAATACCAGTATCCATTATAAGAGAACCATCCATTTCTTGGAGCTTTGACCATATTACGTTCTTGGTTAGAGTATTGAATACCATGTTTATTTCCTTTAATATCACTATTCCTTATTTCTGGTGAAAGTTCTGTTTTTATATGAATTGATTTTTGCTGTTGTACAGCAGGTGTTTTTTGAAATCTTTGATTCTGTTTTTCTTGCTTAGAATTTTCCTGTGCATGTGAAATAGTAGGAAATAAAATAGCAGACGATAAAATAACTGAAACTATTCTTTTTTTCATATGTATCCCCCTATGATAATGTTAAGAGTAATTTGGTAAAAATATACTCTATTAAAATATATTACCACAATGAGTGTAGTTCGAATATAAAATAAATATAAAAACATTGGAACTTGGATATAACAAGTTGCGTATAAAATGGTTTCAGAAAAACATATTGCCTCACAAAAAAGTTTTTCATAATAATAAGAACTAAATAATAAAAAAATCAGGACGACTCCAAAATTTCATTTCTCCACTCTGTTCATTAGAGCTTTGAAAACCCTCTTATTTTAAACATTAGTCCCTCCTATATATTACTATTATTTCGAAGAACAAATTTAATTTAAACAATGACATAACGTGAGAATCAATTCTCCATTACCTAGGGGGTTAATTGTATCTATAATTCTATTTTTAAGGTATTATAATTACATAATAAAATCTTGATATAATCAAATTTAATAACACCTACATTAATACTATCCTTGATAAAGTGAAACTTTAATCAGCGCGGCTTTATCCACTACCTAACTTTTTTCTTTCTTTAAATTTTATCCCATTAAAGCGAGATGAAAATAAATAGGTTTATCATTTTAATTGAAATTTTGTATGTAGTCCTCTTTAAGGATTCCATATATTTCTAAATCAATCACTCCTTTACCAGACCATAAAGAAGCTTGTCTTAACACCCCTTCTTTTATAAAACCGTTCTTTAAGAGGACTTTCTTTGAAACCTCGTTTACAGGCATGACCTCTGCTTGAATTCTGTTTACATTAACTTCTTCAAATAAAAATTTTACTACCATACGAACAGATTCAGTTGCAATGCCCTTACCCCAATAATCCTCTACCAAAAAGTATCCAATAGATACCATGTTCACTTTTTGATTAAAATCCATAGATTCAATAATTCCAACCAATTTATCACTTTGATTCTTCTGAAGGATACCCCATTTAATTCTGCTTTTTTTATGATAATCCCTATCAAAATGACCAATCATCTTTCTTACCGTTTGTAAGTTATGTTTAGGAATGATACCGCCATATTCAAATACCTTGTCATTGTCGTAGATCGAATATAATTCCTGTAAGTGTACCTCTTCGATTTTTCTTAATACTAGATTAACAGATTCCAATACTGGGAAATCTCCAAAAACCATTTCAATATTCATTTTATTCTCTCCTTAGGTTATTCCTTAATTGGTCTTATAAGTTCTTTTCAATATATTTAGGTTTTGTATTCTTTCAAAGTGATACATTCCTCAACCCTCTGTATATTCACATTTTATAATTCAAACAAAAGTTTTTTTTGATAATTTGTGCTAATTTTACATTTATATTGCAATCTACACTGTGTTCCTCTTTATGAAATTTAAGTGTATTTAAAAAGCAACAAAGCAAGTTTTCTCCTGTTTTGTTGCTTTTTGTATTAGGCATCAGTTAATCAATCTAAGAGAAATGTAATTTAATCATTTTTTGTCGAGAACATTGCAAATCAAACTTATGCGCTGTTTTTTATTATTGTTAACAATTATGTACTCTTTTCTGTATTTATTTCATTCCATCAATATAATCAACAGTTTTTATTTCACGATAAAAGCTTTTTTAATCTGTAATTATCACATAATAATACGATTAATTTAAATCATTATTTTCGATTTTATTAATTACTAACTTATATCTTTTATACCATTTTTCCCATTCATCTTTTGGAAAATCCATGTCATGACCATCTAATACAGAAGAAAAAATTTCTAAACATATATGCCATCCAGATAAATCTTTTGGTGTGTGTTCATTTATTTCATGAATAAATTCCTTTAATATTAATAGACAACCATCTGGATTTTTATGTACTTCAAATCGAACACGATCTTCTCCCCAAGTAAATTCTAATACAGAATTTACTTGACAGTCTAAAATATTGATATCAATAAAATTCCCTGAGCCATCCATCATATCAAATTTTATAATACCTCCTTTTCGTAGATTCTCTACATAAAGGTTGGGCATCCATCTTGCTAGTTTATCATTCTCTGTTAATACAGCCCAAACTTGTTCTACTGCATGATTTAATGAACGGTTAAATTGAGCTACATATTCATTATCTATTTTCTCTATTAGAGCTAACATAGTCATACCTCCATTTAAACTCGAAAAACAAACATACGCTCGTTTTTTAAAAATTTCACACAAAACACATGAAAAAGCAAATAAAAACTTATGATGTCTATAAAAATATAAACCCTTCAATTTCTTTTAAAGTATGCAGCTAAAAGATTTTTCTATTTTCCTCTAAACGTTACAATGTATAATACATTTCATACTGAGCCAACGAACTTTTCTCGAATCCACATTTTTTTACAAACCCTTCAAGTAAACCATTATTAGGGAATCCAATAGAAAGACTGGAAAGCTGTAATTCTTTGCTTACAGTTTGTAATAGACTTGTAGCCACTCTAATTCTTCTATATTTTTTATCAACAAATAATAAATTTATCTTACCATTGTCACTAACACATATACATCCTTTTAAATCATCATTAATATAAGCTCCATAATACGTATTATTTTCAGTTTTCTCTATATAATCGATATCATTTTGCCAATTTATATGGAAGTTTAACCATTTTTGTATATCGTTTTGAAATTCGCCAAATTTAATTTGCTTTATTTCTATATTTTGTACACTCTTACTTGTCAAAATAGAAGTGTCCCTCAAGTTATAGTAAGACAGATCATATACTTTTTCATACCCTAACTTCGTATAAAATTGAATCGCTCTATCATTACCGACAATGACTTCAAGAAAAAGTTGCTGACATCCATTTTTTATCGCTTCTTCTTTATGAAATTCAAATAATTTATGACTAACGCCAACCCCTCGATAGTCCGGATGAACCGCTAATGTGCCACATCGCATTGTTTTTATACTTTCATATTCTTTAATTCCACCAAGTATAACTCCAATTGGTTTATTTTCATCTAACGCTATATAAGAATGCTCAAGTTTATTACCTTCTGGACCGAAAAATCTTTTTATAAAGTCTTCTTTTGAAACTTCCATCTTTATAATGTAATCAGAAAAACCATCTCGAAAAGCCTCGTATACTAAATCTATATCTGCTTCGCTACATTTTTTATAATGAAACATAGTAAAATTTTCATCTACCTTTCCCACTAATTTGAAATAAATGGACATTTTTTTCTATACATTTCATCATTAATTTGCTTTATAACAAACGGCGCAATATCTCCATTTTGAATCTTAATCCCTGGTAAATCTCTGATACTCTCTTTGATTTTACCACTTCCTTGTCCGTCTACAACAAAAGGTAACCGCACAATAGTCCAATCCACATTGCTATTTTGTATCACTTGTAATTCCTTATACTTATCTTTCATCATATTCGAAAGAAACACACGAAATAACATTGTTCCTAGTTTATTTAATATACTTTTTTGATCTCCTTGTACATCCAATGATCCTCCAGAAACAAGAATATATCGCTTGATTCTGTATTCTTCCATTACTTTTAAAATATGATTTGTCACCGTACTAAATATATATGATTCTTTTTTAGGTTTCCCCACTGCATTAATAACAGCCTTGCAGCCTTGTAGTAATCGACGTATTGCAGAAATATCGCGAGCATCTCCTTTTACAACTTCCAAATGTTTATGCGATATTTTAAATATTTGTGGATTTCGTGTGAGAATACGTACAAAGTATCCTTCTTGTAGTACTTGAGTTATAAGGTATTTACCAGCCTCTCCGTTTGCACCGATAATTGCTACTTTATTTATTATTTTCATGACTAAAGTTAGGCTCCTTTTAAAGAATATAGATTTATACATCGTATTATTGATGAGATGTAGTTAATTCGTAAACGCGTAAAAACGCAATTAAATATTCACATGCTCTCTCACAGGCTAACATTTTAAACACCTTTTGTTCCTCTACAGTTTTATCATTTGCCTGATCTGAAGCTGCTTTCAAACAAAGAAAAGGCTTTTTATTCACATGACATACGTATGCAAAAGCAGCTATTTCTTGATCAACAGCTATTGCACCATATACAGTATGTAGTAAATATCTCATTTCCGTACTGCGAATACGCTGATCTCCGGATATGAAAGTTCCAAAATGTACTGGATCATAAGCACGCACTTTTTTTATTTGTCTTACAAGGTATTTCGTTGTTTCAATAGGAGCTGCTCTACCAGTATATAAATCGAAACTATCCGTTCCTGTTCCCGCAGCGGTTACATCATGCTGTAGTGTGTTAAGTGCAACAACAATATGACCATTTTTTACTTTCTCAGATAAACTTCCGCAAATGCCTGTCATAAATAACTGTTCAGGCTTAAATTCACTTATTAGTAACTGTACGCAACTAGCACAGTTCACTTTTCCAACACCAGTAATTACAGAGATTATTTCTAATTCATTTATAGAATGAAAATGAAATTCCCAAGCAGCTCGTTTTTCTACACGATGGCTTGGATAATACTGATACAAGTATGTAAGCTCTGGTTCCCATGCGGATACAATTGCAATACGTTTCATTACACTTTTCACTTCCCCCTATTTTCATTTGTATAATTCACCAATGTTTTTTCGCTCATAACATGGAATCCATTTTTTATGTAAATACCTTATTAATTCTTTATTCTTCGTAAGTACTTCACATCCTCTTCTAGATCCTTTCTAATCTACTATTCCTTTTAAATAATTCAAATTCCACTTATTTTATATTTCAAATCCCAATCTAATAAAAACTTTTTTATATCCCTTTTCCAAGCTCCACTGGATTCAAATGTATATAGTTTTTTATGTAACACGCTACTTTCTCCTCAATAAAACTTTGTTTCAACATATCATAAGGAAACAAATTATCCTGTTGTTTTTATTAGTGATGTATTTTTTAAATCCTTTTTAATACGTTACATGAAATTTTATGTATGATCTTAACTCCCAAATGCCTAAATGTTTGTTATTATATTAATGATGAGGGAATGCAAAGAAAGGAATTAAGTATATGATGGAAAGAAACATTTTAATTATTGATGATGATAAAGAAATTGTAGAATTACTAGCCGTTTATTTACGAAATGAAGGCTACAGCATTTATAAAGCATATGATGGTGATGAAGCGTTACACATGCTCTCACTTCATCAGATTGACCTTATGATATTAGATATTATGATGCCAAAACGAAATGGACTAGAAGTTTGCCAGCAAGTTAGAGAAGAAAATACGGTACCTATTCTTATGCTAAGTGCAAAAGCCGAAGATATGGATAAAATCCTAGGTCTTATGACAGGTGCAGATGATTATATGATTAAGCCCTTTAATCCATTAGAATTAATAGCTAGAGTTAAAGCGCTATTACGTAGATCTTCATTCCAACAAGTTACATCACTTAATGATGATGGTATTATTCGCATCCGCTCTGTTGAAATACATAAACATAATCATACTGTGAAAGTGAATGGAGAGTATATTAAACTTACATCTATTGAATTTGATATCTTATATTTACTTGCCAGCAATACTGGTAGAGTATTTAGTTCAGAGGAAATATTTGAACGAGTTTGGAATGAGGATGGTTATGGTTCCAATAAAACTGTAATGGTTCATATTAGTAACCTAAGAGAAAAACTTGAAACAGGAACGAATGGTGAAAAACTCATCCATACTGTTTGGGGAGTAGGTTATAAAATTGAGAAATGAGACATTTGACATATTAAAAGTCATTCCGAAATGGAAAATTGTTTTTTGGCTTTTAATATCTATTTTGCTTACACCAATTACCGAGGTTGTCATATCCCGTCTTGTTACGAGTGTAATTGACAGTTCCCTTATATTAACGGCATTAAGTGGAGAATTTGTCAGAATCGTCGGCTACGAAAAGTATATGGGATTAAAGGAGTCTCTTTGGACAATGATGGGATCCTATCTGTTTTTATTCTCAATTTTTTCATTCTATGTTTATATTTTCTATCGTCACGAAAAAAAACTATATTATGAAGTATGCATAAAGCAAATGATTGACGAAATTCGTTATATTGCGGATGGTAATTTTAATCATAAAGTATCTATTTTACAACATAATTATTTAGAAGACTTAGCAACTGGTGTCAATCACATTGTAGAGCAGTTAAAAGTTTCAATTGAAGAAGAACGTCAAACTGAACAAGCCAAAAGTGAACTCATCACAAATGTATCACATGACTTACGGACACCGCTAACATCCATAGTTGGCTATGTTAATCTCATACATCATGATAATTACAGAGATGAAGTAGAATTACGTCATTATATTCAAGTTATTTATGACAAAGTAAATCGATTAAACATGCTAATGAATGACTTATTTGAGTATACGCGTGTTCAAAATAACGAGTTACAACTAAATACTGTACTTATTGATATAATTGAACTACTTGGTCAACTATCTGTTCAATTTCGTATGCAATTCCAGGAAGCCAATATTGAGTGTAGACTTTCATTTCCACCAGAAAAACTTATGGTCCTTGCTGATGGAGATAAATTAGTACGTGTATTTGAGAACTTAATTATGAATGCTATAACGTATGGTAATGATGGGAAATTTATTGATATAACAGCTTATCAAGACGGAAACATGATTGTAATCGATATTACAAATTACGGACAGCCTATCCCAAGTACAGATTTAGCACATATTTTTGAACGCTTCTATCGTGTTGAAAAATCCCGTTCTGCATACACGGGAGGATCAGGCCTTGGATTAGCGATTGCAAAAAGTATTGTGGAGATTCACGATGGAACGATTGAGGTATATAGCGATACTGAACAAACAACATTTACTGTGAAGCTTCTTTCATATAAGCAATAAAAAGCATTTATCTCAACAACTAAAAATCCACTAAAAAATCACCTATTAGAACAAGAAAAGTACTATATTCTAAATATAATAGTGATTTTGTTGTGTTGATTGATAAACCCCATGGAAAAATTCCATGGGGTTTTATTTCCGATCTATCAACTTATCACTATCAATATAAAAAATAAAAACCTAGAATGTACGCATTTCACAGGGATTGTAACTATGGCACGCCAGATGGGTTATGAGCCTCCAAATACAGATGTTTTAGGGACTAAAGAATAGTGAGAAATAAACAAACTGATTTGGAATCAGTTTGTTTATTTAAGTAGATTGTATTAAATAACAGTTTGTACCTGCGAAAGTTGATTTTTTTCCAATAATTCCAAATGATTCTTTACTTTCTCCCACTGTACTTAAGAGAATTCTCCACCTCTAACTGTTACTTCCACTTCATAATTTACTTCTACGTTAAATAAATTGAAAAAATTTACTCTTTAAGAATTCTTAATTTATCCATTACTAATTCATTCCTGTCCTCTACTACTAAATCTTCTTTATGTTTAAATGTGAGTGAAAATACATGTTTATTTCCTCATGATGACCATAATTATCCAAAATTTATATATTCCTTATAATTCTTTAGAAATTCTTTACCTTTTCTTTCCTCCTAGTTAAAGATTAATTTTTACACTAGTAATATCGATATACAAGGAGGATAGCTTATGCAACATTTTAAGAATTTGATGCTTCTTATATTGTCTTTTCTTATTACTGCAATTCTTGTTTTTTATTTTTATTTCTATGTAAACGGACCTTTAATTAAAGCGAAATCAGCTATTTTAATAGATGCAACATCAGAAGAGATTGTATATAAAAAAAATGAAGATACCCCTTTCTCCTCAGCAAGTTTATCAAAAATGATGACAGAGTATATTGTGTTAGAACAAATACAAAAAGGAAAAATCAAGTGGGATGATCGTGTAAAAATAAGTAATTCTTCCATTCAAATGGAAGGAAATAATATCGATATAACTTTTGAAGATCAAATAACGATTCGAGATTTGTTTCATGCAATGGTTCTTGCATCTGATAATAGTGCGGCCGTATTTTTAGCAGAACATATTTCAAAAAACGAACAAGACTTTACGAATTTAATGAATGAAAAAGCGACACAATTAGGATTATCTAATAAAACGTATTTTGCAAATGCAACCGGTGTAATAAATAAACAAGAAGAATCTAAAATAACAGCCTTAGATGCCTCGAAACTAGCCCAGCATTTAATAACGGATTATCCTATGATATTAGAAATCACCCAATTAACTTCTTATCAATTCACCTTCAAAGATATACATGTTTTCAATACAAATAAAATGTTGTATTCACTTGATAGTAAAATAAAATTCAAAGGAGTCGATGGTTTACAAACTAGCTTTTCAAATCCTGCTGGATATAGTTTTGCTAGTACAGCAAAACAAGGAAACAAGAGGTTTATTTCGATTGTAATGGAGGCAAATGGAGAAAATAGTGCTTTTATTGAAGCAAAAAAACTATTTACTTATGGTTCCGAGCCTACTCACCTTCCATCTCTTCAATCTGTTAAGGATTATTTGATATCGTGGATATCTCTGCTTCAGTTTAAAAATCTATTTTTACAAACAATAATAATTTTTGTTATTATTTCCATTTCACTATTCGTACATATACGAAAAAAAGATTCAGAGGATTTTTAACTAAAAAGCCTCTTTCACATAAAAAAACCGGCTTGTATTTTCTAAAAAAGTCGGTTTTCCTTATTTCCCTTTTTTCTTTTCATAGTATAATTCATCTGCATACTTTTTATTTGTTCCCTTTAAATATGCCAAAATAATTTGAGGTCTCTTTACTAAAGTCCAATCACCATGCTCATCAAATTTTCTACAAGATGTTGTCATATAAGCTTTTTTAATGGTAGTAAAGCCTTTTCCATGGATCTTACCGTATTTTTTTAAACGCATTGCAAATTCCGCATCTTCAGCCATTAATAAATCCTCATTAAAACCACCAATTGCTTCAAAATCCTTTCTATAACACCAAAACATTCCGACAGAAACGAATCCATATTTGAAAATGAGAGGAATAATTAACAATAATCCTGAAACAATAATTCCTAATGAAATACGTTCAAATTTCCCTTTTACTCCCCCTCCTATATATTTTCCAGTTTTTAAATGCTTATCTATTTCTCTTAACATATTCTCACTCATCCAGCTATCAGCATCAATTGTAACAATGATTTCTCCTCGAGCTATTTTCGCCCCAGCATTTCTAATTTTAGATAGGTTCTTATTCTCATCTTGTAAAGTTATACAATGATAAGATTGTGCAATTTCTTCTGTGCAATCACTACAACGATTTAATACAACAATTACCTCGACTTGATTTTTATAAAATTTGGATGCAACCACAATGGAATCAAGACATCTACCAATATATTTTTCTTCATTGTGTGCAGGTATGATAATGGAAAACTTAACATCTTGTTCACCATCTGTTCCGACAAAACAACCATTTCTATCCATATCATATCTCTCCTATGTAAACCTTATTTATCAATTCATTTTCTTACTATATTTACAACCGACTTATTACGCCGTTGCTTATTCAAGTTGTACTATGAACAAAGCCTTACTATTTTTGAAATGATTGAAGTCTATAAAACAAAAAGTTTTTTCTTAATGTATGTACTTTTTCAAAAAAACACCAAGGTATAGGACTCACATCTAATATCTTGGTGTTTTCGCTTTATATCTTCATTTAAATCACAACTTTTCCGATTAAAATGTCTCAATTTAAGCGTGACAATCCTACTCTCGATACTTTCATCTCTGTATTATCTTTCAGAATAATCAATTTCTCCTCATGCTGTTTTAACATCCTCAAAATTTCTGATTTACTATCTTTTTCAAAATCATTCGTCCACTTAAACATTTTCATTAACATTTTAAATGTGGGCTTATAGTTAGCCTTTTCCAGGTTAAGTAACTGCAAAATAAATCTTTTTATTATTCTGACTATCCTCTTCACTACACTTACATCTAAGAATATGATTAAATCTGCTTTTTGAAAGCTTTGCGATACCCATTTATGATGGGCACCTTCAACAATCCAAGCATTTGAATTTACAATATTGTAAAGTTGTTCATCTCTTTCCTTAGGTGTATTTCTTATATCTCCATTTTTAGTCCTTCTCCAAACAACATTATCTAGCTCATAATAAGGAATATTTAATTGATAAGATAATGCTCTTGCTAAGGTTGTTTTTCCACTTCCAACAGAACCAATGATATGAATTTTATTAGGTATAATACTTTTCAAAACAACCACCACTTTATAGATTTTTACAAAATAGAATTCCCAGCTTCTTTCATTAAACCTCTTCTAATTAAATTTGCTGACACAGGCTGAAGATTCAATTGTCTTGCCCAAATAGATAATTGACCAATATGATGGATCTCATGAGCAATCAAATGACGTAGAACCTCGCCATATTTGAACGTCTCATCAGTCCATGAGGCTGTTAATATTTTATTCTCTAAATTACTTGACCCTGTTTGTGTAAAGTCTTCTATTTTAGTTCGAAAGGAATCAGAAAGCTGCTTCACTTTTTCTAGCGTTCTATAATCTTCAAACTTCAGTTCGAAATCTGCTTTCCCTTGAAGCGCACGTATCCAGCTATACTCTACATCTACAATATGAAATAAAGTTTCTAAAATACTCCCTACTCCTCCAACACGTTTACAGAGTAAATCTTCTTCGGAAAGCTGTTTACACCATTCAAACCATTGATCTCTTACTTGCCAATTGTATCGAAATAAAGTTTCCACTAAATATCGCTCCTTTTTAATATGTATCCAGTTAATACCATTATATTACTTATACAGAAAATTCTTTTATTTTATAGTACTATTGAGCGCTATCCAAGAACATATCAATAGAGTATTCGTTTGAAAGATAAATAGCTATAATTTTATACCTGAGCACTTAAAAGAAACCAAATTAGATTTTTATAATTTTTCCAATTAGTTTAATATCTTCTTCATCAGTTACATCATATCATTTTAAGATAAATTTTAGTTACATTCTATTAAACCATTCATATTCCAAAATACTCATTTCCCACAAATTCCAATATTCATCTCCTATTTTCCTCGCATCTCTTAATAACCCTTCTTTTACAAATCCCACTTTTTCATAGCATGTAATAGCAGCTGAATTAAAATCGAACACTCCGAGAGAGACTCTATGTAATTTTAATTGTACAAATGCAACATTGAGCACTGCTTCCATCATCTTTTTCCCAATAGATTTTCCCCTCATACTTGTATCACCAACCAAAACTTTCCCAATTCTTGCAGATTTATTTATTCGGTCAATTTTCCCAAGTGAAATATGCCCAATAACCTTTTTCGTTTCTTGATCTATCACTTTATAAACAAATACATTTGCATTTTCATAATTTGCATTCGCTATATACTTCTCTAATTGTTTGTTCTGTAATGGGTATGAAAATGCCGGACCGCCCCATTGTAATAAAAACTCTTCCGAATCAATCCAATCTATAAGTTGCTTAAAATTGTTTCTTTCAAAATACTCAAGTTTGATCATTTCCCCTGACTCCTTTTAAGATTTCAAGCTCGATAATTCTTCCCTAACTCTTCTCCTATTGAAAAATAATGTCTAAAATTATAAAATAACGGACTCCATTTTTGCGGATCAATATGGTTTTCCCCTTTTATTATCTCTTCATGCGCATGTACATGAACAACCTCGGTTTCAACAATTGCAAAGAAAGGATCATATTCTGGAATCCTAATTTGTTTTACGTTTGCTTCGATTTGTAGTGGGCATTCTTTAATACGTTGTGGCTTTACTGACTGTGAATCCAATGGTGTAAAACCAGCCATTGTAAATTTATCTTTTTGATATGTATACCCCATTTCTTGTTTATAAACTGGGACATGTTCTACTCCAGTATAGGGTGCGATTTTTTCTACTTGTTTCCACTGCAATGCAGAAGGGAAATTAATAACACATTCTCTACTCCTTTCAAGATTTCCAACCGATTTCCCTCCCAAACCAATGCCTAAAATCATATATTTTCCTAATGCCCATGAAGAAGACATTGGACTGATATTTGTTGTCCCATCTTCATTTAATGTTGATAATAAATAAATTGGCATTCCATAATATAAAATCTTTGGCTGTATCTCTTTGCATAATAGTTTACTTATTTCCGAATTCATATTATCACTCCTAATTTTGATTCTTTATCTGTATTGTAAAACATAAAGACTTCCATTATCATCGAAATATGGATGTAAAAAAGGAGTGAAGAGGATGAATGAAAATATAGCGAAAATCGCTTCCTTAATTAGTGATACATCACGAGCAACCATCTTGGTTCACCTTATGGATGGACGAGCCCATCCCGCTACTGAATTAGCATATGTTGCAAAAATCAAACCACAAACAGCCAGTTTTCATCTCAATAAATTATATGAGGCACAAATTGTTGAAGTAGAAAAGCATGGCAGACATCGTTATTACAAATTGGCAAATCATGAGCTAGCAGAATCACTAGAAAAGCTATTATACATTGCCCCCTGCGAACCAATTCGATCTTTTAAACAAGCAAAAGAAAATAAAGAAATTCAATATGCAAGAACATGCTATGATCATTTAGCAGGAAAATTAGGAGTTGAGATTACAAATGCTTTATTAAATAAACAAATATTAATAAAAAAGGATACTGAATTTGCAGTAACAAAAGTCGGTGAAGCATTTTTTTCAGATTTCGGTGTGAACTTAGAACGATTACACAATAAAAGACGTGCATTCTCCAGATGTTGTTTAGATTGGACCGAGAGACAACACCATATTGCAGGTGCACTGGGAAATGCAATTCTGGTACGAATGTTAGAACAAAATTGGATTACTAAGTTCGAACAATCAAGAGCAATACACATAACTTCATTAGGACAGCAAAAAATTTATGAAACTTTTTCTATAAAACTTTAGTTTTATAGATGAACAATTCCCATATTTATAGACTTATACATGAATTATTCGGCAAAGGAACTACAACATTAATCTTTATTTCAATTTGGCATAGATAATGTATGTGCTTTTCATTCATATTAAAGGAGATTCTCAATACAAAAAATCTATCCATCATAAAACAAAACATGAGCCCCTTTTATACGGGGCTCATGTTTTGTTTTATATTTGACTAGATTGTAATCCCTGAATATAAGAGACAACTTCCGGATTTACAAGTGAAGATAAATCTCCCAATTCTCTCCCTAAGTAAGCTGCTTTAATTACTCGTCTCATTACTTTAGAATTGCGTGTTTTCGGTAAGTCTTCTACAACATGAATATCCTTTGGACATAACGCTTTTCCAATGTGAGAGTTTACTAAATTTAATAACTCTATCTTTAATTCATGTGTAAATATAGTTCCTTCACGTAAAACAATGAAGCAGTGACAAACTTCGCCTTTTACTTCATCTGGTACACCAATTGCTGCTGCTTCTATTACATCATGATGCTTTACAAGAATTGATTCGTATTCCGCTGGTCCAATACGCTTCCCGGCAATATTTAATGTATCATCAGAACGTCCTGTAATGATATATTGCTCTCCGTCATAGATTACCCAATCACCGTGCACCCACTTATTTTCAAAACGTGACCAATACGTATTAACGTAGCGCTCGTCATCTCCCCAGAAGCTTTTTGTCATTCCGACCCATGGTTTTTCTAAACATAATTCTCCAACTTCATCACGAATTGGATTACCTTGTTCATCTAATACAACAGCTGCCATTCCAGGTAAAGATGCATTGAAACTAATCGGTGCAATTGGTTTAACTAAAACGTTTCCAAAGATCCCACCAGAAATTTCTGTTCCACCTGAATAATTACAAATTGGCACCTTCCCTTTACCAACTGTTTCAAAAAGCCACATCCAAGGGTCAGGATTCCAAGGTTCACCTGTTGATGCAAAAACTTCTAAACTTGCTAGGGAATGTTTCTTTACATACTCATCACCTTTTGCCATCAATGCTCGAATTAATGTTGGTGAAATCCCAAGATGCGTAATTTGATATCGATCAACCGTTTCCCATAATCGATCTGCTTCCGGATAATCTGGAACTCCTTCATACATTACCATTGTTGCACCATTAATAAGTGAACCAAATAATAAGAACGGTCCCATCATCCAGCCCATATCAGTAACCCATAATACACGATCACCTTGCTTAATATTCATACCAAACCCTGCATCAAATGCAGATTTCAGAGGAAATCCAGCGTGCGTGTGTACTGTTCCTTTTGGCTTACCAGTCGTCCCAGATGTATAAATGAGCATAAGCGGGTCATCACTTTTCATTTCTTCAGCATGTGTAAGTGGTTTTTCTTTTTCTAAAACGCTCCATAAAAGATCATAATTATGAGGTGTAAAATCATTTCCAGCATGACGTACAATTACAACCTTCTCAACAGATGGACAATGTTCGCACGCTTTATCTACCTCATCTTTTAATGAAACGATTTTACCACGGCGCGAGAATCCATCCGCTGTAATAATCATTTTGGATCCTGCTGCCTGTACACGCGTCATGACTGCATCAGAAGCAAATCCTGAAAAAATTGGAGAAATAATCGCACCTATTTTCATTACTGCCAGCATGGCAACAACTGTTTCAGGAATCATTGGCATATAAATCGTTACGCGATCACCTTTCTCAATTCCGGAATGCTTTAGTCCATTTGCAACTCGGCTCACCCAGCTATCGAGCTCTTCATATGTAAATGATTTTGTTGTTCCGTTTTCCCCTTCGTACATGAGGGCAGGTTGTTGTTTTGTTTCTTCATCTGCAAGCCAACGAGATAAAGCAGATTCTACTACATTACACGTTCCCTCAGTGTACCACTGAGCGAATGGTGTACCGTTTTCTAAATCTAATACTTCTGTATACGGCTTCATCCATTGATAACCAACTGCACGTTCCGCTTCTCCCCAAAACCATCCAGTTTCTTCAATTGACTTGTTATAAAATGCTTCATAATCTTCATAGCCAAGCGATTTCATCCACCCATATAGACGTGTTTTATCTTTATATTCTTCTGTTGGAAACCAAACGGCTTGTTTCAATGTTTTCCCCTCCTCATTTTTCGAACAAGAAAGCCCTTAATAGGGCTTTTATACTGGATAAACTGGATGTTTTCGATCTGTAAACACTTGATATTTACTCATGTACATTTCGAAACGCTTCTTTAGTTCTTCACGTAAATCATTCGGATGAACAATACCATCAATCACCATTTCTGATGCTAGGCGATAAATATCGATATCTTTTTTATACTCTTCACGTTTTTCTGCAATGAAGCTTGCACGCTCTTCTTCTGGTAATGCTGCGATTTTATTCGCATATACGGCATTAACAGCAGCTTCTGGTCCCATTACAGCAATGGAAGCCGTTGGTAACGCTAAACAACAATCTGGTTCGAAAGCTGGGCCTGCCATTGCATATAGACCAGCACCATATGCTTTACGAACAACGATTGAAATTTTCGGTACTGTGGCTTCACTCATAGCAGAAATCATTTTCGCACCGTGACGAATAATACCAGCTCTCTCAACTTTCGTTCCAATCATAAATCCAGGTACATCCGCAAGGAATAATAATGGAATATGATATGCGTCACATAAATTAATAAACTTCGCTGCTTTATCAGCAGAATCGTGGAATAATACACCGCCTTTCATACGCGGTTGATTTGCAACAATACCAATAGGCTTCCCATCAATTCGGCCTAATCCTGTAATAAGTTCTTGTGCAAATAATTTTTTCACTTCAAAGAAAGAACCTTCATCGATAATACGATTAATAAGATCTTTCATATTAAAAGGAGCATTTTGATTTTCTGGGATGATTTGTTCTAACGTTTTTTCGAACTGTTTTGGTTCTTGAGGCTTAGTCATAGGAGCATTTTCTTGATAGTTACTTGGAAAATATGAAATATATTGTCTTGCCTGAGCAATCGCATCTTCTTCTGTCTTACATAATACATCTCCGCATCCTGATACCGAGCAATGCATACGAGCGCCGCCCATTTCCTCTAGTGTTACTTTTTCACCAATAACCATTTCAGCCATACGCGGAGAACCTAAATACATAGAAGCATTTCCTTCAACCATCATGACAACGTCACAGAAAGCAGGAATATAAGCACCTCCAGCTGCAGAAGGACCAAACAATAAACAAATTTGTGGTACCTTACCTGATAGCTTCACCTGGTTATAAAAAATGCGTCCCGCACCGCGGCGCCCTGGGAACATTTCAACTTGGTCAGTAATACGAGCACCTGCAGAATCAACAAGATAAAAAAGTGGTACACGTAACTTTTCAGCTGTTTCTTGAATGCGTAAGATTTTTTCAACAGTTCGAGAACCCCAAGACCCTGCTTTAACTGTTGAATCATTTGCCATGACACATACAGTACGACCATGTATTTTACCAGTAGCAGTTACAACACCATCTGCCGGTAAGCCTGTTTGCTCACAATTAGCAAATAATGCATCTTCTACATATTCACCATTATCAAATAGAAGAGCTAAGCGATCTCGAACAAAGATTTTTCCTTTTGCTTTATTTTGTTCATGATATTTTGGTGCCCCACCTTGTTTAATTGTTTCAACACGTTCTTGAAATGCATTCGATTGTTGTTTTTGTTCTAGCACATTTACTCCCCCTTATACACTGGTTTACGTTTCTCCTGAAATGCTTGTAGTCCTTCTAATCGATCTTTCGTATGGATTACACCTTCATACGCCTGCTTTTCCATTTGTAATCCGGTATGCAAATCTACTTGTACCCCATTTGAGATTGCTTCTTTTGCTAATCGAATGGCAATTGGTCCATTACTCGCAATGCTTCTTGCAATTTCAATTACTTTTTCTTCTAGTAAGTTAGCTGGTACCACAAACTCTACCATTCCATATTCCTTCGCCTCATGCGCTGAAATACGTCTTGCTGTATAAATTAATTCTTTTGCCCTGCCAACACCAATTAGTCTTGGGAGACGCTGCGTCCCACCAGCTCCTGGGATGATAGCTAGAGATGTTTCAGTGAGTCCAAGGCTTGCTGTTTCTGCCGCAATTCTAAAATCACACGCTAAACTTAACTCGGTACCACCACCAAGTGCAATTCCATTTATTGCAGCAATAACAGGTTGTGATAATTGCTCAACCATATCCATTGTAGAACGAATCATCCCAACTGCATGACGTACTTGCTCCTCATTCATATTGGCACGTTCTTTTAAATCAGCTCCGGCACAAAATGCTTTTTCACCATAGCCTGTTAAAATGACAACGCGAACATCGGCTTCTTCATTAATATGATTTAATGTAGATTGCAACTCTTCTAATAGTGCAAGAGATAATGAGTTTGCTTGCCGTTCGCGATTTAATGTTATTTTTACGATATGCGGTGTTACATAATCTACTGAAATGTTTTGTAATTGTAGCATTTTATCACCTACTTATTGTTTTATGTTGCAATGCTTTATACACATGACTTGGCAATTGAATATTTAGCTTACTTTGAATAAATTGACTAGCCTTTAATAACTTTTCTTCATTTATATTTGTTTGTACGCCCATTTTGTGGAGCATATGTACTAAATCATCAGTCGCGACATTACCTGATGCCCCTGGTGCATACGGACAACCACCAAGCCCACCACAGGAACTATCAAATGTCGTAACACCGTATTCCAATGACTGAACGACGTTTGCAAGTGCCATCCCGTAGGTATTATGAAAATGCATCGCAAATTGAGAAGAATCATATTTTTTAAGTAAATGTTCCAATACTCGTTCTACTTGCAATGGATTTGCTACACCAATCGTGTCTCCCAACGAGACTTCATAAATGCCGTATGAGAAGAGTTGATTACATAACTCGTCTACAGCATCAATGCTCACATCTCCTTCATAAGGACAACCAAATACAGTAGAAACATAACCTCTTACTCTTTTACCCGCAAACTCTGCTTGCTTTGTAATATCTTGGATAACAGATAGCGCTTCTTTAATGGACTTATTGATGTTACTTTTATTATGTGATTCACTCGCTGATAAAAAAACATTCACCTCATCTACATTTTGCAAAAGAGCTCGTTCCAAACCATTTTGATTTGGAACAAGCGCAGCATATGTAATATCTGAATTCCGCTTTAACTCTGTAAATACATCACTCGCATCAGCTAAAGCAGGAACCCATTTCGGGTGAACAAAAGAGGAAACTTCAATATATGATAATCCAGCTTCTGAAAGTAATTGAATCCATTTCACTTTATCTTTTGTGCCAACAATTTTCTTTTCATTTTGCAAACCATCACGTGGTCCCACTTCTTTAATGACAGCAAAAGTAGGTAGCTTCAATACATTTCACCCCTTCTTCTCCCTATTCAATCTCTACCAATACATCTCCTTCATTAACAAAATCGCCCTCTTGCACATTTATTTTCATAACTGTCCCTGCTTCTTCTGAAACGATTGGAATTTCCATTTTCATAGATTCCAAAATGACGACATCCTGTTCTTCTTCTACTGTATCTCCTATTCCCACAACAATTTTCCAAACATTACCTGCCATCGATGCATATACTTTTGTCATCATTTTTCCCCCTTTAATATTCATAAACCTTATTTTTTTACAAGTTGTTTTGTTACAAAACTTGTTGTATAAATACCACTTTGGAACACTTCATCTTCTAGCACTTGCAATAGCATGGATGTATTTGTCTTAATGCCTTCTACTTTCAAGTTTTGAAGTGCATCCTGTAATTTTTCAATTGCTTCTTCACGCGTTTCACCATGAGTAATCACTTTTGCAATCATCGGATCGTAAAACGGTGTGATTGTAACATTATTTTCTAAAAAGTGATCAATCCGCACTGTTTCTGGTAACGTTAGGTCCGTAATCTTCCCAGGTGATGGGAAAAATGTTTTTGGATCTTCTGCATAAATACGTGCTTCAATGGCATGACCACTACGAATTATATCCTCCTGCGTAAAGGAAAGCTTTTCACCAGACGCAATGAGTAATTGTTGTTCAACAAGATCTAGACCAGTAATTTCTTCAGTAACAGGATGCTCCACTTGTAACCTTGTATTCATCTCTAAGAAATAGAAGTTTTTCTTATCATCCACAAGAAATTCAACCGTACCTGCATTTGTATAGCCAAGAGCTTTTGCTGCTTGTACAGCAACTTTCCCCATCGCTTTACGTGTTTCTTCATCTAAAAATGGAGACGGTGCTTCTTCAATTACTTTTTGATTTCGGCGTTGTACAGAGCATTCACGTTCCCATAAATAAACTGTATTGCCATGTGTATCAGCTAAAAGTTGAATTTCAATATGATGCGCATCTGCAATGTATCGCTCTAAGTACATCTCACCATTACCAAAAAAGTTTTGTGCACGCGTTTTATTGCTCTCGAATGCTTTGGTGAGCGTTTGCTCAGTTTCCATCAACTGCATTCCAATGCCCCCGCCGCCCGCGGATGCCTTCAGCATTAATGGATAACCAATTTGTTTTGCAATTTCAATCGCTTCTTCAGCAGTCTCAATATTCGTTGTGATTCCTGGTACAACTGGAACATTTGCTTCTTGCATTGCCAAACGTGACTCGATTTTACTTCCCATCTTAGCAATGATTTCTTCAGAAGGACCAATAAATACAATTCCTTCTTCTTTACAGCGAACCGCGAAGGAAGGATTTTCTGATAACAATCCATATCCTGGATGAATCGCTTCAGTATTTGTTTTCTTAGCAATTTCTATAATCTTTTCGAGATTTAAATAGCTCTCTTGGACACGTGGACCGCCAACCAAATAAGCCTCATTTGCTAGTTTTACATGAAGTGCATTTTCATCTGCCTCTGAATAAATAGCAACTGTACGAATTCCAAGTTTTTGACATGTTTTTATAATTCGAACTGCAATTTCGCCACGATTGGCGATTAATATTTTTTGAAACATAGTGAATCCTCCTTTTATCTACACCCTAAATGTCTTGCGATTACGAGACGTTGAATTTCAGAAGTTCCTTCACCAATTTCTAAAAGCTTCGCATCACGAATATGACGCTCTACTTCATATTCACGCATATAACCATATCCACCATGAATTTGCACTGCTTGATTCGCAATACGACTTGCTGCTTCAGATGCAAATAACTTTGCCATAGCCGCTTCTTTACCGAAAGGTTTATCATGATCCTTTAACCAAGCCGCTTTATGTACTAAATTACGCGCCAATTCCACTTCAGTAGCCATATCAGCCAGTTTAAATTGAATCGCTTGGAAATTAGAAATCGTTTTTCCGAATTGCTGACGCTCTTTTGCATATTGAAGTGCACGCTCAAAAGCAGACTGTGCAATTCCTACAGCTAATGCTGCAATTGAAATACGCCCTCCATCAAGTGTATATAAGAATTGTTTAAATCCTTTATTTACATCACCAAGAATATTCTCTTTCGGTACACGAACACCATCAAGTACGATTTCACAAGTATTAGAGGCACGAACACCCATCTTATCGTATGGACTTGAAATCGTTAATCCCTCACTTGTTGTCGGCACAATAAATGCAGAAATACGTTTTTTTCCATTTTCTTCGACACCATTGACAGCGGTTACAATGATTGTATTTGCATACTCTGCATTCGTAATCCAACACTTCTCACCGCTAATCACATATTCATCACCATCTAAAAATGCTTTTGTTTGTGTGCCACCTGCATCGGATCCAGCATTCGGTTCAGTTAAACCAAAAGCACCTAATGTTTTTCCAGATGCCATTGGAACTAAATACTTCTGCTTTTGTTCTTCTGTACCAAAGTAATAAATTGGAGAAGCACCTAATGAAATTGTTGCAGCATAACTTAAACCTGTACCGCCACAAGCACGGCCAATTTCTTCAACAGCTAACGCATACGATAGAGTATCGCCGCCAGAACCTCCATACTCTTCTGGGAATGGGATTCCTAATAATCCTAGTTCGCCCATTTTTTGAAACGTTTCGTATGGAAATTCAGCTGTTTTATCATAATACACAGCTTTTGGTGCAATTTCCTTTTCAGCAAAGTCTCGTACCATTTCTTTAATCATTTGTTTTTCGCGAGTTAGAGTAAATTCCATTCCGCTACACACCCCTTATCGAATATTGAGTTTCGACAGCGTGCGAGTCTGTACTACAAACATTGCTTTTAAAAGACAAGAATAGTAGTTAGATAATTGTTATAATTCTGTCATAACTTAATTTTAAAACAGAATCTGTACTCATGCACAAAAAAATTCCTACATTGTTCTACAACAACATAGGAATAACAGTGTCGAATTATGTGGTTTTTTCTTTAATAATCTCTTCCTTTTCCGGAATCTGAAATTTCTACTAATGCTTCAGGGTACGGTTCAAAATATGTTTGTCGTAATAAATAGTGGTCTTCAAAACGTAAGCCCCACGACTTTAAAACTACAAGTAAATTGCTAAGAGGTATTTTCTTATCTGCATATTTTTGAAGTAGCGTTAAAAAATACTCTTTTTCTTGCTTGTTTAGCTTATCTTTAAAATATCCAAAAATATGCTGACATACGTTTATATTCGATGTATAGCGAGGTGTTCGCTTCAATAATTCATACAAGGTTTTTTCGTAATTCTCAAAGATATTTTCAATATTATCCTTTGCATGATTTGCAATAATACGGCCTAATTCTTTTTGTTTCACCTGATTATATGCCATAAATAAATATTTATGATCTGACTGAAATGATACTAATTCTTTCAGAGTTTTACTCTGTTTTATTGTTTTGAAATGGGCAATTGTAAACAACCTCGTAAAGAAATGTTCACGAATAATAAAATTCGACAATCTACCTTCTTCTTCTACTGCAATATGCGAAAAATTTTTTAGTACAGCTCCACCAAAAAATCCAGCACCCTTCTCTTTTACTGGTGATTTTTCATATCCTGTATAAATTTTCACATCTCTAGTTCCGCAACTTGGGGAACGATTTTTTAAAATAAAACCATCAACATCCAGTAAAGTACTTAAAAATTGATCAGAAAACCGTTGCATCCTCTCTGTAACATCTTTTCTTGTCGAAGGCTGTACAAGCTTATGAATGCCACTATCTTCGATAATCCGAATTGTCTCACGTGGAATTCCTAATCCAATTTCCACTTCAGGGCATACCGGAATAAATGTAACAAACGGCTGTAGATTTCGAATTGTCACATCATGAATCAAATCTCCATTATAACGGCAAGCACCAAATTCTAAACATTTACTTACAACAACTGTTGGTTTAGCAAATTGTCGCATTTTATTACCTCCGCGGCGTTAATCCATATAATATAAATTGTACTACGATGAGTATTCTAAGCAAGGTTAGTTTGTATTGTCTCTTTTTATTATGACTATATATCAGTGACATATCAGCGATAATTTATATCTATTTCATATAAGTGTTAGCAAGTTCGTTTGCAAACTTGTTAGCACTTTTTTATATTTCTTCTATTATATTCTTTTCTCCCTTTTTACCTCTATTATATTGTCAGCCTGTTAAGAACTACGAGAAACACATATGACATAAACTGTATTTTTCGAGGAATTTTTAACCATTTATTGTTATAATTATATCCGCAGTATTTTTTCCAGGAGTGTTCCTATGAAGAACAGTAAGATAATGGACATACATACTAGGCACTCCCCTTCATTAATGCGTTCATAGAAATATAGAAAGGATTTAAGCGATGGGACAATTTCAAAGTAATTTTCAAGCGGCACAACAAATCGCTACTCAAATGAGGAATGCTTCGGATACTATCCAAAGTGCGACAAATAAGTCTATTAAAAAGTCAAAACTTACTACGCTATCTGTTAACCCACAAGCCCAAGAAGCAAATCAACAAATGTTAGATTTGACGAAACAATTTTCCGCTGCCTTTCAACAAGCAGTTGCTAATATTCATTCGGTAGCTAACGAGTTTGAGAGAATGGATAACGAACTTCACAACACTTTTCGCTAATGTGACAACCTACGTAAAGTAAAACGGTAGGAGGAAAAAGATGAGTCAAGATATTGAAAAACAAATCAATCAATTGAATCAAAAATTACGAAGTGTATTCAAAGAACAGGATCGGAATCAATCTGCGATTCAAACTCAGGAACACGCGGAAGCAGATTTTCACGAATGGAAAAATCGAAATAATCGTTTATTTAACCGAATTCTAGAAACTTGGCACGGTGATAAAGAATTATCTCATTTTTTTATGAATATGCGTCAAGAAGCACAACACATTGAGCGAAAACTTACATTCGAATTGGAAAACCAAAAAGAAACGTTGCTTAAAGAGAAGCGAGACCTTAGTGACTTAGAAAACGACCTTTCCTGTCAGCAACAACAACTAGCAAGGGAGGTCAATGCATGAGTTTAAATATGTATTTAGGCGAAGTACAAAGCTAAACTCAAAGTATGAACGCTGTATGTACCGCTACCATTCGAGGTATGGAACAAGCTATTCAGTCGATTGACGCTTTTGCAATTGATACGGTTCTACAAGGACAAACATATAGCAGTGCAAAATCATTTTTTGTACAAACCTTTCGTCCTTTAGCACAAGG
>NZ_KB895574.1:0-188357 GCF_000374885.1 Bacillus sp. 105MF | reverse complement strand
GAATATCATGCCAATGATGGATAGTAACCAAATGCCGAATATCATGCCGATGATGGATAATAATCAAATGCCGAATATCATGCCAATGATGGATAATAATCAACCACCGCCAATGATGCCGCAGCAAATACCGATGCCATATCAATCGTCAATGATGCCACAACAGTATCCATATTATCAAATGCCATACCAACAACAGCAAAATCCGTATTATCAAATGCCACATACACAAGGTATGCCAATGATGCCGCACCAAATGCCAGTGCAACATACTTCAATGCCATACCAACCGCAAGCTGGTAATAATGTTCCACAAATGATGCCAGCAGAAGAAGATTGTGGATGTGGTGAGGAAAGAAATTTATATAGTCCACAGCCAGGTGGGCCATATTATCCTAATTCTCCATATTATCCAACAGCTCAAGTCGCATATGCACCGCAGCCAGGTACGATGAATTATCAGCAAAATCCGCCAGAGATTTTTGGAGAACCACTTGCAGAAGATGAGGAGTAGAGAGAGTTGCGTTAACAATAAAGAGGTCGTGTTAGAAAATTCCTAGTGAAATATTAACAAGTGTAAAAATCTCCTTTGTTACTCACTATAAGAAGGAGCTTTTCGAGAGAGAAGTTCAACCTAACAAGGGGGGTTTTTATATTGAGTAAAAAAATTAAAATTATTGCCGCTTCTTTGTTAGTTACCAGTGCATTAGCTGCATGTGGTACACCTAAGAATAAAAGTGCGATGGATGGGCGCAATGCGAACTACAATTATGAACGTACATCTTATTATGATACACAACCATACAGAAATAATGTAGCACGTACAGATCGATATACAGATTATGTAACATATCGAAATGGAAATAGAGTTACAGATAATGTATATGATCGTCGTAATGATGTTGGATATAACTACTACCGTGATGTAAATTACCACGGTCAAATGGCAAATCCATATCCAACTCGTAACGTTACAATGAATAATTCATACATTAACAATGATGGTAAAACTGCAGAAAGAATTACAAATCGTGTTAAGGGTATGAATAATGTGGATCGTGTTTCTACAGTTGTGCGTGGAAATGATGTAGTTATTGCGGTGAAACCACGTAACACAGTAACAAACGAAACAGAAATGGCAAATGAAATCCGTCAAGCGGTTGCAAATGACGTGAAAAATAGAAATGTGTATGTAACTGTAAAAAATGACATGTTTGAACGTGTTGATACGATGAATACACGTCTGCGCAATGGAACAGTTACAAACAATTTAAATCGTGACATATCAGATTTATTTCGAGACGTTCGTGCTGGTCTTACTGGTACAGTGCGATAACAAAAAAAGGGGAAAGGTTTACGGCCTTTCCCTTTTTATTTTCATAAATATTAAAATAGCGATGCAGAAAGTCATTCATCAATATCCTGCATACGTTTTTTTTTAATAAAGTAACCAACAGAATAAGAAGCTAAAAAGCATAAGAAGAGAATACTTCCCATAAGAATGCCTTCCCATAGCGGTCTTTCAGGGCTGAAAATAACATAAATAATAGCAAAAATGATTCCTACGATAGCAGAGCGTAAAACAAGTTTGTAATAAGGCGTTAGTTTCATTTCTTTTTCATTTTCTTCTGCATCAATAGAGATTCCCATTTGTAAATAGGCTAGAAGTATACTTGTTAGTATGAATAATAACCATAGTGGAGATTTTGTAATTTGATCTATACCTTCATTGAAGCCAATATACCCTAAGATGCCCATTATACCAATTGATTGAAAGAGAAAGGCAATTCGAACGTTCTTTAAATTTTGAAGGATTAAACGTTCATCTTTTATTCTTTTCAATATACTCACTCCTGTTTACCAGATTTTTCATTGTATCTACATTTATTGTAACATATATATTGCAATAATCAATTTATATTTTACTTTAATGGTTATAGGGATAAATACTGTTGTAAAAAGTTAATGAAATTTTTCTATGTTTAGCTTGCGTTCTTTTTACATTAATGTTATATTAGCAAAGCGATGAGCTAATTTACGTAAGACGAGAGATATGCTTAAGTGCTAAACACGCGGATGTGGCCGCCTGGTCTCTCGCCGTAAACGCATCAAGACGCCTGCTATGTGCAGGCGTCTTTCTTATTATATAAAAGTAAATGACTCATGTAGGTAGGGATTACACCTTACCTGCATTTTTTATTTTCATTAAAAATAATCACCGCTGTTACTATGGATAAAACTTCTATTTCCGGAAAAACTACAAACGGAAGTTTTATTTTGCTTAGAAGAGGTGAGCGGAAATGAAATTCATGATGGTTGCAGTTCAAGTTGTAATCGCTATGTTTTGTTTATATCATGAATCAAGTGTGATAGCTGCGGCTTCTGCATTAGAGGTTACGCAAAAAGAACCTCAAGTTACGATTCTATTAGAGCGTATGTATGTAGATGGAGAGGTAAGTGAGGAAATTTTCACTGAAAAAGTAGCAAATTTAGAACAGTTTCTTCAGCAGTATAAAGAATGGCAGCTTGTCGATAGTGATGATACGCAAATTGTACTGCAAAAAAAGGTGGATGATATTTCACCACTACTTAAAACGAGTGGGTATTTTGGTGTTTCCAATGAGGGGATACTGCAAATTTTTAACGGTGTACCAAAAAGTGATAATGCGATTCACTCATTCTTCCAAATTGATATGAAAAAGCTAGAAAGTTATGATCGTGCAAAGCTAAAACGTGGTATTCGTATCAAGTCAAAAGAACGTTTTGTGAAGACGATTGAGAAAATGAAGCAGTATGCAGTGCAAAATAAGAAAACCAGCAGCTGATGTGAGCTGCTGGTTTTCTTATTTGTTTTTATCTAAAATTTGTTTTGCAATTTCATCAATTAGCATATCTTTGCTGATAGGGTTGAATGCTTTTGTGTTAAAGACTTCATTGCTTACTTCGTAAACATGATTATTTTTTACAGCTTTGTTATCTTTCCAAACAGCACTATTTTTGTAGTCATCGAACACTTTATCTGCTTCGCCACCAAAGTTTACGATAAACATTTGATCAGGCTGGAATGCAACAAGGCCTTCTAATGATACTTGTGCCATCGTCTGTTTTAAATCTGTTCCTTTCGTTGCAGGTAGTTTTAAGTCATTAAAGAGAATATCACCATATCCGAAGCTACCATATACACGGAAGTTTTGCGGTGTTACAGCAAGGAACATAAAGTTTTCATCTTTTGTTTTCTCTTTAATTTTTTTAGATAAGGAATCTGCTTTTTTATCGTAGTCTGCAATCCATTTATCTGCTTTTTTCTCTTCGTCAAATAGCTTGCCTACTTCCTTAAATTTGTCGCGCCAGTTTTCTAAGTTTGTTTCTAGAACAACTGTTGGGGCAACTTTTGCTAATTGATCATAAATTTTCAATTGACGGTTGTTTAAAATAATTAAGTCTGGTTTTAAAGCAGTAACCGCTTCTAAATCAACTTTAGGTGCCCAGTACCAACCAACTGCTTTTACATCTTTTAGCTTTTCTTGCAAATGATCTTGGATTTTATCTTTATACGTGTTAGCTGTACCAACAGGTTTATGACCAAGAAGTAACAGTTCTTCAGATGATCCAGATAAGTCGACAATTCTTTTTGGGTTTGTCGGAATTTTAGCTTCACCTTTTGCATGTTTTACAACTTTTGTTTTCGGTTGTTCTTTTGGCTGTGCTTCTTCTTGTTTAGAAGAGCAACCAACAATGGTAAAAATAACAAGAATGAGAGTAAATAGAATAGATAGATTGCGTTTCACCTTTATGTAACCCCTTTAATTAATATTGATAATCATTATCGTCTTTGTAAGATTAATTTGCTTTATATTGTTCTGTCAATATGAAAAAAATGAAAAAGCTAAATAGAGAACGTTTGTTGGGGTAGTCTCGCTTTTCTATCATTAAATATGTTAAAATGGAATACATGATTTGAGAGGGAGAGATCGTATTTTGTTTGAATATGTTACAGGCTATGTGGAATATGTAGGGCCAGAATATGTCGTTCTTGATCATAATGGAATCGGCTATCAAATTTTTACGCCAAATCCATATGTATTTCAAAGAAGTAAGCAAGAAATTCGTGTATATACATATCATTATGTGAGAGAAGATATTATGGCGCTCTATGGATTTAAGACACGTGAAGAGCGTTTGTTATTTACAAAACTTTTAGGTGTATCAGGAATCGGACCAAAAGGTGCACTTGCTATTTTAGCTTCTGGTCAAACTGGGCAGGTCGTGCAAGCAATTGAACATGAGGATGAAAAATTCTTAGTGAAATTCCCGGGAGTAGGAAAGAAAACTGCACGTCAAATGATTTTAGACTTAAAAGGAAAATTAGCTGATGTTGTACCAGATGCGTTTGTTGATTTATTCTCAGATGTAGAACGTTTCGACCAGAAGAAGAGTTCATCAGCTGAGCTTGATGAAGCGCTTGAGGCACTTCGTGCACTTGGCTATGCAGAACGAGAAGTTTCTCGTGTTGTACCGGAGTTATTAAAAGAATCACTTACGACGGATCAGTATATTAAAAAGGCACTTAGTCTTTTACTAAATGGTAAGAGGTGAGTAGAATGGACGAACGTCTTCTCTCAGGAGAATCGGCATATGAAGATGCGGACTTAGAATATTCGTTACGGCCACAGACGCTCCGTCAATATATTGGCCAAGATAAGGCGAAACATAATTTAGAAGTGTTTATTGAAGCAGCGAAAATGCGTGAGGAAACATTGGATCACGTACTATTATACGGGCCGCCAGGACTTGGGAAAACGACGCTTGCGAATATTATTGCCAATGAAATGGGCGTTAATATTCGAACGACGTCAGGTCCAGCAATTGAACGCCCAGGAGATTTAGCGGCAGTATTAACGGCGCTTCAACCTGGTGATGTATTATTTATTGATGAAATTCATCGTTTGCATAGGTCAATTGAAGAGGTACTATACCCAGCAATGGAGGACTTTTGTCTTGATATTGTGATTGGGAAAGGCCCATCAGCACGTTCAGTAAGGCTTGATTTACCGCCGTTTACGCTAGTTGGCGCAACAACGCGCGCTGGTGCATTATCAGCACCGCTTCGTGACCGCTTTGGTGTGTTATCACGGTTAGAGTATTATACAGTAGATCAACTATCAGCGATTGTAGAGCGTACAGCAGAAGTGTTTGAAGTTGAAATTGACTCATTAGCTGCTTTAGAAATTGCAAGGCGTGCACGAGGTACGCCGCGTATCGCAAACCGATTACTAAGACGTGTTCGTGACTTTGCACAAGTTCGAAGCGATGGAACGATTGCGATGGAAATTACACAAATGGCATTAGAACTATTGCAAGTCGATAAACTAGGGCTTGATCATATCGATCATAAATTATTGCTTGGTATTATTGAAAAGTTCCGTGGTGGTCCAGTGGGATTAGAAACGGTCTCAGCGACAATTGGGGAAGAGTCTACGACGATTGAAGATGTGTATGAACCATATTTACTACAAATTGGTTTTTTACAACGAACGCCAAGAGGACGAATTGTAACGCCACTCGCTTATGAACATTTCGGAATGGATATGCCAGGGGTATGACGGATATGCCAAAGCTGCTTATTACAGCTGGTATTCTTCTCATTGTCGTTGGAGTAGCTTGGAAGTTCATCGGAAGGCTTCCAGGCGATATTTTTGTGAAAAAAGGAAACGTTACCTTTTATTTTCCGATCATTACATGTATTGTGTTAAGTATTGTATTATCTTTTGTTATGTATATCATAAATCGATTTAAATAGAAATAGGTGGATATAGTTATGGATATTAATCTGTTTGATTTTCATTTACCAGAAGAACTCATTGCCCAAACGCCGCTTGAACAGCGCGAAACATCAAGACTAATGGTGTTAGACCGTGAAACAGGTGATATAGAGCATAAGCATTTTACTGACATTCTTTCTTATTTACATGAGGGTGATTGTTTAGTTTTAAATGAAACGAAAGTTATGCCTGCTCGTTTGCATGGTGTGAAAGAAGATACAGGTGCACATATTGAAGTGCTTCTTTTAAAGCAAGAAGATGGAGATAAGTGGGAAACGCTTGTAAAGCCAGCTAAACGTGTAAAAGAAGGAACTATCATTTCTTTTGGTGAAGGAAAGTTAAAAGCAACTTGCATTGGAACAGCTGATCAAGGTGGCCGCCAGCTTGAGTTTTCATATGACGGTATCTTTTATGAAATTTTAGATGAACTTGGAGAAATGCCGCTTCCTCCATACATTAAAGAAACACTGGAAGACCGTGATCGTTATCAAACGGTATATGCTAAGGAAATTGGTTCTGCAGCAGCGCCGACAGCTGGGCTTCATTTTACAGAAGAATTATTAGAGAAATTGAAGAAAAAAGACGTTCATTTAGCATTCATTACGCTTCATGTTGGCCTTGGTACATTTAGACCAGTGTCTGCGGATACAATTGAAGAACACCATATGCATGCTGAGTATTATCATATGTCAGAAGAAACGGCAGATTTGTTAAATCGTGTGAAAAAGAACGGCGGTCGTATTATTACTGTTGGTACAACGTCAACACGTACACTAGAAACAATTGCTACAGATCACGATGGTAAGCTTTGTGCGACATCGGGATGGACGGATATTTTTATGTATCCAGGATATGAATTTAAAGCAATTGACGGTTTAATTACAAACTTCCATTTGCCAAAATCAACATTAATTATGCTTGTAAGTGCATTTGCAAGTAGAGAAAATGTCCTTCATGCTTATAATGAAGCAGTAAAAGAAAAATACCGTTTCTTTAGCTTCGGTGATGCGATGTTCGTTGCATCTCATGCTAAAGAAAGAAGTAAATAAAAAGGAGTAAATCTATGACAGCAATTCGTTATGAATTTATTAAAACATGTAAACAAACGGGTGCCCGTTTAGGTCGCGTTCATACACCGCACGGCTCGTTTGATACACCAACATTTATGCCAGTTGGTACACTTGCGACAGTTAAAACGATGTCACCAGAAGAGTTAAAGGCGATGGATTCTGGCATTATTTTAAGTAATACGTATCATTTATGGCTTCGTCCAGGTCATGAAATTGTACGTGAGGCAGGCGGATTACATAAATTTATGAACTGGGACCGTGCAATCTTAACGGATTCTGGTGGTTTCCAAGTGTTTAGTTTAAGTGATTTCCGTCGTATTGAAGAAGAGGGAGTTCACTTCCGTAATCACTTAAATGGAGACAAGTTATTCTTATCACCAGAAAAAGCGATGGAGATTCAGAATGCATTAGGTTCAGATATTATGATGGCATTTGATGAATGTCCACCGTTTCCTGCTACTTTTGAATATATGAAAAAATCTGTAGAACGTACGAGTCGCTGGGCAGAGCGTTGTTTAAAAGCTCACGAACGTCCACAAGATCAAGGGTTATTTGGGATTGTACAGGGCGGAGAGTTTGAAGAACTTCGTCGCCAAAGTGCGAAAGACCTTGTTTCAATGGACTTCCCTGGTTATGCAGTAGGTGGATTATCAGTTGGGGAACCAAAGGATATTATGAACCGCGTACTGGAATTTACAACACCGCTTCTTCCAGACAATAAACCACGTTATTTAATGGGGGTAGGTTCTCCTGACTCATTAATTGATGGTGCAATTCGTGGTATTGATATGTTTGACTGCGTACTTCCAACTCGTATTGCTCGAAATGGTACATGTATGACAAGTCAAGGACGTCTTGTTGTGAAAAATGCGAAGTTTGCAAGAGACTTTGGCCCACTTGATCCAAATTGTGATTGCTACACATGTAAAAATTATTCTCGTGCGTACATTCGTCACTTAATGAAGTGTGATGAAACATTCGGAATTCGGTTAACGTCTTATCACAACCTTCATTTTCTGTTAAACTTAATGGAGCAGGTGAGACAAGCCATTCGTGAAGACCGTCTTGGCGATTTCCGTGAAGAGTTCTTTGAACAATATGGCTTTAATAAACCGAATGCTAAAAACTTCTAATACATAATTTAAAAGGAGGAACAAAAGATGAATCCAGGTATGATGAATATTGTCATGATTGTTGCGATGTTTGCGATTTTCTATTTCTTATTAATTCGCCCGCAGCAAAAGCGTCAAAAGGCAGTAGCACAAATGCAAAGTGAAATCCAAAAAGGTGATGCTATCGTAACAATCGGTGGCTTACACGGCACAATTGAATCAGTAGATGACACTACGATTGTTATTAAATCTGGTGGTTCACACTTAACATTCGATCGCAATGCGATTCGTGAAGTTGTGAAGAAGTAATAGTAAAAAGCCCTGCGAATGCAGGGCTTTTTCAATCTGTACGCTTTGACATATTAACGCCGAATATGCCTCCGAGTGTACTTACCCCCATTAACCCAAGTTGATAAAGAAGCTGTGAATTAGATAATGCGTGAGAGAAACCTAAGTAATTAACGAGAAAAACAAGAGTAGCAAAGATAAACCCGGTTGTGAATCCGACGAACCATCCTTTTCCTTGCGCTTTTTTGCCAGCGATAAACCCGGATATGAGCATGGAAAGAAGAGCGAGTATAAAAATGGTTATAGCCAATGGTCCTTCACTTATATCTGTAAACTTTAATAAAAAAGCAATCAACATACTTGTAATAGAGGCCAGTATTAATAAAGTGATAATCCCAAATCCGATTGCTGTAGATAATTTTTTCGTTCCATCCATTATGCATTCCCCCTTTTTAATACAAGCATATTTTCATTTTTGATAAGTTAGACTAGTTTCTTTTTTATAGGGAAACCTATGAGTAGAAAATGTTTAAAAAAGGAGAAAAAAGTAATGGAATGGCTATCGATAATTGGACGGACGATGCTTTTATATGTTGTGATTTTAATTATCTTTCGCCTTATGGGAAAACGCGAAATTGGAGAACTTAGTGTATTAGATTTAGTGGTTTTTATTATGCTTGGTGAGATGGCTGTGGTCGCAATTGAAAATACAGATAAGTCTCTTTGGCATCAACTAGTTCCTATGGTATTGCTCATGGCTGTGCAAATAACTTTATCGATGGTTTCTTTAAAAAATCAGCGTATTCGTCATTTAATAGAAGGGGAGCCAGCTGTTATTGTGAATGCAGGAAAAATTGATGAGAAACAGATGCGGAAGCAACGCTATAATATAGACGACTTAATGATGCAATTACGTGAGCAGGGAGTTGGAGATATAAGAGATGTAGAGTATGCTATTTTAGAGCCATCTGGAAAATTATCTGTCTTTCAAAAACAAAAAAGTAAGAAGAGTAAAAATGATACACCGCTGTTTTCGCTTCCTTTAATTATTGATGGGGAAATTCAATATAAACATTTACAGATGATTGAGCATTCGGATGGCTGGCTAGTAGAGAAATTAAAAAACTTAGGGCATAACGATGTGAAAAAAATTTTGTATTGTAGTTTTCAAAATGGACAGTTTTTTGTCGATGTGAAAGAGAAGTAAAGGCTTGCCAGACTAGAGGCAAGCCTATTTACCCAGCTATTTGCGGATAGTGGGGATGGAGAATCCTCTACTGAGTAAAGTTTCACTTTATTTTGAAATCAAAAGTTTACGAACAATAGGAATACGTCGTAATTCTTCTTTACGAATTAGTTTAAAAATAAGAAGAAGCAGAATATAAAGGATAGTGGTTAGTGTAATTTCCCATAATGTTTGTATGCCAAGTGAATGTGAAAAAACAATATATTTATGAAGATAGAATCCGAAAGCTCCTGCAATGGCAATCGTAATTCCCCCGAAAATATAATCTCTCATGTAAATTGTAAATGTAATTTTTTTTAAGACGGTAGCGTAGTGAAGGAATGTTACCGTCACAATGTTAGCGGCAATTGCAAGTGCGACCCCCATCATTTGAAATTCTGGACGTGAAGCGAGTAAGAAAATAACGAGCAGTTTTACAATGGCTCCGATAAACGTGTTCATCATCGCGGCGCGTGCTAAGTTTAAAGCTTGCAAAACAGATGTAAGGGGGCTTTGAAAATAGTGAAATAAAAAGCATGGTGCAAGTAATTGAATGAATGCAGTTGCGCTGTCTGAACCGTACATGAGAGTTAAAACAGGTGAAGCAAATACATAAAGAATAACGACTGACCACCCTCCAGTAATTAAAGAAATGCGGAGCGCTTGTTGCAGACGGTGTTCTACTAATCGATGTTGTTTTTTTGCCATTGCTTCACTAATGGATGGTACGAGTGCTGTAGAAAGCGCATATGTAATAAAGGCTGGCAATGATAAGAGAGGAAATGCATAGCCGTTTAATATGCCGTATTGCTGTGTAGCAATTGAAGCCGCAACACCAGCTAGCGCTAAGCTTTGCATAACGATAATTGGTTCGAAAAAATAAGAGACTGATCCAATTAAGCGACTTCCTGTAGTTGGAAGTGCAATTTCCATAAGTGAATGAAAAGTATGTTTACTTTCTTTGACAGTGTTTAGAAAACCAGTTCGTATAGAAAGATGTTTTTCACGCTGAAATAAAGTAAGTAAGAATAATAAAGAAGCAACTTCCCCAAGAACAGCTGATAACATTGCACCTGCAGCGGCGTATTCAACACCGTAAGGTAAAAATAACCGAATACATACGGCAATAATGGTAATACGGACAACTTGTTCTAACACTTGTGCATATGCGCTTGGTTTCATATTTTGTTTTCCTTGGAAATAGCCGCGCAAAACAGAGGAAACCGCAATAACAGGAACGACAGGTAAAATTGCCATTAGTGGATAGTACGTTCTTTTATCCGTTAATAAAGTTTCAGCTAAGAGGGGCGTTAGAAGCATGATGCCGATTGTTAAGATAATACTAATAACGGATGTAACAGCTAATGATACTGTTAATATTCTCTTTACTTTTTGTTTGTCATTTACTGCTTCCGCCTCTGCAACGAATTTTGCAATGGCAACAGGAAGTCCGATTTGTGTTAATGTAATTGCTAAAATAAAGGTGGGGACAGCCATCATGTAAAGACCGACGCCTTCTTCTCCTAAAATACGCGCCATTACAATTCGGTTTATGAACCCGAGAATTTTTGTAATAAAACCAGCTAGCATTAAAATAAATGCACCTCGTAAAAAGCTTTGTCTCGTCATGATCTTCTCCTATCTTCTCAAAATCAATGGAATGATTTACAATAATTTATATGCACGTATGAGACAAGAATGACAAGCATTTAAGAGGATGCGCTTATAAAGTAAGACTTTCATGGGAAAGAGCAGAGCGATAAAACCCTTAAAGACAGTTATTGCTGTCCATTAGAGCGGGATGAAAAGCGACTTTTCGTGCTGAAATCAGAAGGAGATGTGATGGTATGATTGAAAAAGAAGATTTGGTAGAAGCTTACCGCGGACAGTTACAAGTCGTTTTAGAGAGCAAATTAGAAGAATTCCAAATGTTTGGCTATGATCGAGTGACTGTTAATGATATTTGGAAATGTTTAAAAAGTAAAAAGTGGAAAAAAATAAAAAGTGAAATTAGATTGTATGAGCTTGTGAATGATGTGCTAACATTAACAGCAAATGAGTATATGACATATTTAACAGTAGAAGCGTATCAAGCGCCACTTTGGTCATTTGAAGAATATGAAAATAAATAACCGACTGTAATTGGTTTGTTCTTCCTTTTGCAGTATAATGATAGGTATTGATAAAGAGGAATGTATATGTCAGAGATTTTAAGTAAAGGAGGTAGGAAGCAGAAGTCATAAAAATTTGTAGTAAGATATAGGTTGCAGCCCAGCGTCTAAAATGTAGAACTGAGGTTTTGCCTATATGGCTAGTATGAAAGTTGAAAATTCACAGAAAGGAAGCCTACTAACTAGACAAATGCAGAAGTGTAAAGGAATGCCTGTGAATAAACAGAAATGGTTGTTACAGGAAATTGTCTAGCGTAAATGAATGATATGATTTGTTTATGATTTTAGTAGCAGAAAGAAGGTACATATGGCAAAGCGCGGTACTAGAATCGTCGCGTTTTTTCTCATCGTTTTATTAATCGGTGGAATTATTGGCGCGACAGGAAAAAACATAACAAAAGGAATTAGTCTTGGACTAGACCTTCGTGGTGGCTTTGAAATCTTGTATGAAGTAAAGCCGGCGAAAAAGGGAGATAAAATCGATCATGATGCACTTGTAAGTACAGTAGGTGCTCTTGAAAATCGTGTGAATGTTCTCGGTGTTAGTGAACCGAACATTCAAATCGAAGGGAAAGATCGCATTCGTGTACAGCTTGCTGGTGTAAAAGATCAGCAAAAAGCACGTGAAATCTTATCTACTCAAGCGAAATTAACATTCCGAGATGTGAATGATAATCTTCTCATGGACGGGACAGATTTAAAAGGCGGGGGAGCGAAGCAAACGTTTGATGATCAAGGCCGACCAAGCGTTGGACTTACATTAAAAAGTGCTGATAAGTTTCGTTCTGTTACAGAAAAAATATTAAGTATGAAGCCTGACAATTTAATGGTAATCTGGCTTGATTTTGAAGAAGGTAAAGATTCTTATAAAGCTGAAGCAGCAAAACCAAATCCTAAATTCTTATCAGCAGCAACAGTAAATCAAGTATTTAATCAAGCGGAAGTATCTATCACAGGTGGAAACTTCACAGTTGAAAGTGCAAAACAGCTTTCATCTTTATTAAATGCTGGTGCCCTTCCTGTTGATTTAAAAGAAATGTATTCAACATCTGTTGGGGCAAAATTTGGTCAACAAGCATTAGAGCAAACGATTTTCGCTAGTGCAATCGGAATTGCTATTATCTTCTTATTCATGCTTGTATTCTACCGTTTGCCAGGACTTGTAGCGGTTATTATGTTAGGGTTATATATTTTCGTAACATTGCTTGTCTTTAACTGGATGCATGCAGTCCTTACGTTACCGGGGATTGCGGCGTTAGTGCTCGGGGTTGGTATCGCGGTCGACGCGAATATCATTACGTATGAGCGACTGAAGGAAGAATTGCGAATTGGTAAGTCAATGATGTCAGCATATCGCGCTGGTAATCACCGTTCGTTAGCAACAATTTTAGATGCGAACGTTACGACAATTGCAGCAGCTGGTGTGTTATTCGCTTATGGTACAAGTTCTGTAAGAGGGTTCGCAACAAGTTTAATCGTAAGTATTTTAGTTGGTTTCCTTACAAACGTATTCGGTACTCGTTTCCTACTTGGATTACTTGTAAAAAGCCGTTACTTCGATAAGAAATTATCTTACTTTGGTGTGAAACAGAAGGAAATTATTCCGTTATCGAAAGGTGTAGAACATGCACCAACGAGATTTGATCGTATTAACTTTGTGAATATCGGTCACAAGTTCTTTTTATTCTCAATTGTAGTTGTTATTGCTGGAGCAATTATACTACCAATTTTCAAAATGAACCTTGGAATTGACTTTGCGAGTGGTACACGTATGGACTTGCAGTCAAAACAAGCGATTAGTGTAGATCAAGTTCAAAAAGATTTACATGAGTTAAAAATTGATGTGAAAAAAGAGGACATTGTACCAACAGGGAATGACAATAAAGGATTTGCTGTTCGTACATTAGGCGTTTTATCAAAAGATGAAATTGCGAAAGCAAAAACATTCTTCCACGATAAATATGGTACAGATCCAAATGTAAGTACAGTTTCTCCAACAATCGGGAAAGAGATTGCACGAAATGCATTTATCGCGGTTCTGATTGCTTCAGCGGTTATCATTTTATATGTGAGTATTCGTTTCCGTTTCACATATGCGTTATCTGCCGTATTAGCATTGTTACATGATGCGTTCGTTATGATTGTTGTGTTTAGCGTATTCCGATTGGAAGTAGATTTAACGTTTATCGCTGCGGTATTAACAATTATTGGTTATTCTATCAATGACTCGATTGTTACCTTTGACCGAAACCGTGAGTTATACAAACAGAAAAAACGAATTCGTGATTTGAAAGATTTAGAAGAAATCGTAAACTCAAGTATTCGTCAAACAATTGGTCGTTCCATTAATACAGTTTTAACTGTATTGTTCCCAGTTATTGCACTGCTGATCTTCGGTAGTGAATCACTGCGAAACTTCTCACTTGCATTAATGGTTGGATTAGTTGTAGGTACGTATTCTTCTGTTTTCGTTGCTTCTCAAATCTGGCTAATGCTTGAAAATCGCCGATTGAAAAAAGGAAAAGGCAAGAAAAAAGTAGAAACTGAAGTATCTGAACCACAAGTATAAAGGTTAGAACAGAACATATAAAAAGATGATGCCTCTTTACATTAGAGGCATCTCTTTTTTCGTTTGCGGATACACTAAAGTGACACTTCCTTTATTTTTTGTAACAATAAAAAAGGTAGTTTGAGAAAAGAAGGGATTTCATTTATGGAAAAAGATGAACGTTTTAAACAGGCGGAGTTTGGCGCTATTGTTGGAATCGTTGGAAATATTGTTTTAGCGATTGTAAAAGCGGTAATCGGCTATATTGGGAATAGTAAGGCGCTTTTAGCGGACGCAGTTCATTCAGCGTCAGATGTAGTTGGTTCGTTAGCTGTGTTTTTTGGATTGCGTGCAGCGAAGCAACCACCCGATGAAGATCATCCGTATGGGCACGGAAAAGCGGAATCGATTTCAGCGATTATTGTTGCAGTGTTATTATTTATTGTTGGGATTGAAATTGCGATTTCTTCTATAAAGGCTTTTACGCAGTACCTTGAACCACCGAAGGGAATTACAATTTTTGCGGTTATTCTTTCTATCGTGGTAAAAGAAGGGATGTTTCAGTATAAGTATCGATTAGGGAAACGGATAAATAGTGATGCAATTATTGCAAATGCATATGAGCACCGTTCAGATGTGTTTTCTTCAATTGCAGCTTTAATCGGGATTTGTGCAGCTATTATCGGCAATAAACTAGGTTTAGATTGGCTTGTGTATGCCGATCCTGTTGCGGGATTATTTGTTTCTCTACTTGTTGTAAAGATGGCATGGAGTATTGGAAGAGAAGCGATTCATACAACGCTTGATCATGTACTTCATGAAGAAGATGTTATTCCGCTAAGAGAATCAGTTCTTCAAGTGGAAGGTGTGAAAAAAATTGGTTCTTTGTATGCAAGAGAGCATGGACATTATGTCATTGTTGATATTAAAGTGTCTGTTGATCCATATATCACAGTGGAAGAAGGACATCGCATCGGGAAACATGTAAAAGAGGTATTGATGAAACAAGATAATGTACAAAATGTTTTTGTACATATTAATCCGTATTCTCCTGATTGATACGAAATAAGTAAATATTCATCTGTTTATGGAGATATTCAATCATAACTAATAGAGTTTGTATCATATTGTCACCCCTTAATCTGTCTTGTATAATGGACAGGTTAAGGGGTGATTTCGTGTTACAACCGAAGACGCGTTGGAAAGAAAAGTCATTTAATGAGGAACTGGTGAGTGAATTAGCAAGTAAATTGCAATTATCACCGCTTGTTACTTCGTTATTCCTCAGTAGAGGTTTAGATACAGAAGATAAGATTGTGGATTTTTTAAATACAGGACAGCAAGAATTTCACGATCCATTTTTGCTTGAAGGAATGGACCTTACGGTAGAACGTATAGGGCAAGCCATTCAAAATGGAGAACAAATTTTAATATTCGGAGACTATGATGCGGACGGTGTAAGTAGTACAACCGTTTTATTTCTTGCTC
Source organism: Bacillus sp. 105MF (assembly GCF_000374885.1). NCBI lineage: Bacteria > Bacillati > Bacillota > Bacilli > Caryophanales > Bacillaceae > Bacillus > Bacillus sp. 105MF. The sequence goes on along the minus strand of NZ_KB895574.1, from coordinate 172,633 downwards.
TTCAAGAATTAGGTGCGGATGTTGAGTTCTATATTCCAAACCGATTTACTGAAGGGTATGGACCGAGTGAAGAGGCGTTCCGCTGGGCACACCGTGCGGGATTTTCTCTTATCATTACTGTTGATACAGGTATCGCAGCAGTCCATGAGGCGCAAGTAGCAAAAGAGCTTGGTATAGATCTTATTATTACAGATCATCATGAGCCGCCGCCAGAACTGCCAGAAGCACTTGCGATTATTCACCCGAAGCTAAAGGGTGGTGTTTACCCGTTTCATTATTTAGCGGGCGTTGGTGTTGCGTTTAAAGTAGCGCATGCACTACTTGGGCGTGTACCGGAGCATTTATTAGAAATTGCAGTGATTGGTACGGTAGCCGATTTAGTATCACTTCATGGTGAAAATAGATTGCTTGTGCAGCGTGGATTGAAACAAATGCGAATGACAAAAAATATTGGTTTAAAAGCATTATTTAAAGTAGCAAATGTTTCACAAAGTGAGATTACGGAAGAGAGCATTGGTTTCTCAATTGCACCGCGTATTAATGCAATTGGTCGTTTAGAAGATGCGGCTCCGGCAGTTCACCTCCTTTTATCAGAAGATCCAGAAGAAGCGAAAGAGCTTGCTGAAGAAATTGATGAACTGAACAAGCTTCGAAAAGATATTGTAAAGCAAATTACAGAAGAGGCGATTGCAGAGGTAGAAAACAATTATCCGCCAGAGGACAATAAAGTGTTAGTGCTCGCGAAAGAAGGATGGAATCCAGGAGTAATAGGGATTGTTGCTTCTAAATTAGTAGAACGCTTTTATCGTCCAACAATTGTATTGTGTATTGATCCCGAGAAGCAAACAGCAAAAGGGTCTGCTCGTAGTATTGCAGGATTTGACTTATTTGCAAACTTATCAGATTGTAGGGAATTGTTACCGCACTTTGGGGGACATCCGATGGCGGCGGGAATGACGCTTCATATGAATGATGTGGATGAATTGCGCCGCCGCTTAAATGAACAAGCAGATGCGATTTTAACGTCTGAAGATTTTACTCCGATTACAACAGTTGATGCGATTTGCAAAGTGGAGGATGTGACGCTCTCAGCGATTGAGGAAATGCAGAAGCTCGCACCGTTTGGTGTTGGAAATCCGAAGCCGCGAATCGCAATTAGAGATGCGGAGTTAGAAAGTATTCGTGCCATTGGATCTGATGGTTCTCATTTGAAAATGGCACTTCGTGACGGACAGGCGACGTTAGATACGATTGGATTTGGTTTTGGAGCCTATGCGAAAGAAATTTCTCCAGTTGCTCACGTTTCTGTCGTTGGTGAGGCATCAATTAATGAATGGAATAATTTCAAAAAACCGCAACTTATGATTCAAGATATTGCGGTAGATGCATGGCAATTATTTGATTGGCGTAGTATGCGTAATGTGGAATCGAACTTAGCAGAACTTTCACGAGAAAAAATAACAATGGTGTATTTTTCTGAAGAGGTATTAAATAAATTTTCTTTAGAAGAATATAAAGAACAACTTATACATGCTTCAGAAGTGACTGACCTAGATGGTCGTTATATTGTGTTGCTAGATTTACCAAAGTCAACGGATGAATTACGAGGTTTATTTGAGGCAGGATTCCCAGCGCGAATTTATACGCTGTTTTACCAAGAGAATAATCATTTATTTAGTACAGTTCCAACAAGGGAACACTTTAAATGGTACTATTCCTTTTTACACCAAAAAGCACCATTTTCTTTAAGACAACATGGAGAACAGCTATGTCGTCATAAAGGTTGGTCAAAAGATACAGTAAATTTCATGACACAGGTGTTTTTTGAGTTAGAATTTGTTACAATAAAAGACGGTGTCATTTTTATGGCAGAAGAAATGAAAAAGCGTGATTTAATTGAATCGAACACATATCGTGAGAAAATGAACCATTTACAACTAGAAAAAGAGTTGATTTATAGCACATATCAACAATTATATACATGGTTTGAAACGATTCGTAATCATAAAGAAGTAGAACAGTTAGGGTAAAGGCCTTGTATTTACAGACCTTTTATATCTGAGGAGGATTCAGAAATATGGACTTCAAGCAACATATCGCAATTGTACCGGATTATCCGAAAGAAGGTATCGTTTTTAAAGACATCACACCTTTAATGAACGATGGGCAAGCATACAAAGCAGCAACAGATGAAATCGTTGCTTACGCAAAACAAAGAGACATCGACCTTGTAGTAGGACCAGAAGCGCGTGGTTTTATTATCGGTTGCCCAGTTTCTTACGCATTAGAAGTAGGATTTGCACCAGTTCGTAAATTAGGGAAATTACCTCGTGAAGTAATTACAGTTGACTACGGTAAAGAGTATGGAAAAGATGTTTTAACAATCCATAAAGATGCAATTAAACCAGGTCAACGCGTATTAATTACAGATGACCTATTAGCTACAGGTGGAACAATCGAAGCGACAATTAAGCTAGTTGAAGAGCTTGGTGGAATTGTAGCAGGGATTGCATTCTTAGTAGAACTTACTTACTTAGATGGCCGCAAAATGTTAGACGGTTATGATGTATTAGTGTTAGAAAAATACTAATTATTATATAGATAAAACTACGGCGATAGAAAAAAAGTACCCGTGAATCTCTTGGAGAGGAGCGGGTACTTTTGTATAATTGTACAAAAAAGTATGATGAAATATCAGTAAAATCTTTTCCTTTTCACAATTCACAATCATTAGGTTATAATGATAGAATAAAATTTATTCTAATGAGTAAGGGAAAAGTCAATTTTCAATAAAAGGTGATTCGATGGCAAATGAGCAAGTACTAACAGCTGAACAGGTACTCGAGAAGGCAAGTCAATATTTAGCGGACGATGATATTGAGCTGGTGGCACGTGCCTATGAATATGCACGTGATGCACATAGCGAACAGTATAGAAAATCGGGCGAACCATATATTATTCACCCGATTCAAGTAGCAGGTATTTTAGTCGATTTACACATGGATCCATCTACAGTGTCGGCAGGTTTTTTGCATGATGTAGTAGAAGATACCGAGGTTACACTAGAAGATATTGAACGGGAATTTAATAAAGAAATTGCCATGCTTGTTGATGGTGTTACAAAGCTTGGGAAAATTAAATACAAATCTCATGAACAACAGCAAGCAGAGAACCATCGCAAAATGTTTATTGCAATGGCCCAAGATATTCGTGTTATTTTAATCAAATTAGCTGACCGTCTTCATAACATGCGTACACTTAAGCATTTGCCTCAAGAAAAGCAGCGTCGTATCGCAAATGAAACGTTAGAAATTTTTGCACCTTTAGCTCATAGACTCGGAATTAATACTATTAAATGGGAGCTAGAGGATACATCGCTTCGCTATTTGAATCCGCAGCAATACTATCGCATTGTAAACTTAATGAAGCGGAAACGTGCAGAACGTGAAGAATATTTAGATGAAGTCATGACGGGTATTCGTGACAAGCTGAAAGAAGTAGCGATTCAACCTGATATTTCAGGTCGCCCAAAGCATATTTATAGTATTTATCGTAAAATGGCACTTCAAAATAAACAATTTAATGAAATTTATGATTTGCTAGCTGTGCGCGTTGTTGTAAATAGTATTAAAGACTGCTATGCAGTATTAGGAATTATTCATACGTGCTGGAAACCAATGCCAGGTCGTTTTAAAGATTATATTGCAATGCCGAAAGCGAACCTATATCAATCCCTCCATACAACTGTGATTGGTCCAAAAGGTGACCCGCTTGAAGTGCAAATTCGTACGAAAGAAATGCATGAAATTGCAGAATACGGAATTGCGGCACACTGGGCATATAAAGAAGGAAAAGCGGCAGAAGCAACAGGTACACTTGAGAAAAAATTAACGTGGTTCCGTCAAATATTAGAATGGCAAAATGAAGCTTCTAATGCGGAAGAATTTATGGAGTCATTAAAAATTGATTTATTTTCTGATATGGTATTCGTCTTTACACCAAAAGGAGACGTCATGGAATTACCACTAGGTTCTGTTCCAATTGATTTTGCTTACCGTGTCCATTCAGAAATAGGGAATAAAACAATTGGTGCAAAAGTAAACGGGAAAATGGTAACACTTGATTATAAATTAAAAACAGGTGATATCATTGAAATTTTAACATCTAAACATTCATATGGACCAAGTCAGGACTGGGTAAAACTTGCGCAAACATCTCATGCGAAAAATAAAATCCGCCAATTCTTCAAAAAGCAGCGCCGAGATGAGAATATCGAAAAAGGTCGCGAGCTTGTTGAAAAAGAAGTGCGTAGCTTAGAGTATGAAATGAAAGAAATATTAGCACCTGACAATTTAAAGCGAGTGGCTGAGAAATACAACTTTGCAAATGAAGAAGATATGTTTGCGGCAGTTGGGTATAACGGCATTACGGCTGCACAAATTGCAACGCGTCTAACGGACAAGTTCCGCAAACAGCGTGACGAAGAACAAGATATTGTGGAAGTAAAAGAAGTTCGTAAACCGATGAAAATCAGAAAATGGGATTCAGGTGTAAAAGTAAGTGGAGCTGACAATTTATTAATTCGCTTATCGAAATGCTGTAACCCAGTTCCAGGTGACGATATTGTCGGATACATTACGAAAGGACGCGGTGTCTCTATTCACCGTCGTGATTGCGTCAATGTGCATACAGAAGAAGCTAAGGAGCGTTTACTAGAAGTAGAGTGGGAAGGTAGTCCAGAAAAAGAGATTGAGTATAACGTTGATATTGAAATTTCTGGTTATGATCGCCGCGGCTTACTAAATGAAGTTCTGCAAGCTGTAACAGAGACGAAAACATATATTTCAGCTGTTTCAGGTAGAAGCGACCGCAATAAAATGGCAACAATCAATATGTCCATTTCTATTCGTAATTTACATCATTTGAAAAAGGTAGTAGAGCGTATTAAAAGAGTTCCAGAAATTTATGCAGTACGCCGCATGATGCATTAATAGGGAGTGTATAAAATATGAGAGTTGTCTTGCAACGATCAAAAGAAGCGTCTGTTACAGTAGATGGTGAGATTGTAGGGCAAATTCCGTTCGGTTTAACATTGCTAGTTGGCATTACACATGAAGATACAGAAAAAGATGCAACATATATTGCCGAGAAGGTTGCGAATTTACGTATTTTTGAGGATGGGAACGGGAAGATGAACCATTCTGTCCTTGATATGGAGGGACAAGTGCTATCCATTTCACAATTTACATTGTACGGAGATTGCCGTAAAGGAAGACGCCCAAACTTTATGGATGCTGCGAAACCAGACTACGCAGAGAACTTGTATGATTTCTTCAATGAAGAACTGCGCAAACAAGGACTGCGCGTAGAAACGGGCAGGTTCGGAGCAATGATGGATGTTTCTTTAATTAATGATGGTCCGGTGACCTTAATTTTAGAAAGTAAATAATGATGCTGGAAGAGAGGATGCATGTCATCCTCTCTTTTTTTATCCCGCTATTCACGGGCGATAATACCTACACTGTTTAAAGTTTCATCTTATAAGTCTTACGAAAGGAATATTTTGTTAATTTGTAATATGATTATTTGGAAAATAACAAAAATAGTAACAAGGGAAATTACAGGGAGGTACATGTTATGGCAACGTTTGTATTTGTTCATGGAGCATGGGATGGAGGATATGTTTGGAAAGAAGTCGCTACATGTTTAAGAAAAGAGGGGCATGAGGTATATACACCTACATTAACAGGACTTGGGGAGAGAACGCATCTCGCACAACCAAGTGTAGGATTGAAAACATATATTCAAGATATTGCTAATGTTATTCAATATGAACAGTTACACGATGTAATTTTAGTGGGACATAGTTATTCAGGCATGGTGATAACGGGGGTAGCTGAAGTTATTCCTGAATCTATTAAAAACCTTGTGTATATAGATGCTATGCTTCCAAATGATGACGATTCTGTTATGGATATTTCTGGACCTAAAATGGCTACTCATTTTATAGAAGAAGTAAAATTATCTGGGGAGGGATGGCGTATTCTCCCTAGAAATGCATCAGATAAAAGAAAATCGGCTATGCCTTTATTAGCTTTTACACAAGCGATTGAAATGAAAAATCCGAAAGTTGACGAGATACCACATACATATGTAGAAATATTAGATCATCCAGAACATTGGCCAATGACGCCTATTTTCCAAAAATCTGCTGAAATAGCGAGAGAAAGAGATTGGGATGTTTTTTCAGTACAAACAGGTGGGCACTGGGTGATGCAAACAAATCCAGAAGTGTTAGTTCGTATATTAAGTCAATATACGAACTAATTTTGAAACGATGAGATATAAGGTGCTCAACTCACCGCGGAAGAAGGGGAATCTGAAGTGGGGAGCTGGTATACGATGCTTCAAGAAATGAATATAGCTTTACGTTTTGTATTAGAGTTATGTACCCTTGGAGTTATAGGGTATTGGGGGTTTCAGGTGGGGAAAGGACCTGTTATAAAAGGAACATTTTCCGTTGTACTTCCTCTTATCATAGCTGTTATATGGGGATTATTTGGAGCACCAGAAGCAACATGGAAATTACAGGGCGCGTTACATCTGATGTTAGAAATAATAATTTTAGGGTTAGGTATTGTAGCACTCTATCATTTAAGATATGTTGCGTTAGCGACTATATTTATGATTGTCATTTTTACCAATAGCGTCCTTATGTACATATGGAAGCAGTAGTAGATTCCCTTTCTTATTCGTGTATAACTAACTCATTGATATGGAACAATAAAAGTAAAAACATCCATATTGATTGTGAGGGATACGCGTATGCGCATGAATGAAAAAGGACACTCTGTTACAAACGGTGCAAACCAATTATTTAACGTGAATTTTCATGAGTTTATTGCAAGAGAACAAAATAATACCTCTATGGAGCTTGCATCTGAATTTGGTATTTCATTGCAGGATGTAAAACGGTTAAAGAAGCAGATTGAACGCTCCTAGTGCACTTGACAATCGCCCTGAACAAACGTATAGTAATTTTATATTTACATATGAAGAGAACCGATGATAGAGAAGAGTAGATGAGATACACATGAAAAGAGAGGAAATGTCCTAGGCTGAAAACATTTCTACATGATGACTAATCGAATGACACTCTGTAGGTTTCAACTTGAACGGCACAAATGCTTAGTAGGGGTTGAACGCAAGTTTAAGCGTTATTAAAAAAGTGGAAGCATACGTGCTTCAATTAGGGTGGCACCACGGGTAATAATACTCTCGTCCCTACTGGATAATCAGTAGAGGCGGGAGTTTTTTTATTTTTAATAAGATTAAAACAATTTGAGGAGGAACTGAATATGTCTATTCAAATCCCACGCGGAACGCAAGATATTCTTCCAGGAACCATTGAGTTATGGCAGTATATCGAAGGGCAAGCACGCGAAATTTGCCGTCGTTACAACTATAAAGAGATTCGTACACCAATTTTTGAGCACACAGAATTATTTTTACGCGGTGTTGGTGATACAACAGATATCGTACAAAAAGAAATGTACTCATTCCAAGATCGTGGCGAACGTAGCTTAACATTACGTCCAGAAGGAACTGCACCTGTTGTACGTTCTTATGTTGAAAATAAAATGTATGGTGATGCAACACAGCCAACGAAATTATATTACATCGGTCAAATGTTCCGTTATGAAAGACCACAAGCGGGTCGCTATCGTCAATTCGTACAATTTGGTATCGAGGCAATCGGTAGTAATGATCCAGCAATTGATGCGGAAGTGATTGCACTTGCTGTAGAATTCTACCGCGGCATGGGATTAAAAAACATTAAAGTTGTCCTAAATAGCTTAGGTGATGCAGCGAGCCGTCAAGCGCACCGTGAGGCGTTAATCGCTCACTTTGAGCCTCGCATCGGCGAATTCTGTTCAGATTGCCAATCTCGTTTAGAGAAAAATCCACTTCGTATTTTAGACTGTAAAAAGGACCGTGATCATGAATTAATGAGCACAGCACCGTCTATTACAGAATACTTAAACGAAGAATCAACAACGTACTATGAAAAAGTACAAGAGTTATTAACAATGATGGGTGTCCCATTTGAAAAAGATCCAAACCTAGTGCGCGGTTTAGATTACTATCAGCACACTGTATTTGAGATTATGAGTGAAGCAGACGGTTTCGGTGCAATCACGACATTAAGTGGCGGTGGTCGCTATAACGGTCTTGTACAAGAAATCGGTGGTCCAGAAATGCCTGGTATTGGTTTTGCGATGAGTATTGAACGTTTAATTATGGCGCTGAAAGCTGAAAATATTGAATTACCAATTGAACATAACATTGATTGCTACGTTGTAGCACTTGGAGATAAAGCGAAAGATCACGCAGCAAAAATTGCATTTGATCTTCGTAAAGCTGGATTATCAGTTGAAAAAGATTATTTAGATCGCAAAATGAAAGCACAATTTAAATCAGCAGATCGTCTAAATGCGAAATATGTAGCTGTATTAGGAGAAGATGAGCTAGATAAAGGCATCATCAACTTAAAAGATATGGCAACAGGTGGACAAGAAGAAGTGGCTTTAGATGTATTTGCTTCATATGTAGCAGAGAAATTAATATAGGGGGAACGAACAATGGCTGAAAGAACACATGCATGTGGAAAAGTAACAGTAGAAGCAGTTGGACAAACCGTTCAATTAAAAGGTTGGGTACAAAAACGCCGTGACTTAGGTGGACTCATTTTCATCGACTTACGTGACCGTACAGGTATCGTGCAAGTTGTATTTAACCCAGAAACATCAAAAGAAGCACTAGAAGTAGCAGAAACAATTCGTAGCGAATACGTATTACACGTAGAAGGAACAGTTGTTGAACGTGGTCAAGGTGCAATTAATGAAAATATGGCAACAGGGCGCATTGAAGTACAAGCAACGAAAGTAAATGTATTAAATGCAGCAAAAACAACGCCGATTATTATTGCAGACGATACAGATGCATCAGAAGATGTTCGTTTAAAATATCGTTATTTAGATTTACGTCGCCCTGTTATGTATAACACATTCAAAATGCGTCACGACGTGACAAAAACAATTCGTAACTTCTTAGATTCAGAAGAGTTTTTAGAAGTTGAAACACCAATTTTAACAAAGAGTACACCAGAAGGAGCACGTGACTATTTAGTACCAAGCCGTGTGCATGAAGGTGAATTTTACGCGTTACCTCAATCTCCACAGCTATTTAAACAGCTTCTAATGGTCGGCGGATTTGAGCGTTATTATCAAGTAGCGCGTTGTTTCCGCGATGAAGATTTACGTGCTGATCGTCAACCAGAATTCACACAAATTGACATCGAGGCATCATTCTTAACACAAGATGAAATTCTAGAAATGATGGAACGTATGATGACAAAAGTGATGAAAGATGCAAAAGGCGTAGAGGTTCGTGCACCATTCCCTCGTATGAAGTATGCTGATGCAATGGCTCGCTACGGTTCTGATAAACCAGATACACGCTTTGCAATGGAGCTTACTGACTTATCTGAGTTTGCAGCAGATTGCGGCTTCAAAGTGTTCACAAGTGCTGTAGAAAGCGGCGGGCAAGTAAAAGCAATTAATGCAAAAGGTGCAGCAGGTAAATATTCTCGTAAAGACATTGATGCATTAACTGAATTCATAAAAGTATACGGAGCAAAAGGTTTAGCTTGGTTAAAAGTTGAAGAAGATGGCTTAAAAGGACCAATTGCGAAATTCTTCGGTGAAGAAGATGCAAACGTACTAATGAGCACATTAGATGGGGCTGCGGGTGACTTATTATTATTCGTTGCTGATAAGAAGAGCGTTGTTGCAGATAGCTTAGGTGCACTTCGTTTACGCTTAGGTAAAGAACTTGAGTTAATTGACGAAAGCAAATTTAACTTCCTATGGGTAACAGATTGGCCGCTTCTTGAGTATGATGAAGATGCTGATCGCTACTTCGCAGCGCATCATCCATTCACAATGCCATTCCGTGAAGATGTTGAGTTATTAGAAACAGCACCAGAAAAAGCGCGTGCACAAGCATATGACCTTGTATTAAACGGTTATGAGCTTGGTGGTGGGTCACTTCGTATTTATGAGCGTGATGTACAAGAAAAAATGTTCAAAGCTCTTGGATTCTCTCAAGAAGAAGCACAAGAACAATTCGGATTCTTATTAGAAGCGTTCGAATATGGTACACCACCACATGGCGGAATCGCATTAGGTTTAGACCGTCTCGTAATGTTACTTGCAGGCCGTACAAACCTTCGTGATACAATTGCATTCCCGAAAACAGCAAGCGCAAGCTGCTTATTAACAGATGCTCCAAGCCCTGTTGCAGAAGCGCAGCTTGAAGAGCTATACTTACAATTAAACGTAAAAGAAGAGAAGTAAGAAGGAGTCCTAGATGGTTATACTAAACCCATCTAGGATTTTTTTTAGTGGAAGTTTAAAAAATCTGGTTCAGATAGCAGTCGCATTTCTTCGTTGCTTCGCCAGTCCAGTGCTCGAGTAAGTAATCCTACACTCCGCACCTCCTGGCGTCAGCGCCTCGAACAGCTCGGCTCTCTGAATCCTCCTTTTTAAACGTGGATTGGAAGGGAAATTTAAAAAGTCCGGTTTAGCTAGTAATCCTTTTTTTGAATATGTATTTTTAGGAATTCTATAACTTTTTCTATACAAATAGTCGGAAAAACGCTAGAATACATGGTAGACCATTTTTGTAATAGGAGTGTAGAGCTGAATGTTACATCAATTTTCACGTAATGAATTAGCCTTCGGAAAAGAAGGTCTTGAAATATTAAAAAATAGTACAGTTGGTATTCTAGGAATTGGCGGTGTAGGTTCATTCGCAGCAGAAGCGTTAGCGCGTTCTGGCGTAGGACGTCTTGTATTAGTTGATAAAGACGTTGTAGATATTACAAATGTAAACCGTCAAATTCATGCTTTAGTATCTACTGTAGGACGTTCAAAAGTAGAATTAATGAAAGAGCGCATTGCAGACATTAATCCGGAATGTGAAGTAATTGGACTAGAAATGTTTTATACAGATGAAACATATGAAGAGTTCTTTAAACACGGCTTAGATTTCGTAGTGGATGCATCTGATACAATTACGTTCAAAATTCATTTAATTAAACAATGTTTACGTCGTAAAATTAAAATTATCTCAAGTATGGGCGCAGCAAATAAAATGGACCCAACTCGTTTCCGTATTGCGGACATTTCTAAAACACATACAGATCCAATTGCGAAAGTAATTCGTACGAAGCTTCGTAAAGAGGGTATTAAAAAAGGTGTAAAAGTTGTCTTCTCTGACGAAAACCCAATCGTAATTCGTGAAGAAGTACGTAAAGAAATCGTACCAGACGAAAATGCGAAAATTCGTAAAGCGAAATTACCACCTTCCTCAAATGCCTTCGTACCATCTGTGGCTGGTTTAATTATGGCGAGTCACGTTGTACGTGAACGTATTAAAAACGTAGAAGTGAAGCGTGTAGGGCAAGAATAAAAAATAAAAAAGCGTATATTCCATGAGGAGTATACGCTTTTTTATTTGTATGAAAAGATGTTAAAGAAATATCCATATCGGTAAGACGATAGATTCAAAAGCGATTAAAAATAATAAATAATTCTCGTATTTGTCCGATTTGTATGCAGAAGTCTTTTTTAAACCTCTAATTGTGAAGAATCCTAAAAGTAACACAAGAATCCCAAGTGTAATTTTGAAAATTGTTACTGAAATAGATAACCTCTCCTTTCAGTAACAAGTCTTGTTATGTTTATAATAGCATAAAAGTAATATATTTCCTGTTGCTTTAGAGTATTTTAATTTTCTGCCGAATATATAATATCTAAATTCCCGTTTTGATCCGTTTTAAAAATAGGTGCAATTTGATCTTGCTGTTCATCTACTAATACAAGCTTCCGGGCACGGTCCATAATTCTAACAAGCATCGCATAATCTTCTTCGATTGCTTGTTGTTTTTTCGTTAAAGATGCTAGTTTGACTTCTAGTTCATCGTTTGTTTTTTGTAAGGAGGCAAGCTTTGTATGCAAGTCTTCATTTTCAATTTGTATCTTTTCTAAGTGAGGATTATTATGCCCTAGGTTTTGCAAGAATGAGATTACATCTTGCATTGTAAGAGAATGTTTATTAGAAACGATTGCTTCGGAAAAATCAGCATCAATTACGACTTTTTGTTTTGGTTTTAGCTTTAATAGTTGCTCTTTTTCTACATTTGCTTCCGAACGCTTTAACTCTTTTCTTTGCTTCTTAGCGAGCTGTACAGCATCCTCATAATTTTGTCTGACTTCAGCATTCCAGCGAAAACCACAAGCAGCTGAAGTCCGGTTTAATTTGTCTCCAACTTCATCGAACGCTTTCAGCTGAGTACTTCCACTGCGAATATGTCGTAAAACGGTTTCTGCTAAAAGGAGATCGTCTTCTCTTGTCCATGCATCTTGGCGCGTTTTCATAAGCGAAACCTCCATTATCATGTCGTTTTCGCTTAGATTACCCTTTTGGTTTGCTTTTATGCGAACTTTGCAATCTTTCATATACGCCTGAAAGTGCTTGTTCGAATTTCCCCGTTGTTTTCGGCTTATAATATTGCTTGTTTTTTATTTTATCTGGTAAGTATTGCTGCTGTACCCATCCATTTGGATAATCATGTGGATATAAGTATCCAATACCTCTACCTAATGATTCAGCACCTTTATAGTGACTATCTTTTAAATGACTTGGGATATCGCCAGTTTGTCCGTTTCGCAAGTCGTGAAGTGCTGCATCAAGTGCCTTGTATGCTGAATTTGATTTTGGAGAAAGACAAAGTTCGATAACTGCATTGGCAAGCGGAATGCGAGCTTCTGGAAAACCAACACGTTCTGCCGACTCAATCGCAGCAAGTGTACGGGGACCTGCTTGCGGGCTAGCCAGTCCAATATCTTCATATGCCATAATAAGAAGACGTCTCCCGATACTTTGTAAGTCACCAGCTTCAATAAGGCGCGCTAAATAATGAAGTGCAGCGTTCACATCGCTTCCGCGAACTGATTTTTGAAAGGCAGATAGGACATCATAATGAGCATCTCCGCCTTTGTCGTGAACAAAACTCTTTTTCTGTAAACATTCTTCAGCAATTTCTAATGTGATTTCGGTTGATTGATCATCTGTTGTAAAGCTAGATAAAACAGCAAGTTCAAGTGCGTTATAAGCCGATCGCATATCTCCGCCAGAGGCATTTGCAAAGTGACGCATTGCTTCATCTGTAACAGTTACATGATATTCACCTAAACCTTTTTCTTTATCTTCAAGCGCTCGTTTTAAGCCGATTAAAATATCATTTTCTGTTAGTGCGTGTAGTTCAAAGATTTGACATCGGCTACGAATGGCAGAGTTAATCGCATGGAATGGATTACTTGTTGTTGCGCCAATTAAGGTCAGAAGCCCGCTTTCTAAGTGAGGTAATAAGAAGTCTTGTTTTGCTTTATCTAAGCGGTGAACTTCATCTAAAATTAAAACAAGGTGGCGGTGCATCTTTGCTTCCTGCACGACAACTTCCATGTCTTTTTTATTATGAGTAACAGCATTTAATAGGCGAAAGGGCGTCCCTGTACTGCCGGCAATTGCACTAGCAATCGATGTTTTTCCAGTTCCGGGTGGACCGTATAAAATCATCGATTGGAAATGGTTTGCCTGAACCATTCGCCATAAAATTTTCCCTTCACCAACTAAATGCTCTTGACCAATTATTTCTTTAATATTTGTCGGACGCATTCGGTGTGCGAGTGGTTGTTTCATTATGACCGTCTCCCTTAATATGTAATCATATTCTATGGTATCATCTTTTTTATGGAAAATTGAAATATACTACTGTATTTATAAGTAATTCTACTTAATTTTTTCATTCTTCTCTTTATTGTAATAATTACCGAGTTTTTCAATGTGATTTTATGTTATCATTTTGATACATAAGTTGAAATTTCTTATAATACTATATTATGCTATAATTTCATAGGATTTTGATTTTAAAATTGTGTTCTTCTTACGAATAAAGATTTAACTAATAGAAGTGAAATTTTGAAAAGAGGTGCGAAATAGATGAAAATTTCAACGAAAGGCCGTTACGGCTTAACAATTATGATTGATCTTGCGAAGAAGTTTGGTGAGGGTCCAATTTCTTTAAAATCAATTGCACAAGCGCATGACCTATCTGAACATTACTTAGAGCAATTAATCTCTCCACTTCGTAACGCTCGTCTTGTAAAAAGTACGCGTGGTGCATATGGTGGTTATGTATTATCTGACCAACCAGCTAATATTACGGCTGGCGATGTAATTCGTGTTTTAGAAGGCCCAATTAGCGTTGTTGAAATGATAGAAGAGGAAGAACCAGCACAACGCCAGTTGTGGATGCGTGTTCGTGATGCAGTACAAGAGGTATTAGATAGTACAACTCTAGAAGATTTAGTACGTTATGAGGAAGAGAATCATGGGGGTTATATGTTTTACATTTAATTCCTTGTGAAACGATTTGGAAAGAAGGAGATCTGATGGAACGCATTTACTTAGATCATGCTGCGACATCTCCGGCTCACCCAGAAGTAGTCGAAAAGATGATTCCATATATGACGGGAATATTTGGTAATCCGTCTAGTATTCATTTTTATGGGCGCCAAACGCGCCATGCTGTAGATGAAGCAAGACGTGTTTGTGCACGTAGCATTCATGCAAATCCAAATGAAATTATTTTTACAAGCGGTGGTACGGAGGCTGATAATTTAGCACTTTTAGGTGTGGCACGTGCAAACCGCAATAAAGGAAATCATATTATTACGACGCAGATTGAACATCACGCTATTTTGCATACATGTGAAGCGTTAGAGCGAGAAGGCTTTGAGGTGACGTATTTACCGGTTGATGAAACAGGTCGTGTTCAAGTTTCTGATGTAAAAGAGGCGTTAACAGATGAAACGATTCTCGTATCTGTTATGTTTGGAAATAATGAAGTTGGAACGGTTCAACCGATTGCAGAAATTGGAGAACTGTTAAAAGAACATCACGCTTATTTTCACACGGATGCTGTACAAGCCTACGGTTTAACAGCAATTGATGTGAAAGAGTTAGGCATTGATTTATTATCAATCTCAGCTCATAAAATTAATGGTCCAAAAGGTGTAGGTTTTTTATATGCTAGCGCGCAAGTGAAGTTTGAACCGTTATTAACGGGCGGGGAGCAAGAGCGAAAACGTCGTGCAGGTACTGAGAATGTACCTAGCATCGTTGGGCTAGAGCAAGCTGTTAAGTTGGCAGAATCAACGCGTGAGCAAAAAATTGCCCAATATGAAGGATTTAAAGATATAATGGTATCTGTCTTTCAAAAAGAAGACATTACTTTCGAGGTAAACGGAAACTTAGAATATCGCTTACCACATGTGTTTAATGTAAGTTTCACAGGAATGGATATTGAGCCGTTTCTTGTAAACTTAGACTTAGCAGGTATTGCAGTATCAAGTGGTTCTGCATGTACAGCTGGTTCTATTGACCCATCGCATGTGTTAGTGGCGATGTTTGGAAAAGATTCCGATCAAATACGTTCATCCGTACGTTTTAGCTTTGGTCTTGGTAATACGAAAGAACAAGTGGAAAAAGCAGCGTACGAAACAGTGAAAATCGTGAAGCGATTAACACAAAAATAGCATGGGAGGTGACATGATGAACAAACTACCTCACGAAACGCGCGTTGTCATTGGGATGTCCGGTGGCGTTGATTCATCTGTAGCAGCTCTTTTATTAAAAGAGCAAGGTTATGATGTAATCGGGATTTTTATGAAAAACTGGGATGATACAGACGAGAATGGTTTCTGTACAGCAACGGAAGATTACAATGATGTAATCGAAGTGTGCAATCAAATTGGTATCCCCTATTATGCAGTAAACTTTGAAAAACAATATTGGGATAAAGTATTTACGTACTTTTTAGATGAGTACCGAGCTGGTCGTACGCCAAACCCAGATGTAATGTGTAACAAAGAAATTAAATTTAAAGCCTTTTTAGAACATGCGATTGCGCTTGGTGCCGATTATGTAGCGACAGGTCATTATGCACGTGTTGCTTATATCGATGGCGAATATAAAATGCTACGCGGTGTTGATGATAATAAGGATCAAACATATTTCTTGAATCAATTAAGCCAAGAGCAACTATCAAAAACAATGTTCCCGTTAGGCGAATTAAAGAAACCACAAATTCGTGAAATGGCAAAAGAAGCTGGTTTAGCAACAGCGACGAAAAAAGATAGCACAGGTATCTGCTTTATTGGTGAGCGTAACTTTAAAGATTTCTTAAGTAACTACTTACCAGCTCAGCCAGGTGTGATGCAAACACTATCTGGCGAAGTGAAAGGGAAACATGACGGTTTAATGTACTATACAATTGGACAACGTCATGGTCTTGGTATTGGTGGTAATGGTGATCCTTGGTTCGCTGTTGGGAAAAACTTGAAAGGAAATATTTTATATGTTGATCAAGGATTCCACAATGAGCTTTTATATGGTGATGAAGTCATTGCTACGAATATAGGTTGGGTAAGCAACAGAGCGAAAGAAAAGGAATTTAAGTGCACAGCGAAATTCCGTTATCGTCAAGAGGATAACAAGGTAACGGTTCAAATCGTTGATGATAATACAGTTCGTATTCTTTGCGATGAACCAATTCGTGCGATTACGCCAGGACAAGCAGTTGTTTTCTATGATGGAGATGAATGCTTAGGCGGTGCTACAATTGATGAAGTATACCGTAGTGGTAAGAAACTAGACTATTTAGGATGAAAAACGAGAAGCCTCTGCCGATTAGCGGTTAGAGGTTTCTTTTTCATAACAGCGAATTTTTGTTCGCTTGGAAAATAGATTATTTGTTATAATTTGTTGTAGAGGTGAAGAACATGTCAAATAAGCTTGAAGCAGGCATTCAATATATGCAAGAAGGAAACTGGGAAGAAGCAGCTAAAAATTTTACAGAGGCAATTGAAGAAAATCCGAAAGATGCACTTGGATACATTAACTTTGCGAATTTATTAGATGTGTTAGGAGATAGCGAACGTGCGATTTTATTTTATAAACGCGCATTAGAACTAGATGGGAAATCAGCTACTGCCTATTATGGACTTGGAAGCATATATTATGGACAAGAGCAATTTACAGAAGCAAAAGCTGCATTTGAGCAAGCAATGCAAGCTGGATTACAATCAGCTGATGTGACATTTATGCTAGGGATTACGTATGTACAGCTTGGAAATGATCGTCTTGCACTGCCATTTTTACAAAGAGCAACTGAATTAGATAGGGCAGATGTAGAAGCGGTATTCCAATGCGGATTATGCTTTGCACGACTAGAACATATTCAGGAAGCGAAACCTTATTTTGAAAAGGTTTTACAAATGGATGAAGAACATGCAGATGCGTACTATAATTTAGGTGTTGCGTATGTGTTTGAGGAAAATAATGAGAAAGCACTTGCTTTATTTAAGAAGGCGACTGAAATTCAACCAGATCACTTTTTAGCAGGGAATGGCATTCGTTTATTAGAGCAAGAAGCCGAATAGAAATCGTACCTTAACGCGCAGTTACCCCTCATCTAATGATAAGTAGAGAGGTGGGGGCTTTACTGCTCGTTAGAGTGAGAGAAATCGGAAAGGAGAGGAAACATGGGAAATCAACATGCAATGGATTTGTTTGAGGAAGAGCAAAAATTTATAAAAGCACAAGTTCTTCATACCATTTTCCACAACGAAGAAAACCTCTATTCCGTTGTCAGTATGAAAATCATTGAAACAAATGAAACATACGACGAAAAAAAAGTGATGATCAACGGTCACTTTCCCCGTATGCATGAAGATGAAGTATTTACATTGACAGGTCACTTTAAAGACCACCCAAAGTACGGAAAGCAATACTTAGTTGAAACATTTAAAAAAGAATTACCTCAAACAAAAACAGGTATGGTGCAATATTTAGCGAGTGATTTATTTAAAGGAATTGGGAAGCGAACAGCAGAAAAGATTGTTGATCATCTCGGAGAACATGCGATTTCTAAAATTATGGACGACCCTGCTGCATTAGAAGGTGTTGTAAACAAGCAGAAAGCGCAAGAAATTTATGACACAATTATTGAACACCAAGGGCTTGAAAAGGTCATGAGCTTTTTAAATGGTTATGGTTTTGGAACGAAGCTCTCGATTAAGATTTATCAGCAGTATAAAGAAATGACGCTTGAAGTGATTCGAAATAATCCATATCAGTTGATTGAAGAAGTCGATGGCATCGGTTTTGGAAGAGCTGACGATATAGGACGAGCGCTAGGGATATCTGGTAACCATAATGATCGTGTGAGAGCAGGATGTTTCTATACGTTAGAAAATGTTTCGCTCCAAGAAGGTCATGTGTTTATGGAAAAGGGTCAACTAGTTCGAGAAACCGTATCGCTTTTAAATAATCAAGAGGGTAATGTGACGGAAGAAGATATTTTGCAATGCGTTGAAATGATGCAAGGTGAAGGGAAAATCATTATAGAAGAAGACCGCATTTATTTAGCTTCGTTATTCTATTCCGAAAAGGGCGTTGTCAAATCAATCCGCCGTCTCATGAACCAAGAAGAGACGCCTTCGTTTCCTGAAGCGGAAGTATTATTAACGTTAGGGAAAATTGAAGAGCAGCTAAAAGTACAGTATGCGCCGCTTCAACAAGAGGCAATTCAAACTGCGCTTCATAAGCCGATGATGTTATTAACCGGCGGACCTGGTACAGGGAAGACGACCGTTATTAAAGGAATTGTCGAAATGTATGCTTCCTTGCATGGTTTATCATTAAGCCCGCAAGATTACAGTGATGATAATCCGTTTCCGATTCTGTTAACAGCTCCGACAGGCCGCGCTGCGAAGCGGATGAGTGAGTCAACAGGGCTTCCTGCTTGTACGATTCACCGCTTACTTGGTTGGACGCCAGAAGGATCTTTCCAGCGTAATGAAACGGACCCTGTACAAGGAAAGTTACTTATCATTGATGAGTTTTCAATGGTTGATATTTGGCTCGCAAATCAATTGTTTAAATCATTACCAACAAACATTCAAGTAATTGTTGTAGGTGATGAAGATCAATTACCTTCTGTAGGGCCTGGACAAGTGTTGAAAGATTTATTAGATGCTGGTGCAATTCCGACAGTGAAGTTAACAGAGATTTACCGTCAAGCAGAAGGGTCATCCGTTATTCGGCTTGCCCATGCGATAAAAAATGGTACGCTGCCACCAGACTTAGCACAAAATAAAAAAGATCGTTCGTTTATTGGTTGCTCAGGTGCTCAAATTGTTGAGGTTGTAAAACAAGTATGTGAAAACGCGAAGACGAAAGGGTTTAATGCAAGAGATGTCCAAGTGTTAGCGCCTATGTATCGCGGTCCGGCAGGTATTAATGTGCTAAATGAGGCACTCCAAGAAGTATTTAATCCGAAGAAAGAAAAGAGTAGAGAAATTGCCTACGGTGATGTTGTGTATCGAACGGGTGATAAAGTATTGCAGCTCGTAAATCAACCAGAAAGCCAAGTGTTTAATGGTGACATTGGAGAAATTGTTTCTGTATTTTATGCAAAGGAAAATGTGGAGAAACAAGATATGGTTGTTGTTTCGTTCGATGGGATTGAAGTAACGTATATAAAGCCAGATTTAAATCAAATTACACATGCGTATTGTTGTTCAATTCATAAGTCACAAGGAAGTGAATTTCCAATTGTAATTATGCCGATTGTAAAGAGTTATTACCGCATGTTACGCCGTAATTTAATTTATACAGGTATTACGAGAAGTAAAAAGTTTCTAATTATTTGCGGAGAAGAATCAGCCTTTCAATCTGGTGTGAATCGTCTTGATGATTCCATGCGGCAAACAACGTTAGCTGATCGCTTGCAGGAATCAAAAGGGGAAGTGCAAATGGTTACGATTGATGGCCAGGAGATGGATGTGGAAAACATTTCACCGTATGATTTTATGTAGCAAGGTGAAATTATATAGTGAAACTTTCAATATAGAGAGCGTTATTTTGAAAGTGTAAGGCAGTTCTAGTATGTATAAATGAGTGCAGTTTGGACATAATGGCGAATAGAATCTGGGAGACTGTAAGGAGATGAAAGCCATATGTTCAGTTGTCCAAATTGCAAAGGGAAAGACATTGGAAAAATAGGTGTCAACCAATTTTATTGCTGGAATTGTTATATTGAATTATCGGTTTCAAAGGGGAAAATCCATACGCATCAAGTAGAAGAAGATGGATCGCTTAGTTCTCTTGATGATTTATTTGATGAGAATGAACGAACCATCGGATAGTCAAAAAGGGGGATTTACTTTGAACGTACGCAATTCATTAATCGCATTAGGTATTGGAGCTGCGGCATATCAATATGCACGTAAACAAGATGTGTTTTCCAAACGTAATATGAAAAGAGCACGCAAAATGATTAAGTCTTATTTATAATCATTTCTATAAAGTGAAAAACTCCCTTCATTCTCAGGGAGTTTTTTCATGTGCTCGTATATAAATAAAAAAGTCCAATTTCAGAAAAAAGATAAGAAAGTCCGTAACATCCAATACCAAGAACTCCGTAATACCACAGCTGTTTCGCACGTTCTTTTCGTGTTGAACGCGTGAAGAGTCCCTTCCAAATACCAAAGCCAATACAGATCCATTCTAGTATCATGAAAAGTGTTGAAAGAATTAACATAAGCCAAACCATTTTATTCCTCCTCACATATTTGCGAGCTGACCTAAGTGCTTGTCCGTATGATGTTAAATATATGTAAGTTTTTTAAAAAACAGTATGGTCTGTATGGAAATATTTTAGTCCAGTAATTTTTTAAAAGTTTTACACATAACCTTCTCTATTTCTTTTCAAAATAAGGATGGAGGAGGTTTTTCGCTTGAAGAATCTTAAAATTATTTGGATCTATCGATTAGGGTTATTGTTATTAGTGTTTTTATGTTTGCTCGTCTTTTTAAAAATTAAACCACTATGGGCGCCAATCATATTCGTGTTTAAAGTAGCAATTACACCATTTTTAATTGCTTGTTTCATCGCGTATTTACTGCATCCTTTAATTGAAAAATTATATAAAGAGGGAATGCCACGTACACTTGCGATTTTGCTTATTTATATTCTCTTTTTTGGTGGTCTCGGTTATGGAATTTATAAAGGGACACCGGTTGTGATTGCGCAGCTACAAGAAATCAATAAGCAATTCCCGCAGTTTATGAAAATGTATGATTCTTGGATGGACGGTGTGACAGAACAGACAGACAATTTCCCATCGTTTATTCATGAGAAAGTAAAGCAAATATTTGTCGGCATTGAGATGAAGATACAAGCACTTTTAAATAAGGTGATGAGTACAGCGCGTGGTGTACTGGATTCATTACTCATCATTTTCTTGATTCCTTTCATTGTATTTTACATATTAAAAGACTATGGAGAGTTTTATCACGTTTTTTGGAAGCTTGTTCCGAGTAAATGGCGTAGTACAGGACAAGTATTGGCGAAGGAGATCGATAAGTCACTTGGAAGTTATATTCGAGGGCAATTATTTGTTTGTTTAGTTTTAGGAGGAGTGTCCGCTCTTTCATTTTGGTTTATTGGGATGAAGTACCCACTGTTATTAGGCATTATTGTTGGAGTTACCGATATTATTCCTTACTTTGGACCAATTTTAGGAGCGATTCCGACGTTGATGATTGCGGCAACCGTATCCACGAACCTTTTTATTAAAGCGGGCATTGCACTTGCCATTTTACAATTTGTTGAAAGTAACATTCTCTCCCCATATATTGTTGGGAAGTCGTTACGTATGCATCCTGTTATTATTATGCTTGCTCTTTTGATTGGGGGAGAAATAGGTGGAATCGTCGGTCTTTTAATAGCAGTTCCTATTTTGGCGGTGATTCGAACCGTCATTGTTCATATAAAGCCACTCTGGAAACATTGACAAATGGAAACGGATTCGCTACAATTTTGGCATATAGCATATGATTTTAAATTGATGACGGAACGAGTATGTCACAGTCCATTTTTAGAGAGAAACTTCCATCGGCTGAAAGAAGTTTTAAATGAAGGGTGACAGAACGCTAATCCTGAGAGCAGCTAATCCCTGCCGTCTTGCCACGTTACGGCACCATGAGGTGATGAATCGAGAATGTATAAATCGGTTCATAATTAGGGTGGTATCGCGAGTTAACTCTCGTCCCTTTTATAGGGACGGGAGTTTTTTGTTTTTATGAAATTTCTTAAAGGAGGAAATATAGATGAAACAGTTAACAGGAGCACAAATTCGTCAAATGTTTTTAGACTTTTTCGAGGAAAAAGGGCATGCAATTGAACCAAGTGCATCATTAGTTCCGCATGAGGATCCATCTCTTTTATGGATCAACAGTGGTGTAGCGACATTAAAGAAATACTTTGATGGTCGTGTAATCCCGCAAAACCCACGTATTACAAATGCGCAAAAATCAATTCGTACAAACGATATTGAAAACGTTGGGAAAACAGCTCGTCACCATACATTCTTTGAAATGTTAGGAAACTTCTCAATTGGTGACTACTTTAAAGAAGAAGCAATTACATGGGCTTGGGAATTTTTAACGAGCGACAAATGGATTGGATTCGATAAAGAGTTACTATCTGTAACAATCCATCCAGAAGATGAAGAAGCATTTACAATTTGGAATGAGAAAATGGGTGTTCCGAAAGAGCGCATCATTCGTTTAGAAGAAAACTTCTGGGATATTGGTGAAGGACCAAGTGGACCGAACACAGAAATTTTCTATGACCGCGGTGAAGCTTACGGTAACGATTTTAGCGATCCTGAGTTGTATCCGGGTGGAGAAAACGAACGTTACTTAGAAGTATGGAACCTTGTATTCTCTCAATTTAACCATAATCCGGATGGCTCATATACGCCACTTCCAAAGAAAAACATCGATACAGGGATGGGTCTAGAGCGTATGACATCTATCGTTCAAGATGTACCTACAAACTTTGATACAGACCTATTTATGCCAATGATTGGTGCAACAGAATCAATTTCTGGTGAGAAATATCGCGGTGGCGATGTAGAAAAAGATATGGCGTTTAAAGTAATTGCAGACCATATCCGTACAGTAACATTTGCTGTTGGTGATGGAGCTCTTCCTTCTAACGAAGGCCGTGGCTATGTATTACGTCGTTTATTACGCCGTGCTGTACGTTATGCGAAGAAATTAAACATTAACCGTCCATTCATGTTTGAATTAGTACCGGTTGTTGGCGAAGTAATGAAAGACTTCTATCCAGAAGTTCTTGAAAAGAAAGACTTTATTGCAAAAGTTGTGAAAAATGAAGAAGAGCGTTTCCATGAAACACTTCATGATGGAGAAGCAATTTTAGCAGAGGTTATTGCAAAAGCAAAAGAAGAAAAAACGACTGCTATTTCTGGAGTAGATGCGTTCCGTCTATATGACACATATGGTTTCCCAATTGAATTAACAGAAGAATATGCAGAAGAAGCTGGTATGACGGTTGATCATACAGGTTTTGAAGCAGAGATGGAAAAACAACGTGAACGTGCACGTGCAGCTCGTCAAGACGTTGATTCTATGCAAGTTCAAGGCGGCGTACTTGGAGAAATTAAAGTAGCGAGTGAATTCGTTGGTTATGGTACAGTTGCGACAGAAAGTAATGTTGTTGCACTTGTGAAAAATGGCGAGTACACAGATAGCTTACAAGCAGGCGAAGAAGGACAATTAATGCTTGATGTAACACCATTCTATGCTGAGAGTGGCGGACAAATCGCAGACCGCGGTTACCTTCTTGCTGACGGTGTGAAAGTTCTTGTAAAAGACGTACAAAAAGCACCAAATGGTCAAAGCTTACACAAAATAGTTGTGGAAGAAGGAACGTTAACAAAAGAATCAGCTGTAAAAGCTATTATTGATACGAAGAACCGTAGCAGTGTTGTGAAAAACCATACAGCAACGCATATTTTACACCAAGCATTAAAAGATGTACTTGGAACACATGTTAACCAAGCTGGTTCTCTTGTAACATCAGAACGTCTACGCTTTGACTTCTCTCATTTCGGTCAAGTACAAGCTGACGAATTAGAAAAAATTGAGCGTATTGTAAACGAAAAAATTTGGGAAAGTATTGATGTTGAGATTTCTCAAAAAGCAATTGAAGAAGCAAAAGAAATGGGTGCAATGGCATTATTCGGTGAAAAATACGGAGATGTTGTACGCGTTGTCCAAGTAGGCGATTATAGCTTAGAACTTTGCGGTGGTTGTCACGTTGATAACACAGCATCTATCGGTATTTTCAAAATTGTTGCTGAGTCTGGTATCGGTGCTGGAACTCGTCGTATTGAGGCAGTGACTGGTAAATCTGCATACGAATTAATGAACGATCAAGTAAGTTTATTAAAAGAAGCTGCAGGCAAAATGAAAACAAATCCGAAAGATATTTTAACAAGAGTAGACGGTCTATTTACTGAAGTGAAACAACTTCAAAAAGAGAATGAATCTCTTGCTGCAAAATTAAGTAACATTGAAGCTGGAAACTTAACAGATTCAGTTGTTACAGTGGATGGAGTAAATGTATTAGCAACAAAAGTAAATGTTGCAGATATGAATAACTTACGTACAATGATGGATGACCTGAAAAATAAATTAGAGTCTGCAGTCGTTGTATTAGCAGCTGTAAATGAGGATAAAGTGAATATTCTAGCAGGTGTAACGAAAGATTTAATCAATCAAGGTTACCATGCAGGTAAACTTGTGAAAGAAGTTGCTTCTCGCTGCGGCGGTGGCGGTGGCGGCCGTCCTGACATGGCTCAAGCAGGTGGTAAAAACCCAGCGCAAGTGGATGATGCACTTGCATTTGTAGAAGAGTACGTTAAATCTGTTTCAAAATAAAGAGATAGTAGTGTACAATAGTAGGGAGAGGAGAGATTCTTCTCCCTATACTTACTACTTATAAGTGAGGTGCTTAAAATGGACGGTTTTGATAAAACAATGAAGTTTAACTTTCAAGATGAAAAACAGAGTGTCCATGTAAACGATGTACTTTTAACTGTGTATGATGCACTTCAAGAAAAAGGCTATAATCCGATTAACCAAATCGTCGGTTATTTATTAAGTGGAGACCCAGCATACATACCTCGTCATAAAGATGCACGAAGCATTATTCGCAAGTTAGAACGTGATGAATTGATTGAAGAGCTTGTGAAGTCTTATTTGAAACAACATCGTGAGGAGTAGTTTATGCGGATATTAGGTTTAGATGTTGGTACAAAAACAGTCGGCGTTGCGATTAGTGACGAAATGGGCTGGACAGCACAAGGTTTAGAAACGATTAAAATTAACGAAGAACGAGGTCAATTTGGTTTTGATCGTATTTCTGAGTTAGTAAAACAGTACAATGTGGACAAGATAATAGTAGGATTGCCAAAGAACATGAATGGTACAATCGGACCACGTGGTGAGGCTTGCCAGCAATTTGCACAATCCTTACGTGAACTGTTACAATTAGACGTCATGATGTGGGACGAGCGTCTGTCAACGATGGCAGCGGAACGTCTTCTTATTTCGGCTGATGTAAGTCGAAAGAAGCGAAAGCAAGTGATCGATAAGATGGCTGCAGTCGTGATTTTGCAAGGATATTTAGATAGTAAATAAGAGGTGACCAGAATGGAAGAAAATCAAATTACAATTGTAGACGAAAAAGGTAACGAGCATTTATGTGAAATTATTTTCACTTTCGATGCTGAAAAATTTGGCAAAAAATCTTATGTAGTCTTTTCTCCGATTGGTGAAGTTGACGAAGATGGCGAACAAATTTATGATGCAATGGCTTTCGAACAAAACGAAGAAGAGTCAGGTGGAACATTACTTCCAATCGAATCTGAAGAAGAGTGGGAAATGGTACAAGAAATGTTTAACACACTTGCTGAAGAAGAAGAGGGCGAAGCGTAATTCAGGTGAAGAAGATGGGCTGTACATGCAGTCCATCTTTTTTTGTATTCTCGTGCAAAATGACAGATTTTTTGTCGAAACTACATAATTGTTTGTAGTATAATGAGACGGATTGTATAAAATAAAAAACTATCTGCAAATGAATGAGCTTTGCTTTGGGTTTGTAGGGCATTGTATAGAGGATGTACATATGGTCTACAATGGAATAAGGAGGAAGAACTTTGATAGAGAATCAAGTGAAGAAGAAGCGTAGACACACACTTTTAATAGTGGTTATTGCACTACTTGTGGTCTGCGTGTCAGTCTATGCGTATATTTCATCTGCGTTAAAACCAGTTGATAGCGGGAATAAAAAAGAAATTGAAGTAGAGATTCCAAAAGGTTCATCTACAAGTAAAATCGGAGAGATTTTAGAAGAAAAAGGCGCTATTAAAAACGGTACAGTATTTAGCTTCTATGCAAAAGCTAAATCTAAAAATTTGCAGGCAGGTACATATTTGTTAAATTCGTCAATGAATGTAGATGATGTAATGGAACAAATGTCATCGGGTAATGTCCATCGTCCAGTTGCTTATAAATTGACGATTAAGGAAGGTGCACAAGTTGTTGAAATCGCAGATATAATTGCGAAGGAACTGAAATGGAATAAAGATGATGTTGTGCGCCAATTAAACGATAAGGCTTTTATTCAAAAAATGCAGCAAAAATATCCGATATTATTAACAAATAAAATTTTTGATGCCAATATTAAATATCCGTTAGAAGGCTACTTATACCCAGCGACATATTCTTTCTATAAAAAAGATACAACATTGGAAGAAATTGTGACGTCAATGCTTGAAAAAACGAATGCATTAATTGTTCAAAATGAGGCGAAAATGAAAGAAAAGCAGCTGGACGTTCACCAGCTTTTAACATTATCTTCTTTAATTGAGGAAGAGGCGACAGGGTTTACAGATCGTCAAAAGATCTCTAGCGTCTTTTATAATCGTTTAGCAAAAGGGATGCCGTTACAAACAGATCCGACAGTATTATATGCGCTTGGAAAGCATAAAGAACGTGTATTATATGAGGATTTAAAAGTAAATTCACCGTATAATACGTATGTTATAAAAGGATTACCTGTTGGACCAATTGCGAATTCTGGCAAGCATTCAGTACAAGCAGCGTTAGAACCTGCACAAACAGATTATTACTATTTTTTAGCAGCACCAAGTGGTGAAGTGTATTATGCAAAAACGTTAGAAGAACATAATGCATTAAAACAAAAATATATTACACAAAAGAAATGAAAATAGGAGGGAGAGCGAAAAGGGTCGCATATCCCTCTTTTTTATGATAAAATATATCGGGTTAAAAACTGGCAGAAGAATCGTTTTTAATATCAAAACGGGACGTACAAGCTAAGGGTGAAGCTGGCTTGTATTTTTATTGCATTCTATGTGTGAAAAGATAGAAACTGACACGTCATAGAGGCACTTCTCCATGTAAATAAGGAGGACCATTTATGGAGGATGCAGTTAACGAGTACCTATTATCATTTATTGATCCAAAAGATAAACTTATTCTTGAAATGGAACAGTACGCAGGTGAACATCATGTGCCAATTATGGATCGTCTTGGAATGGAGTTTATGTTGCAATTTTTACGTTTAATTGGGCCAAAAAGCATCTTAGAGCTCGGAACAGCAATTGGTTACTCCAGTATTCGTATGATGCAAGCTATCCCTAATTCTCGTATTGTGACAGTAGAACGAAATAGCGATCGATATGAAAAAGCACTTGAATATATAGAGCGTTCTTCTGTAAAAGAGCGTATTTCCGTTATTTATGGTGATGCATTAGAAACAGGTGAACAAGTGAATGAACATGGAACATTTGATGTTATTTTTATTGATGCCGCAAAAGGACAATATCGTCGCTTTTTTGACTTATATGAACCGTTATTAAATCCGGGGGGTGTCATTATTTCAGATAATGTTATGTACCATGGACTTGTAACGACAAAAGAAAAAATTGAAAATAGACGTACGCGTGGTTTGATTCGTCGTATTAAGACGTACAATGAATGGCTAATGAACCATGAAGGATATGATACAACTATTTTTCCGATTGGTGATGGAGTAGCCGTGAGTAAAAAGAGAGGGTGACAACAGTATGAAAAAACCTGAATTGTTAGTAACGCCAAGAGCGGTGGCGGACATTGAACCTCTTGCAAAAGCAGGAGCAAGTGCAGTAATGATCGGTGAGCAAAAGTTTGGCTTACGTTTAGCAGGGGAGTTCACGCGTGATGATGTGAAACAAGCTGTAAGCATTGCACATGAAAATGGTATGAAAGTATACGTAGCGATGAACGCTATGTTCCATAACGACAAAGTAGAAGAATTAAAAGGCTACGTTGCATTCCTGCAAGAAGTACAGGTAGATGCAATCGTCTTTGGAGATCCTGCAGTATTAATGACTGTGCGTGAAGTAGCACCAAACATGCAAATGCATTGGAATACAGAAACGACAGCAACGAACTGGTTCACATGTAACTATTGGGGCCGTAAAGGTGCAAAACGTGCTGTGCTTGCACGTGAATTGAGCTTAGATGAAATTGTTGAATTAAAAGAAAACGCTGAAGTTGAAGTAGAAGTACAAATTCACGGTATGACATGCATGTTCCAATCAAAGCGTTCATTAGTTGGAAACTATTTTGAATATCAAGATCGTAATCTGGAGATTGAAAAGAAAAAGTATGAAGAAAATATGTTTTTACATGATCCAGAGCGTAATAACAAGTATCCGATTTATGAGGACGAAAATGGTACTCATATTATGAGTCCGAATGATATTTGTTTCATTGATGAGTTAGATGAACTTATCGATGCTGAAATCGATAGCTTGAAAATTGATGGTGTGTTAAAAAGCTCTGAATACATTATCCAAGTGACAAAGAAATATCGTAAAGCTATTGATTTATGTGTAGAAGATCGCGATGCGTATTATGACATGAAAGATGATTTATATAAAGAGATAGAAGAAATTCAACCAGTAAATCGTCCGTTAGATACAGGATTCTTCTTTAAAGAAACGGTTTACTAAACGAGGAGGGTGTAGGATATGACTGTACAAGAAATTTCACGAGTAATCGATGGAAAACGCGTTATTGTGAAAAAACCTGAATTGTTAATCCCTGCAGGTAATTTAGAGAAATTAAAAGTAGCTATTCATTACGGTGCAGATGCTGTATATTTAGGTGGACAGGAATTTGGTCTGCGTTCAAATGCAGGGAACTTTACGCTAGAAGAAATGGCAGAAGGCGTAGAATTTGCAAAGAAATATGGCGCAAAAATATATGTAACAACAAATATCTTTGCACATAATGAAAATATGGATGGATTAGAAGATTATTTAAGAGGGATTGAAAAAGCTGGTGTAACAGGTATTATTGTTGCAGACCCGCTTATTATCGAGACGTGTAAACGTGTAGCTCCTTCTGTTGAAGTACATTTAAGTACACAACAGTCTCTATCCAACTGGAAAGCAGCGCAGTATTGGAAAGAAGAAGGCTTGCATCGTCTTGTATTAGCTCGTGAAGTCGGCTATGAAGAAATGAAGGAAATTAAAGAAAACGTTGATATTGAAATTGAAGCGTTCGTCCATGGGGCAATGTGCATTGCATACTCTGGAAGATGTACATTAAGTAACCATATGACAGCACGTGACTCGAACCGTGGTGGTTGTTGTCAGTCATGTCGTTGGGATTATGACCTAGTTCAAGCAGTATCACAACATAAAGAAGCAGAAGAGCTTCCTTTATTCCAAGAAGGCGATGCGCACTTTGCAATGAGTCCAAAAGACTTAAACTTGATCCTTTCAATTCCGAAAATGATTGAAATTGGAATTGACAGCTTGAAGATTGAAGGACGCATGAAATCTATTCACTACGTAGCAACAGTAGCAACTGTGTATCGCAAAGTAATTGATGCATATTGCGCGGATCCTGATAACTTTGAGTTTAAACAAGAATGGTTAGATGAGCTCGATAAATGTGCAAATCGTGATACAGCGCCTGCATTCTTTGAAGGAGTTCCAGGATACCAAGAACAAATGTATGGAAATCATAGTAAGAAAACAACGTATGATTTTGCTGGTTTAGTGTTAGATTATAATGAAGAAACAGGCATTGTCACAATCGAACAACGTAACTACTTCAAACCAGGGCATGAGGTTGAGTTCTTTGGGCCAGAAATAGAAAACTTTACACAAACGGTGGAGAAAATTTGGGATGAGGATGGAAACGAATTAGATGCAGCGAGACATCCGTTGCAAATCGTGAAATTCAAAGTGGATCAACCAGTGTATGTGAATAATATGATGCGAAAAAGCATACATCAATAAGAAAGAGTGGTAGTTGAATGGGGACGAATAAGCCGGTTGTAATTGGAATCGCTGGTGGTTCAGGATCAGGTAAAACAAGTGTAACAAAAGCAATTTTTGATCAATTTCAAGGTCATTCCATTTTAATTTTGGAGCAAGATTATTATTACAAAGACCAAAGTCATCTGCCAATGGAAGAGCGTTTAAAAACAAATTACGATCATCCATTAGCGTTTGATAATGACTTATTAATTGAGCACTTACATCAGTTGCTTGCATATAAGCCGGTTGAGAAACCCGTATATGATTATACATTGCATACACGCTCAGAAGAAATTATTCCAGTAGAACCGAAAGATGTAATTATTTTAGAAGGGATTCTTATCTTAGAAGACCCGCGTCTTTGTGATTTAATGGATATTAAGGTGTTTGTTGATACGGATGCTGACCTTCGTATTTTACGTCGCATGCAACGTGATATTAAAGAGCGTGGCCGTACAATGGACTCTGTTGTTGAGCAGTATGTAAATGTTGTACGTCCAATGCACAACCAATTTATTGAGCCTTCTAAGAAATTTGCGGATATAATTATTCCAGAAGGCGGACAAAATCATGTTGCAATCGATATTATGGTCACAAAAATTGCAACAATTCTTGAACAAAAAGTGAATTTGTAATAGCATAGTAAAAGATATACGATAGGAAGGGATTTTTTCCCTTCCTATCGAATACAATGAAACATGCCAACCTCATCTATATATAGGTGAGGGCATATTTATATGAACTTTCCATACATATCTTCTTTATATGAGGAAGAATTGGAAAATACGGGGTTGTATGTGACAACTCCGCTAGTGCATGTGTACTAGAAATCTCCGCTATAGGATAAAGCGGAGGAGTTTTCATATGGAACTCCTCTTTTTTTCGGGGGATTGGTATATAAAAGGAGTGGAAAACATGGCAACAGAAAAAACATACCCTATGACGCAAGAGGGTAAACAAAAATTAGAAAACGAAATTGAGCAATTAAAAACAGTAAGACGTAAAGAAGTTGTAGAGCGTATTAAAATCGCACGTAGCTTCGGTGATCTTTCTGAGAACTCGGAGTACGATGCAGCGAAAGATGAGCAAGCATTCGTAGAAGGACGTATTACACAACTAGAAAATATGATTCGTAACGCAGTTATCATTGAAGATAATGGCGAAGAGTCTACAGTTGTAACATTAGGTAAAACTGTAGTATTCAAAGAATTACCAGATGGAGATGAAGAAGCTTACACAATCGTTGGTAGCGCAGAAGCTGATCCATTTGAAGGAAGAATTTCTAACGATTCTCCAATCGCAAAAAGCTTATTAGGTAAGCAAATTGGTGAAAAGGTAGCAATCCAAACGCCAGGCGGAGAAATGCAAGTAGAGATTATCTCTGTAAAATAATAAAAAAGGTTCACTCATATGGGTGAACCTTTTTTATTTTTTCTCTTTTATTATCCCATTGCTCTCAAGATTCTGAGTGAAAAGTGCTATATAATCGTCCATGATAGTTTGGTTTGAGCGATAAAAGAGAAAGGATCCTTAAGGGAGTTTTCACTTTATTCGACATAATATGACGATGTAAGAGCTTTAATTCTGATATTATAAGTGAGGAATTTTATACTTTTATGTTTTGAAGTGTGAAGAGAGTTTAAAAGGGATAAGGAAGAGGGGCAGTTCATGAAAAAGAAATTATTTGCAGCACTCACTTGTGGCGTTATGATGACAGGATTAGCGGCATGTGGATCTATTGAGAAAACAAGTGTATCAAACGAATCGAAACCGAAACAAGAAAAAAAAAAGGATGATTCAGCAACTTCGTCTTCAAACAGCACACCGAATACAAAGGGGAACACGGAATTAGATAAGGATAAAAAGGAACAGAAATTCGAAGACTTTGCTCTAGAGTATCAGTTAGCTATTGTAATGAGAATGTTTCAGGATGTGACGATTAAGTATGATTATGCGATTGGTAATCCAGAATATTTGTTACAGAATACAATGGATCAGAAGACAATAGATGATATGAAGAATATGTTACAAGAACAGGCAAAGAATAATGATAAACTTTTTAAAGATGAAGTGAATCAAGCGTATACTTACTTAAATCAATCTAAAGTAAGTAATAAAGATGAAATTCAAAAGTTAATTAACGCAGAAAATGAATATTTAAAGATCGTAGACAAGATGATCGCATGTATTGATTCTGTAACGGTTGAGAATGCAAAAGAAAAAAGAAGTGAAATGCAAGCTTTACAACCGGATTATTTAAAAGCAGCAGCTCAAGTAACAACTACTACAATTGAGGTTGCAAAAAATTCAGGAATAGATGAAGAGAGTTTTAGGTCAATTCTTATGAAATTTCTAAAGCAGCCAAAAGATTTATAAAAATCATTCAATCATACAAGAAAAATACAAACTCTAATAATATTTCGTTCTGTATAAAAGGAATGACACCTCGTCTAAACTGAAAAGACGAGGTGTTTTTTATGAAAATCAAACGGAGAATTATCATCACCTTATTATGCTTTACATGCATCATGTTGCTATTGCTTGGAAGATTGGTACAAATACAGCTTATATCTACTGAATCATTTACAGATAAACATATAAATTTAATTGAAAAGAGTGTTACCCAGCGTACACAAGCAGTTACAGTGGATGATGGTAGGGGGCGTTTTATTGATCGAAATGGAGTAGAACTTGGTGAAGAAAAGTATTCAGTGTTAATTATTTTTCCATTTCTACAAATAAAAAATGACATGTTAGAGAAAATTGCGCATATCATTAGTGTGCCGGGACAAGACATAAATCTGCAAATGAAAGACAAACGAAAACCATTTATATTTCAAAGAGGTGATAAACCGTTTCAATTAACGAAAGAACAGGTGGAAAAGATTAATCGTGCGGATATGTTAGGCATGGTTGCAACTGAAGTAAGGGTGAAACAAATACCAGAAGCAGAACATTTAATTGGTGCAGTAGGAGAAAACGAGAATGAAATTCAAAAGCGATACGGGGAAATGAAGAAGTTCCCTATTCAAACACCGATTGGTATTTCAGGACTTCAACAATCATTTGATGAATTTTTAATGACTGATGGTGAAACGAAAGTGTTGTATCAAGTGGACAGACAGGGCGAACCGATTTTTGGGAAACGTGCAAAATATACATCTCCTGGAAATCCTTTTTATCCAGTTACGATTCAAACAACGATAGAAAAGTCTTTGCAACAAAAAGCAGAAGAGCTTGTGCAAATGCATGGAATAAAAAACGGTGGATTGGTACTACTTGATGTGAAGAAGAGTGAAATTTTAGCAATGGTGAGTAAACCATCTTTACAGACGAATGATAAGCGTACGTATCAAAAAACGATGGAAAACCAAATGCTAACGCCTCATTTTCCTGGTTCTATTTTTAAAACAGTTGTAGCGGCCGCGGCAATTGATAATGATATAATTCAATCTCATCGTATGTTTAACTGTGATACAGATCCGTATGGCGAAAATACTCCGCAGGTTATGATGGGGAAATTAAGCTTCACAGAGAGCTTTGCTAGGAGTTGTAACAGGACATTTGCTGTGCTTGGTGATGAATTGATGCAAAAGGATAAACATGTAATGGAAACGTATTTAGAAGCGCTAGGAGCGAGTGAGAAGGTAGGATGGAAAGGGCAAGTGTTTCATACGTCTGGGTTTAAACAGTTGATAGAAGAGAAAAAAGCAATTGTTTGGAATGAAGAAGAAACTAAGATGAGTCACAAAGCAATCGCCCAAACGGCGATTGGGCAAAAGGATGTAAGAATATCCCCTTTAGCTGTTGCAAATATGATGGCGACGATTGCAAGAAATGGAGAGAAGAAAGAAGTAAAAGCTGTAAAAGAAATACGGTACAAAAATGGCACAAGATTTTTTCATTTTGAAGATCATAAATTGGAGGGGCGACAACTCTCTTATCATACAGTGAAACAAGTGCAATCACTATTAAGAAAAGTAGTAACGATGGAGAAAGGAACAGGTACTACTTTTCAGTCATTACCGCTATCTGTTGCCGGAAAATCTGGGACGGCACAAACAGGAAAAGGAAATCGTGTAAATCGTTGGTTTGCGGGTTACTTCCCGTATGAAAACCCAAGATATGCGTTAGTAGTTGTTGACTTAGAAACGAATAATGAACAAAATACTGTAACACCGATTTTTAAAGAATTTGTAGAAGAGATTGCTCACTTGGAAAGTAGAAGGTAATCTTGCAATTTATTATCAAATGTTTTCATTTCGTGAAAAAATTACAGTAGTTATTCAACCTTTTAAGATTTAGTGTTACAATAGCAAGTAGGAAAAACTGCATGGAGGTTTGAAGAATGGCAGGAGGATCTAGATTCCAACAGAAACAACAAAAACGTCGTCAAAACGGTGTTTTAAATATTGCAATTGCTATTGTGTTATTAGCAGTACTTGTTGTAGCGTATCAAGTATTCTTTACTTCTGATACAACAGAGCAAGCATCTTCGCCAGACAAGAAAGTATCTCAGCAAACAACGAAAGATAATAAAACTGAGAAAACGAAAGAGAAAGAAGAAGCTAAGAAACAAGAGCAAGCAGCAGCGAAGAAAAAAGAGGACGAAGAGAAACAAAAAGCTGAGGAAGAAGCAAAAGCAAATGAAAAGGCCCCAGCTGAAAAAACACAGCCTAAAGCAACAGATGCTTATACGAAACCTTCTTGGAAGCCAGTTGGTACAACGCAAGGTGCAACACCGGCAATGACATTTCAACAAGGATCAGCAGATTGGAATGAGATGAAACAAGCAATTTCCGCTGCAATCGAAGTTCCAGTGGAACAATTGGTTATTCACCGCATTGGGAATAACGGTAAGCAAAAAGCGTACGGTAATGTTCAAGATAAACAAACTGGTAAAAGATATTATGTAAATATTGATTGGGTAGAAAATGAGGGTTGGAAACCAGCACTTGTTCAAACTCTAAACTAAAAAAGAGAGAGGTTCTTAGAACCTCTCTCTTTTTTAGTTAGCGTAATTTTTTTAATTTAAAATGAACAACTGCGCTGTAATAAGGTCTTTTGCTCTCGGGATCCATAATCATTTGATGAGAAATATGATGAACTTCCAGCATAAGTGCTTTGTTATTGTCAATTTGTTCGTTAATTTTCTTTTCTAAGGAAACTAAGTTTGGTGCTTCAAAAAATTCTACTTTATCTTCCAGCATTTCAAACGTAAATGACACAAAAAACGCTCCTCTCCATATAATCAAGTTAAGTGTAACAAAGAAAAGAAGGAAATACCATTTCCGTTTCAATTGACATTTTCGTAAAGAAAGCATATCATACTGATAAAACCGATAAGAAAAAGGGGAATTTTATATGGGTACAGAATTTAACGGTTTATTTGATGAGTGGGCTCATACGTACGATTCATTCGTACAAGGCGAAGATATACAATATAAAGAAGTTTTCGCTCGTTATGAGGAGATTTTAGAGGATGTAGTAAATAAATCATTTGGAAATGTATTAGAATTTGGTGTTGGTACTGGTAATTTAACAAATAAATTATTACTTGTTGGCCATACTGTTTACGGCATAGAGCCGTCACGTGAAATGCGTACAATCGCAAAGCAAAAGCTACCAGAAGGATTTTCAATTACAGAGGGAGATTTTCTTTCTTTTGATGTTCCCGATTCTATTGATACAATTGTAAGCACTTATGCGTTTCATCATCTAACAGATGAAGAAAAAGATGTAGCAATTGCGAAGTATAGTCAATTGCTTCATAAAGGTGGTAAAATAGTGTTTGCTGATACGATATTTGCAGATCAAGAAGCGTATGATAAAACTGTTGAAACTGCAAAACAAAGAGGTTTTCATCAGTTAGCAAACGATTTGCAAACAGAATACTATACACGTATTCCGATTATGCAATCTATTTTTGAAAACAATGGCTTCCATGTAACATTTACGAGATTAAATCATTTCGTTTGGGTAATGGAGGCAACTAAGCAATAGAAAGAGGGATTAGATTGAGAATTGCTGTAATTGGAGCAATGGAAGAAGAAGTACGTATTTTACGTGACAAATTAGAACAAGCAGAAACAGAAACCGTTGCAGGTTGTGAATTTACGAACGGGACATTAGCAGGACATGAAGTAATCTTGTTAAAGTCTGGTATTGGTAAAGTAAATGCGGCTATGTCGACGACAATTTTATTAGAGAGATACCAACCTGAAAAAGTAATTAATACAGGCTCAGCTGGTGGATTCCATCAATCTTTAAATGTTGGGGATGTTGTCATCTCAACAGAAGTTCGCCATCATGACGTGGATGTAACTGCATTTGATTACGAATATGGTCAAGTGCCAGGGATGCCACCAGGATTTAAAGCGGATGAAGCACTAATAGCATTAGCTGAGAAATGTATGAAATCCGAAGAGAACATTCAAGTTGTGAAAGGAATGATTGCAACAGGGGATTCATTTATGAGTGATCCAAACCGAGTTGCAGCAATCCGTGATAAATTTGAAAATCTTTACGCAGTAGAAATGGAAGCAGCAGCGGTTGCGCAAGTATGTCATCAATACAAAGTACCATTTGTAATTATTCGTGCACTTTCTGATATTGCTGGTAAAGAATCAAACGTTTCATTTGATCAATTTTTAGATCAAGCAGCTCTTCATTCTACAAACTTTATTGTAAAAGTGTTAGAAGAGTTAAAGTAATGTAACAAAAAGGCAACTGTCTCATATAAAGAAGATACATACAGTTGCCTTTTCTTTATTGGCAAATAAGGAGGAGAACACGATGAAGGTGTATCGTGGAGTTCATGAATTAATCGGTCATACACCGATTGTAGAAATTACTCGTTTTTCACTTCCAGAGGGCGTTCGTTTATTTGCAAAGCTTGAATTTTATAATCCGGGTGGAAGCGTGAAAGATCGCTTAGGAAGAGAATTGATTGAAGATGCACTAGCAAAAGGACTTGTAAAGCCAGGGGGAACAATTATTGAACCGACGGCAGGGAATACTGGCATTGGACTGGCACTCGCAGCACTAGAGCATGATTTACATGTAATTGTTTGTGTTCCAGCAAAATTCAGTATTGAAAAGCAAGAGCTGATGAAGGCACTTGGTGCAACAGTTGTGCATACGCCAACTGAACAAGGAATGACAGGCGCAATTGCGAAGGCGAAAGAATTAGTAAAAGAAATTCCAAATTCATACTCTCCAAGTCAATTTGCAAATGATGCAAATCCACGTGCCTATTTCAAAACATTAGGCCCAGAGCTGTGGGAAGCGTTGGATGGAGAGATTAACATATTCGTAGCAGGTGCAGGTACTGGCGGTACATTTATGGGAACTGCCTCCTATTTAAAAGAACAAAATCGTGAAATTAAAACGGTGATTGTAGAACCAGAAGGATCTATTTTAAATGGTGGTGAAGCAGGTTCACATGAAACAGAAGGAATCGGTCTTGAATTTATTCCGCCATTTTTAAAATCATCATATTTCGATGAAATTCATACCATTTCTGATCGAAATGCATTCAGACGTGTGAAAGAATTAGCGCAGAAAGAAGGCCTTCTTGTTGGTAGTTCTTCAGGAGCAGCATTTCATGCGAGCCTATTAGAGGCTGAAACGGCAAAACCAGGTACAAATATTGTAACGATTTTTCCAGATAGCAGTGAGCGTTATTTAAGTAAAGATATATACAAAGGGTGGGAATAAAAAATGAGAGCAAAAACAAAGTTAATTCATGGTATTCGCATAGGAGAACCTTCAACTGGATCTGTAAACGTACCGATTTATCAAACAAGTACGTACAAACAAGAAGCAGTTGGTAAACATCAAGGATACGAATATTCACGTACAGGTAATCCAACACGTTCAGCATTAGAAGAAATGATTGCCGTATTAGAAAACGGTCATGCAGGATTTGCATTTGGTTCAGGAATGGCTGCTATTACAGCAACTATTATGTTATTCTCAAAAGGAGATCATGTCATTTTAACAGATGACGTATATGGCGGAACATATCGTGTGATTACAAAAGTATTGAATCGTTTCGGTATTGAACATACATTTGTAGATACAACAAATTTAGATGAAGTAGCAGAAGCAGTACGTCCAAATACAAAGGCAATTTATGTAGAAACACCAACAAATCCATTATTAAAAATTACAGATATTAAGCAAATTTCTACATTTGCAAAGGAAAAAGGTCTATTAACAATTATTGATAATACATTCATGACGCCATACTGGCAGTCACCAATTTCTTTAGGAGCAGATATTGTACTTCACAGTGCAACGAAATATTTAGGTGGACATAGCGATGTTGTTGCCGGATTAGTTGTTGTTAATAGCGCGCAATTAGCAGAAGACCTTCATTTCGTTCAAAACTCAACAGGTGGTATTCTTGGACCACAAGATAGCTTCTTGTTACTTCGTGGTTTAAAAACATTAGGAATTCGTATGGAAGAACATGAAATAAATTCACGCGCGATTGCTGAGTTTTTAAATAATCATCCAAAAGTTAATAAAGTATACTATCCAGGCCTTGAATCACATCCGAATCATGCATTAGCAACTGAACAAGCGAATGGATACGGTGCAATTATTTCATTCGATGTAGATAGTGAAAAAACGCTAAATAAAGTACTTGAGAAACTGCAGTATTTTACGCTTGCTGAAAGTTTAGGAGCAGTAGAAAGCTTAATTTCTATTCCAGCTCAAATGACACATGCATCTATTCCAGCAGATCGTCGTAAAGAGCTAGGAATTACAGATACATTAATTCGTATTTCTGTCGGTATTGAAGATGGCGAAGATTTAATTGAAGATTTAGCCCAAGCATTAGCATAATAAAAAAGCACTGCTAAAAAGGCAGTGTTTTTTTAAATACAATTTGTGAAACTTTTCACAAATTAGACACACACAATTAAAAATATTTCGTGTATAGTAAAATCATGAAATAATACTTCACACATAAATATGTGAAATATTTCACAAATAATTGGATTCATGTAGGAAAAGTAACTCTATTTTTTTACGCTAATAGGGACGTATTAAGACCCTTAGGGTCTATTTAAGTCCATATAGCAGAATAGGAGGAAATTACATGGTAGTCAAAGAGAAAGTTGTAAATGAAACGCAAGAAGTGGCAGAAATGATTGAGACGTTAGTAAAGAATGGTAAAAAAGCTTTACAAGCATTAGAAGGTTTTACACAGGAACAAATTGATAAAATTGTACATGAAATGGCACTTGCGGGCGTGGATCAACATATGCCGCTTGCAAAAATGGCTGTTGAAGAAACGGGACGCGGTGTGTATGAGGATAAATGTATTAAAAATATTTTTGCAACTGAATATATTTGGAATAGCATAAAAAATGACAAAACAGTGGGGATTATTCGTGAGGATCCACATGAGGAAGTAATAGAAATTGCAGAGCCGGTCGGTGTGGTTGCTGGGGTAACGCCAGTAACAAATCCAACGTCAACAACGATGTTTAAAGCGATCATTGCGATAAAAACGAGAAACCCAATTATTTTTGCATTCCACCCTTCAGCGCAGCAATGTTCTATCGCAGCTGC
The DNA here is from genome assembly GCF_000374885.1 of Bacillus sp. 105MF. NCBI lineage: Bacteria > Bacillati > Bacillota > Bacilli > Caryophanales > Bacillaceae > Bacillus > Bacillus sp. 105MF. The sequence continues at coordinate 132,572 of NZ_KB895574.1, read as the reverse complement.
AAAAACAGTGCGCGATGCTGCAGTGAAAGTTGGTGCACCAGAGAACTGTATTCAATGGATTGAAAAGCCTTCTGTTGAGGCAACAAAACAATTAATGAATCATGAAGGTGTAGCGCTTGTTCTGGCAACAGGAGGAGCAGGAATGGTAAAATCAGCATATTCAACTGGTAAACCAGCTTTAGGAGTAGGACCAGGTAACGTTCCATGTTATATGGAAAAATCAGCGAATGTGAAACGTGCTGTGAATGATGTAATCTTATCAAAAACATTTGATAACGGTATGATTTGTGCTTCTGAACAAGCAATTATTGTAGACAAAGAGATCTATAATGATGTGAAACAAGAAATGATAGCAAACAATTGTTATTTTGTAACAGAAGATGAACGAAAAAAATTAGAGAAACTTGTCATTAATGAAAATACATGTGCAGTAAATAGCGATATTGTTGGGAAATCTGCTCACTACATTGCATCACTAGTAGGAATTGCAGTACCAGAAGATACAAAAATGCTGGTTGCAGAAATTAAAGGAGTCGGCGCAAATTATCCGCTATCCCGCGAAAAATTAAGCCCAGTATTAGCTTGTATAAAAGCAAATTCATTAGAAGAAGGGTTGCAGCATTGTGAAAACATGTTAGAGCTTGGCGGTTTAGGACATTCTGCAGTTATTCATTCTACAAATACAGAAGTACAAAAACAGTTTGGTTTACGTATGAAAGCATGTCGTCTTATTGTGAATGCTCCGTCAGCACAAGGCGGAATTGGTGATATATATAATGCTTTCATTCCATCGCTTACACTTGGATGCGGATCATACGGAAAGAACTCTGTATCTCAAAACGTAACGGCAACTCATTTAATGAACGTAAAGAGACTTGCAAATAGAAAAAAGAATATGCAGTGGTTCAAGCTGCCACCAAAAATTTATTTTGAAAAACACGCTACGCAATATTTAGCAAGTATGCCAAACATTTCACGAGCATTCATTGTAACAGATCCTGGAATGGTTCAACATGGATATATTGATGTAGTAACGCATTATTTAGGTCAACATAGAAATGATGTAAAAGTAGAAATATTCTCTGAAGTAGAACCAGATCCATCAGATGAAACTGTATTTAAAGGTGCAGAAATGATGAGAAGCTTCAAGCCAGACGTGATTATTGCTCTTGGCGGCGGATCAGCGATGGATGCAGCAAAAGGAATGTGGCTATTTTATGAGCATCCAGAAACAGAATTCTTTGGTATCAAACAAAAGTTTTTAGATATTAGAAAACGTACATGCAAATATCCAAAACTAGGAACTAAAGCGCAGTTTGTTGCGATTCCTACAACATCTGGAACAGGATCAGAAGTGACACCATTTGCGGTTATTACAGATAAAAAGAATAATATCAAATACCCGCTTGCTGATTATGAATTAACACCAGACGTTGCAATCGTTGACCCGCAGTTCGTTAAGACAGTACCACCACATGTAACTGCTGATACAGGAATGGACGTATTAACACATGCGATTGAAGCGTACGTATCTATTATGGCAAACGATTATACAGATGGATTAGCTTTAAAAGCAATTGATCTTGTCTTTAAATATTTACCACGTGCATATAAAGATGGAAATGACGAAGAAGCTCGTGAAAAAATGCATAATGCTTCAGCAATTGCTGGGATGGCATTTGCCAATGCGTTTCTTGGTATTAACCATAGCTTAGCGCATAAAATTGGGCCGGAGTTTCATATTCCGCATGGACGTGCTAATGCAATCTTAATGCCGCATGTTATTCGCTATAATGCAATTAAACCAAGAAAACATGCACTATTCCCTAAATATGAGCACTTTGTTGCGGATGAGCGTTATGCACATATCGCAAGAATGCTTGGTCTTAAAGCACGTACAGTAGAAGAAGGCGTGGAATCATTAGTACAAGCTATTATCGCCCTTGGAAAAGAATTAAATATTAATATGAGTGTTGCTGGCCAAGGTATTGAAAAAGAAGCATTTGAAGCGGTTGTTGATATACTTTCTGAACGAGCATTTGAAGATCAATGTACAACAGCAAATCCGAAATTACCGCTTATTTCAGAGTTGAAAGAAGTGTATATGCAAGCTTATAAAGGTGTATAGAAAATTTGAAAGAGCCGTTTAGCAGCGGCTCTTTTTACTTTGGAAAACATCTCCCTCATTGGCTGTATTTACTTGCCTCAGAAACGATTAGAATATGATAGAGTGAGAGGGAGGAGTGGTAGAAGTATGAAAGAATTACAACAGAAAATAGCAGATTATATTCGCTTCGGTCAAGTTCTTCTTGCGCTAGCCACATTTTTAATGATTGGTTTATTAATCCCAAATGGAGGAAGAGAAACTGTACAATCCTTTGCGATGATGGGTGTTATTGTTTTATTTTTAGGGATGTCATTTTTCTTTTTCAAGCGTGTTAAAGTATTGCGTGACAGGTTAGAGGAGAACGAGTATGAATAAGATTGATAGATGAAACGCTACGAAAAGAGTGTATCTTTTTGTAGCGTTTTTTCGTATAAGTAAAATTTCTAGAAAATGTATGTGTTTTATATTGACAATGATAATCTTTATCAATTAAAATATAATAGACCTAAGTTCTAATTCAAGGTCATTTGTGAACGGAAGTTCTTGTCCGTTGTTAGAACAACATAAATATCTAGTGTATAACTGAAAATCCCCCCCCTCAACTGTAGTTTTCTTTATACTAGTTATGATATGGGTGCAGTAGACAAGCTTTGTCTACTGTCTTTTTTTTGTTAAAACTTGTATATCATTGTAATCGGTAATAATAAAATCTGCATAAGGTGTTAGTTCTTTTATAGCATGTTCATGATTTGCAATACCGACAGCGATACTTCCGGCATCTTTGGCCATTTTTACATCCACAACAGTATCTCCAATCATTACTAGTTCATTTGACTTAATGGCAAGTTGTTCACATGCTTTTGTAATCATTTCTGGGTAAGGCTTTCCGTTTTCTACATCTTCTGGCGTAAAGAGAAATTGAAAAGATGGTATGTTAAGTAAATCAATACACTTTTTTGTTCTCACCTTATTATCTGAGGTAAGAATACCTGTGTATATTCCTTCTTTTTGCAAAGAAATGATGCATTCAGTTACCCCTTGAATAGGATGAAAAGCTTGTTCAATGGATAATTGTTCATTACTTTTTTCAAATATGGTAGTAGCGAGTTCTTTGCAACGATGCCATGGATATTTTTTGATTTGATATAAAAGGCTCGCGACAACAATTATTTCTTCTTCTTCAGATGCGACCGCTAATAGGCCTTTAAAATCAACTTGGTTTGGAGGGACAAATCCAACTGCTTTTTCCCAAAGTGGTTCATACTTTTTACCAACAACTTGTGAAAATTTGGATTTTCGCAGTCTATCAATTTCCTGCCAAAATGGAGTAGCTTGAAATAACGTACCATCTTTATCAAAGGCAACTGCCTTTGTTTCAATAATTTTTCCTGAAATTTGAATTTTCCCCATATTTCATGTCACCTCGTTTATAATAGTTACCATATACTGTACATTCTGAAATGCATTACAGGTCAAGGGGGGAGTTAAGATTTCTACAATTGAAGATATCGCGAAATTAGCTGGAGTGTCTAAAGCAACGGTTTCCCGTGTAATCAATCATCATCCGTATGTACGTCCAGAATTAAGGGCGAAAGTGCAAGCGATTATTGATGAAAAAAATTATGTACCTGTGGCAACGGCGAAAGATTTACGTCGTCTGCAAACAAATTTAATCGGTGTAGTCGTACCAAATTTACATCATCCCTTCTTTAGTCAGTTAATCCAAGAGTTAAGTGGTATTTTAAAAATAGATTGTTATGATGTCGTGATATTACAATCAAATTATGAAGTTGAGAGAGAAAGAGAATTTTTACAATATATTAGGACGAAGAAGTTAGATGGGTTTATTTTTACTACACTTTCTTTGCCAATAGAGGAAATAGAACGTGCGGTCTCTTCAGGAGCAATTGTTATCTGTAATGAACATGTAGAAACAGAATTCGTATCCACAGTTCAATTTGATGAAGAGTTAGCAGGTTATATAGGAACGAAGCACCTTTTTGAAAATGGATATACACGTATAGGATTTTGTTACGATACATTAAAAAGTAAAGCGCAGAGACAGAGATACCAAGGATATAAACGAGCTTTAAAGGAGCATGGCCTACAGTTGCAGCAAGAATGGGTATTTTCGAATTGCTGTGGACTGAAGGATGGAAAGAATGTTATACATGTCATTCAATCCATGAAAAATGCTCCTGATGCAATTTTTACAGGCAGTGATGAGATAGCTGCTGGAATCATTATGGAAGCGCAGCGATTAAGAATTCGTATCCCACAAGATTTTGGTGTTATGGGATTTGATAATCAAGAGATCTCCATGATAATGCACCCTAATATAACAACGATCAATACCTCCATCAAAAGTATGGCAAAGAATACTATCGTATTATTGCATAAACAATTACGAGGAGAGCATATACAACGTATACAATTGCCTATTTCAGTTATAGAAAGAGAATCTACAAGAAAGGAGTAGGAGTATGTTCCATACAGATCGTTTGCAATTTCGCAAATATACAATGACCGATTTAGATTTTTACGCTTCTTTATGGGGAAATGAGAAAGTGATGCGTTACATTGGGAACGGAACTCCGAAAACATATATGCAGTGTAAAAAAAGTCTTGAAAGCTGGGTTCTTCCTAGTTATAAAAACGGTTTAGGATTATTTTTAATGATTGAAAAGGAAACAGATACACCAATTGGTCACGCAGGACTCGTTAGGCAACAAGTAGATGGAAGAGAAGAAATTGAAATTGGGTACTGGTTACTTCCAGAGTATTGGGGAAAGGGATATGCAAAGGAAGCAGCAACAGCTTTTCGAGATTATGGTTTTCAAGTGTTAAGTTTGAATAAGCTCATTTCTCTTATTAATCCAGATCATCCTGCTTCTATCTTTGTTGCCCGAAAAACAGGAATGAGTTATGAGAAGACAGCATCATTTCATGGAATAGATGTTCTTGTATATGCAATTAAAAGAACAGGATAAATCCTGCTCTTTTAAAGAATGAGACTACTAAATACCATTAATATGTTTAAAATTACATGCCATATAATAGCTGGAATGATACTATTTGATTTCACAACTATTCCTCCATAAAATATACCAGCTATAATAAAAGCGGTGGAAACACTCCAAGAAAAACCTAAGGAGTAATGCTGTAAACCAAAACCAATGCTTGTAAGCAAAATAGCCTATTTTTCATCAAACTGATTTGTAAACTGATGTAGTAGGATTCCCTGCCAAATACATTCTTCTAATACGCCATTGATAATAGAAAACAATACGGCAAATAGCATGATATGTTGTATATAAGATATTTCTTTTTGTAGTAGAAAAGGTGTAAAGGTGACGATGTTAATAGAAATCGCGATGATAAGAAATATATAAATTTTAACTTGATGAGGACCACTCCAAATAAAAGGCATGTGCAAAGTATTGTTCCATTTTGGTTGATTCTAATTTAGAGATATTCGCTGTTTGCGTACAAGAGCATCTATGAGAAATGGCACAAAAACAAGAAGTAGGCAAAGACGTTTCACAATAATTGTTAGTTCTCTTGAAGAAAAGGAAATTTGATCCATAGTAAATAAATAGAGAAAGAATCCACTCCCAAATAATAGAGTAATCCATATGAAATGATGATAGTTTTTCTTTTTTAGTAGTAGAAGTAGTAATGTAAGGATCCATAAACAAAAGAATGCTATATTAGTAGTTTGTATAGTAATCATAAGAAGTGTAAAAGAATAATAAAAATCCCTTCATCTTTTTCTCCTTTTAAAAAGGTAATATTCAACTTTTAAAGAATAGTATATAACAATAAAAGGGGGAATGGGATTGTATATTTATCATAATGGACTCATTATTCGAGAAGGAACGACAGGTGTGCCAGCTTATGCAATTAAAAGTTTATTTGAAGATGCGGGCTGGAGTAACAATAGCATTCCATCTTGGCAAATTGAAAAATTTACGATAGCATTTGAAAATTCTACGTGGGCTTTTACAATTTGGGATGAGGAAGAAATGATTGCGATGGTTCGTGTTATTTCTGATCAGATAATGGCTGCAAATATTATGGATTTAGTTGTGAAGTATGAATATAGAGGAAAAGGATTAGGAAAGAAGCTCGTTTCCCTTTGTATGCAGAAACTCCCTCATGGAGATTGGTTTGCTCATACTTCTGCGAATAATTTTGATTTTTATCGTAGTTGTGGTTTTGAGGTGCGGGATTTATCTCAAAATGGGACGTGTGCTTATTATGGTTATAATGAAGCGAAAAAAGCAGGACATCGATAATCCCATTAGATAATAGAAAGCGTGTAAAAAGGATTGCTAGACGATAGCGATCCTTTTGTATTTACACAGATAAACTATTTTATTGTACAAAAAAGAAGTAGTGAATTGCGAATGAGAGAGTAAACAAGGGGAGTAGGAATATCATTTTCTTTTTGAAACCTTTAAAGAAGGAGTTATTATTGGGAGCAAGCCAAACTTCTAATGTGGAATAGAAGAGTAATGAAACTGCCAATAATATGCCACTAACTAATTCAAATGTCATTGTTAAGACCTCCAATTTCACCAAAGATACTTAAATAATAACATGAAAATGTTAATTATTAACAGTTTGTAACGATACTTTTAGTGATTAAAATGAAGGTCTATTCATTTTGTGGTAAAATAATAAAGAAAATTCAGAAATTTTAAAAGGAGGATAAAAATGAATATTAAAGTAGGCGATACATTTCAGTATGAAAGAACATTTACAGAAGAAGAAGTTTTAGAATTTGCTCATCTTACAGGTGATAAAGGGAGACATCATATGGAACATGATGAGCAGGGACGTTTAATGGTGCATGGGTTATTAACTGCAAGTATTGGAACGAAAATTGGTGGAGAGGTACATTACATAGCACGGGAATTAGTAAGTGAATTCATCAGGCCTGTTTTTACTGGAGATACAATTACTTGTGATGTAACTCTTACAAGTGTGGAACAAATGGAAGGGTGCAAAAAGGTATCGATAGAGTCGATTTATCGTAATCAAAAAGGGAAAGAAGTATTAGTAGGATCAAGCTATGGAATTATACGAGAATAATGCAAAAAGCCTGTTTTTCATTTTTGAAAACAGGCTTTTTGCATTGCATTTTAATATACACGTTTTCGATTTTCAGCATGGCTCGAGATGAGTAATAATGCGGAGTCTTCGCCAATATTACGCACAATATGTGGCACACATGCACTCCAGGAGAAAGAATCTCCTTCTTCCACAATCGCGATATCTTCTCCGTGCTGTACTTCTAATTTACCGCGCAAAACAAGATGGCATTCTTCACCTTCATGAGCATTTGGTATATTTTCTTTTGGGAATCCAGCTGGGATTTCTACTAAAGATAAACGAAGGCCTCCTTGCTCAGCGACATGTTCAATCCTTTGTTCATCTTTTCCATACACACTGTATTTTCGTTCTTCCTTTTTTACAATTTTCATGTGATCTTTTTGCTCAAGTAATAAATAAGGGAGAGGAACGTTTAAAAATTTGGAAATTGTTTCTAAAGTTGAGATAGATGGAGAAGTTTTATTATTCTCGACCTGGCTCATAAAACCTTTAGAAAGTCCTGTTCCTTCACAAATTTGGGCGATAGTGACGCCTCTGCGCTGACGAATTTCACGTATTGCAGAACCGATATTCATAATAATCAAGCTCCTTTTTTGTAGACAACTATTTGTATCATAGCAAAAAAAAACATTTTTTTCTCAAGAAAAATAAATTGACGAATAAAAAAAATTATTGTATGTTTTGTAATGTAAACAAAAGTTTTGTGTTATAAAACTCAAAAGGAGAGAACAAAATGAATCAACATATTGGTAATTTAATTATTCGTATCGTATTAGGAGTAACGTTTTTTATGCATGGTTTGGCAAAGTTCCAATCAGGCATTGATAATATTGCAGGATGGTTTACAAGCATTGGTTTACCAGGTGCTCTTGCATACGGCGTAGCGACAGTAGAATTAGTTGGTGGTCTGTTATTGATTATCGGTTTAGGTGTACGTTATATTGGATTATTATTCGCACTTATTTTAGTTGGAGCAATTGTAAAAGTAAAATGGTCTGCTGGTTTATTAGGAGATGGAAAGAATCCAGGATACGAATTAGACCTTGCATTGTTGGCAATGGGTCTTTACTTATTCGTTGTTAAAGCTGAAGGTTTTGTAGATAACTTCTTAAAAGCAACTGTATTCAAAAAAGACTAATCGAAATGGGGGCATAACAATATGGACTTTCGACTTCATCCCAGTACAACACTCGGTGCAGTTCATTTATATGTATCGAACTTACAACAGTCTCTAGCATTTTATACAGATGTGTTACGATTGAAAGTGGTAAGAGAAGAGGAGCATATCGCTACACTTGGTAATGAAAGTAATGAACCACTTCTTATAATAGAAGAGAAAGAAAATGCTCTTCCAAAACAAAGAAGTCGCACTGGTTTATATCACTTTGCAATCTTACTACCAAGTAGACAAGATTTAGCAAATATTCTTCTTCATCTTGTGCAGAAAGTGTATCCGTTACATGGCGGGGCAGATCATTACTTTAGCGAAGCAATTTATTTAGCTGACCCAGATGGAAATGGAATCGAAATTTATCATGATCGTCAAAGAGAAGTATGGCGTGATGAAAAGGGAGAGCTTCCGTTTGTTAGCAACCCATTAGATGGAGACGGATTATTACAACAAGGAAATGAGTGGAATGGATTTCCAAGCGGAACAGTAATGGGACATATCCATTTACATGTTGCTGATTTAGAAGAAGCAAAACGTTTTTATGTAGATGGGCTTGGATTTGAAGTGACGATTCCAGTCCGAAATGGTGCATTATTTGTTTCAGCAGGTGGCTATCATCACCATGTTGGTTTAAATACATGGCAAGGTGAAGGTGTGCCGCCGCAAATGCCAAATTCCGTTGGCTTGAAATATTTCACAATTGTACTAGTAGATGAAAAAGAAAAAGAGCAAGTGTGTGAAAGCTTAAAATATATTGGCGCGATTGCTACGTATAAAGATGGAATAATGCAAGTAGAAGATCCGTTTGGTCACTGTATTCAATTGATTGTAAAAGGAGAAGCCTAAATAAAGGCTTCTCCTTTTTTTACTTTCTTATAATTGCTTTTTCATTTTGTAAAAAGAGTTGATTAAACTGTCTTGCTAGCTCGAAATCAAGTTTTGTTAAACCTTTTGCATTCCAGGATGACAAAGTAATAATGACTGCTTTATACTGGATAAGGATAAATGGATGGTGATTGTGTTCTTCTGATAGTTTGGCGGCTTCAGAGACAAATTCGACACCTTTTAAGTAGTCGGAAAACATATATTTTCTTTCAATCCATTTTTCATCTTTCACTGTCCATTTATCTAGCTTTGCTAATTCCTCTTGCACTTCTTCATCTGTTAGTCGTTGCATTATTGTTCACATCCTTTATTGAGAGTAGGGCAAGACCATTGCTAATCAAACGTTTTACAGATTCATTTTCTGTAAAAGTAGAAAGTTGTTGTAATAGAGCAGTAGATGCGTCGTGTCCTTTGTTATGCTCTAAAAGTAATTCTAAAATTTCAAGGCGAAGTAACCATTCTTTCGTATAGAACTTATTTAGTACCTCTTGAATTGCTATTAATTGTTCCACATGTGAATCTTGTAACACACCTTCATTTCGAATATCACGAACGGTTTGATACATACGATCAAGCTCAGTTAATGTAAGTGGTTCTGGTGTTTCTTCTACTTCTTCAGTCACTTCGAAGAATGCGGCTGCATCGGCTGCGCCTGGGAATACAGAAGTGATTTTTGAACCAACTGCCATGTCAAAAGCTCCCCATGAAGCATCAAATAATAGACGATCTTTGTAAACCACTGTGCAATCTGTAAATGAAATAAGAGCGATTTTTTCATCGTTTTTCACAATATCGGTTACTGTTCCTTTTACATGAACACCGCTTGCAAAGTATAGTTCCGTACGATTACCAATGATAATGCCTAATGCTTGTAACTCCTCATCTGTGCAATCTTCGAGTGAAACATTGCCTTCTAATAAACCAACTGGTGTACCAAATCCATCTTGATGTACAGCTGTAGAATGATTCGGTAGTTGTTTATTGTTTAGTGCTAATGCAGTCGGTGTATTTGTTTTCATGTAAATCACTCTACCTGCATCATTTTGAATCTTTTCTGCAAATGTACCTGTAATTTGTAACCCACTACTTAATTGAGCAGTTGCATTGTTTTCAGAACGAATTGCTTTTTCTAATCCTTCTGCGTCACCTGTTTTAAAAGCCATTGTTTCAGAGAAGTTCTCAAGTGCCTCTGTTAATTCTTCAAATGACTTGCATACAAATAGCTGTGGTTGCATTTTTGTAACATCATAGGTCGTTTTTGTACAAGCTTCAATTGAGAATGCGACTTTTTCTACAGCATCTGTTAAACAATGTTTGCTCTCACCGACAGAGGAGAGAAGACCGGCACCGTAAATTTTTGGGTTATTTATATCTCCAATTAAGCCGTACTCGACTGTCCACCAGAAAAGGCGAGAAATTTGTTCCGCTTCTGATAAGCCAGAAACAAGCTTTTGCTTTTCGACAACTTCTTTTTCAGCTGCTGCAACTTCTTCTGGTGTAGAAGTTGGACTTTCTTTCACAATTGTCAAAGTACGCACAGCTTCAAAAGCATCGTGTTCTTCTTTAGTTGAAAATGCTTTTGCTCCAATTTGGCCAAATCGTTTTACATATTTTGCATATGTAGGATCAAGTAAAATCGGTGCATGTCCAGCTGCTTCGTGAACGATATCAGGAGCTGGAGTATATTCAATGTTTTCCACTTTACGAATATCTGTTGCGATTGGTAATAAACCATGTCCTTGGAAATCAAAGAACGCTACGCCGGGAATAAGGCCGTCAATCGTTACTGCACCCCAACCACTTGGTGCTAAGCATTCATTCATTTCTTCAACCTTTGGAATTGCATCTATATTAATACCAGATGATTGTAGTCCGTTAACATAGGCTGGATGAGCAACATCTTTTAAAAAGTTATGGTTTTGTCTCATAATGTAACGCCACACAGCGTGATTAACCGGTGTGTACTGATCGTAATGCTGTGTGGATACAAATGGTTTTAAATGTGATGGAATTTCTGTTTTCTTTGTCATTAATACATCCTCCTTTTTTATCTGTAAAAACTGCTGTGATTACTTTTGGGTATATCACCCCCTTTCAATTAATGTAAGCGCTTATAAAATTTTATCATAAGATTCGGAATTATTTAACATTTGTTTTTGTGAGAAATAGAAAAAGCCCCTATCGGAAAATCCGATAGGGGCGAAGAAATCGCGGTACCACCCTATTTGTAAGTGAAAATCCACCTACTTCTCAGTTACTGATAACGGAAAAATCCGTCTTTTCCTTCATGCAAAAATAGCACTACGAAAAAGAAACTCCAGAATTGTAATTCGCACTTGTATATGTACTGATTCGCACCAAACATCAGCTCTCTGAAACAGGGATATAAGTTACTACTGCGATTCTTTCAACGCGTAATATATGAAATTGTTTAAAAGGGGAAGACGCAAAAAAGCCCCTATCGGAAAATCCGATAGGGACGATAGAAATCGCGGTACCACCCTACTTGTAAACAAAAAATTGTTTACCACTTACTTTAAGATAACGGAAAGATCCGTCTTTCTCTTCATGCATAATTGCACTACGGGAAAGAAGCTCCAGAATTGTAATTCACGCTTGTATATGTACTGATTTGCACCAACCATCAGTTCTCTGAGTCAGGGATATAAGTCGCTACTAGGTTTCCTTCAAAGCCGATATATAATTCGTTCAACTAAACTATGTTTTGTATTATAAAACTACATTTGAATAGTTGTCAACAATAATTTTATTTAAATATAGTAGATAAGGGGAACGATAAGTGGGAATTATCTATAGGAGGATAGGAAAAGATGTGGAGAAAAATAATTATTTTGATTGTTTGTGTTTGCTGCTTATGTGAAGCCGTGCCTACTGTTCAAGCTGAAACAAAAAATATACAAGTAGCTTTTATTCGTAACCATAATCTCTGGATAAAAATCGATGGGAACGAAAAACAAATAACAAAAGGAGAGTACATAACAAAGCCAAAATGGTCACATGATGGAAAATGGATCGCATACGCAAAGGGAGAGGAACAAAATCAGCTTGAATTGTACCGTGTTGCGGATAGAAAAAAAGTTGTTCCGTCTCAGACAGAAGCAACGAATTATCAATGGTCACCGGCAGAGAATATAATTGCATTTGAATTTACAAGCACGTTAAATACATTTGATGCAGAGAAGAAGAATGCAACGTTTGAAAATGTATCATCGGGTGTAGGAGACTATGCATGGTATCCAGACGGAAAGAAATTTCTTGTTTCGTCTGAGGCTCAGTTGCTTCCAACAGGTTGGACAGGAGCGCAGTTATATGAGGTACAAAAGGATGCAGGAATGAACCCGAATAAAATGAAACACCTGTATACATTACCGAGTATGCAGGAAGATTTCTTAGCTTATATTGCAAGTGATTTCAAGTGGTCTCCAAATCAAAAGTGGATTGCTTTTTTAGCTGTACCAACTGCTTCGTGGTCAGCTGATAGTAATACACTTTGTCTTTTGAAAGCGGACGGAAGTTATTTTGAAAAAGTAGATCAAATGTTATTAAACAGCCAATGGATACAATGGGCTCCATCGAAAAATATATTAGCTTATATTGAAGGAAGTGGAAGATTTGCGTTAGAGAATAAACATTTAAAAGTAAAGGAATTACCCGCTCTCCAGCAAGAAAAATTCACTCCAAAAGGATATGTTGATTGGGATTTTACATGGCAGGATAATGAACTTATTACTCTTTCAAGAGCGAAGGAAATGGAATGGTCGAACGAAGAAGAAAAAAGATCATTGCCTTCTTTATACCAAGTAAATATTCAATCAAATCGACAGCGTCAAATTACAACTCCTTCAAAAAAATATGGAGATTACAATCCACTTTATATAAAAAGTGAAAATCAGCTGACATGGATGCGCTCTGACCGTAAAAAGGCAGATATGTGGTTGGCGAATGGAGATGGATCGAAAGCGAAGAAATGGATTGAAAATATTGATGTCCCCCAGTGGTATTATGAAAAATGGAATTGGGAGGAAGTTATTTCTGTAAAAGAAGGTTAAAAAAGCTGCCTAGAATATTTTTTAGGCAGCTTTTTTATAGTTATTTGTGCGTTTTATTCGGCTTCTTTTTCCCAGGATTTCCATTCCCTTGGCGTTTTCTATTTTGCTCGTCTTTCGCTTGTTTTTCGTGTATTGTGTCTAAAAAATCATTTGAGTTACTCATTGATATATCCTCCTCAGAATTTCGTTTTATCTCTGTTACTATAACCATTTGAGAGGAGAATCATGAATTGGTATTCGGATTAAAAAATGTATAACTCTGTATAGATTTTTCAGCTTTCAAACATTTGTGAATCCCTCCCTAAATATATAAGAATTATAAAGTGAAACTTTAATCAGTGGGGGTTTTCTTCATCCCTCACTGATGATTATTAGCCCTCACCAATCGGGCTTTTACGGGCAGTTGATCCCCACCTAACTTCTTTGCTTTCACTGAATTTTGAGGTGGAGGTCTTACTGCCCGTTAATGCGGGATAAAAATGGTTTACATATTTTATTGTAATAATTGCTAATATGGGTGTCGGGTATTTTTTACAGCATCATTCATAATTGTGATTAAAAATAATGCAAAAGGAATATAGAAGAGAAAGGAGAAAAGATAGAAAGATATATTTATTTTCATAGAAAGGACTAAAACTATGAAACTTATTTTCATAAGGCATGGCGAGGGAACACATACAAAAGATTTACCTATGAGCTTGCAATTAGAGAATCCAGCTTTGACAAAAGAAGGCGAAAAACAAGCATTGTTACTTCAAAGTAGTTTACCACTACAAGAAAGCGATGTATTAATAGCGAGTCCTACGCTTCGAACATTACAAACTGCTGCGATATGGAGCTCACAAGTAGTTTGCCGCAAAATAACACATCCTTATATTTCTCCACGCATTTTCCCTTATCGTGAAGGAGCGAGAACATTGCCGTGTGACAGGTTGTTAGATACAAAGGTAATTCAAGAGTTATTTCCTAGTTTTTCTTTAAGAGAAAATACAAACGATATGTTATGGAATCAGGGGATAAATACGATTTCAGAGAAGGAATTTCAGAATATAGCAGATGAATTCATCGATTGGTGTTATACATTACATACAGAAAGAATTTGTATCGTTTCACACGATGGAACGATTACAGCATATAGGCAGTATTTACAAAATTTAGTTCTAACCAGAGAGGATTTTTTAGAAGAAACAGGTATATATAAAATGAACTTATGAATGGAGGTTTTTTATTTGAATATTGCGTTAGTAGTTGGCGATAATTCAGATTTAGAAGCACAATCGCTTCGAGCGACGCTTGAGTATTTTGGAGCAAGAGTTATTACATATTGGATTGGTCGACCGCGGGATTTGATGGATGTTCTTTCAGGGAAAAGTTTGTATGAAGATATAGATTATATTATCTTTTGCTTTCATGGTGAAGAAGGAGAATTTGTAATGGAAGAATTAGGGGAAGATGTATATGAGAAAGATGAGCTGAGAGGAAACTTTGGTGTAACTGAAATTAAACAATATGCAAAATTGCATAACAAGTATATTATCAATAGCGGGTGTACTTTAGGAGATCCAAAACTTGCGACAGCATTTTTAAATAGTGGTGTAAAAGCTTATATAGGCTCAACAGACTATGTGGATGGAAATGCAGCACTTATGTTTACAATGCGTTTATTTTACGGGCTTATTAATCATCAAAGAACAATAGATGATGCATTTCAAGATGCAAAATCATTAGATAACGGGACTCTTACATTTGAATTATATAGAGAATGAAACGTGCTTATCCGAATATAGGATAAGCACGTTTCACATTTACCGCATAATTTTTTTTGTGGAAAATAATGAAAATCATTATCAATTATGGTATGATATTTTCAAGTTTTTTGCAAGGAAATAAAAGCAACTATATAAATGTTAGTTTTTAACATTCTATGTAATTGTCACAATTTATTCATAATTAACATTTGAAAAATAAGTAACTAATGTTAAGATATTACCTGTAACTAACTTAATTACACCTTTAGGAGGAAGATATGGTTATTCAATTTTTAAGAGAAAACAAAGCAGTTTCTTTTGTGTTAGCGATTATCCGTGTTTATCTGGGATACACATGGTTGATGGCTGGAATCGGAAAGTTACAAGGAAAGGGATTTGATGCGACAGGTTATTTGCAGGGGGCTATTGAAAAGTCAAAAGGAGCACAACCAGCTGTTCAATCTTGGTGGGCAGCATTCTTACAAGACTTTGCAATTCCGAATGTTGATCTATTTAACACGCTTGTAACATGGGGAGAAATTCTAGTTGGAATAGGTTTAATTGTAGGTTGTTTAACGAAAACAGCTGTCTTTTTTGGTCTTGTAATGAACTTTTCCTATATGTTTAGTGGGTCTCTAGGTGTGAATCCACAAATGGTTATTTTATCTATGTTTGTTTTAGTTGCTGGCATGAATGCTGGAAAACTTGGAATTGATGGTTGGATTGGACCTAAATTACTAGGTTCAAAAACGCAAAAAAGACAGAGGCAAGCTGCTTAATATATGAAACGGGTATCTCAAAGGTGAGATACCCGTTTTTATTACTTTGTCGTTTCGGTTGGATTCTTTTCAAAGAATTCTTTTACATAGCCCATAAATTCTTTCGGTTCTTGGCGGAATGGGGCATGATAACCTTTTTCAATAATATGAAAGGCGCTGTTTTTTAAAAACTGATGATAAGATTCGCCTTCTTTCCATGATACACTACTATCATTTCTGCCCCAAATAATTAAAGTTGGAAGCTTGATTTCACTAGCATTAATCTTAAGGCGTCTAGGCCACATTTTCATTTGGTTATAATGTTCTGTATCATCACGTTTAAATTTCACTTTACTTTCATCATAATTTGTAATTGAAGAAACAGTATTTAAATCAGTTGATAACTGTGGCTTAGGTGAAGCATTTCTGTTCGTTAATGATACAGCTCCTGTAGCGTCCGTTAAAATGAGATGGGTAACTGCATTTGGATATAAGTATGTTAAATTAAGAGAAATTTCTCCACCCATAGAATGACCAAGCACTGCAAATGTATCATATCCTAATTTTTTCATTAACTTATAATAAAGATTGGCATGGTTAGGGAAAGAATATGGAAAATCCATCGGCTTGGAAGAATGGCCAAATCCTAAAACATCAACGGAGATAATCGTATGATCTTTTGCTAAGTCTGCATAAATATCGCTAAATCCGTTGGATGATCCACCAAATCCATGAAGCATAAGTAATGGTGGTTTCTTTTTCCCAATTTGTTTAAAGTAAATAGTTTGTCCATCTATTTCGACCATTTTTTCATCTGTTGTTAACTTTGTTTCAATTGTATTTTTCACCTGTTTTACTGTTTCTACTGGTTTTTCTGCCGCATTACAACCCACTAATAATGTAAGAGTAAGACAGCTTACTATATAAGATTTCATTCGTTTCAAGCATTTGACCCCTTTCTAACATAACGCTGCATCCATCATAGCAAATAAATGGTCACGATTTCCAGATAGGTGACTTCCATTTTTTATCATAAGGGGTGAAAGTAGTGTTTCTTGAAATCCTTTCGATTCCAAGTGTGCTCGAAATGTACATTGTGAATGTGGAACATCTATACGTACAGTTCCATTCCAACCTTTGCAAATGGATTGTAATAATTGGATTGCATCTCCCTCATTTTTTGCGATAAGAGGGGTAATGCACAGTACATCCCCTTTTTGGATACATAATGCAAAAGACTCTATCCTGTGGTTTCTTTCAATTTTAAATGTGAGTGCTGCTCTAGCTAGTAATATTGAATAATGGTTTGGACGATGCGTACCTGTTGCGGTTTTATCAAGCTTACTGAGAGAACTAAGATCATCTTGTATAATTTGCTTTAAATGAGAGAGATTCGTAGATGTATTTGTAACAAATTTTTCAAAGCGATGGATTGTTGTAATTGTCGTAAAGCCGTATTTTTGGTACAAGGGCACACCAGCATCTGTTGCGATGAGTATAACTGGGAGAGAAGTAGGCGCTTGTTGCACACAAAAATCGAGTAAAGAATGGCCAAGTCCTTGTTTTTGAAAGTTGGGGTGAACCATTAACATACCGATAGAAGAAAATCCAGATTCGGAAGGGAATACCCCACCAGTAGCAATCAGTTTTTCGTTCTGTGTATAGCCAAATAGACTTCCGATTGACAGGTACATTTCAAATTGCTTTCGCATAAATAATTGAGTCTGTAACCATCCAACAGCCTCGCAAAGAGAAATGAGCTGTGAAATACTAGAATTATTTAGTTTTTGTATTTGCATATTGAATCACCACATTTCTAATCTAGTAGAAATATTTTACCATGAAAAAAATGAATACATAGTCATAAACAGAGAGAATGTAAAGCAGTAATTTTTAATTTTGAAAAATCCATACTAGTTTCTTTTCATTTTGTAAAGGTGATAAAGCTTAATGATATAAGACAAAGATATACAAATTATAACTAAAATTTACATTACTTAACAAAATATTTACATATAACTAACTTTTCCTTAATAGTCTTCCTTTAAATTGGGTATAGGGAACTTAATAACGTATTAGGGGGACAAAAAAAGTGAAAAAGTTTATGAAGAAAGCATGGCCATTTGCAGTTGTCACATCGTTAGCACTTACTTCCGTAGTAACGTGGGGCGTAACACGTTCAGATGTAATTAAAGCGGATGGAAAAGCAAGTGATCCAAAAATTAAGAATGTAATTGTTTTAATTGGGGATGGCATGGGACCTTCGTATATGACTGCTCATCGTTATATGAAAGACAATCCAAAGACGTTTGAAATGGAATCGACAGAATTTGATAATCATCTTGTAGGAACACAAAAGACATATCCAGAAGATGAGCATCAAAATATTACAGATTCTGCATCAGCGGCAACAGCGATGTCAGCAGGTGTGAAAACATACAATGCAGCAATCGCGGTTGATAATGATCAGGCAGAAGTGAAAACAGTACTTGAACAAGCAAAAGAGCAAGGGAAATCAACAGGTTTAGTTGCAACTTCTGAAATTACACATGCAACGCCAGCTGCTTTTGGAGCGCATGATATAAGCCGTAAAAATATGGATGCAATTGCAAATGATTACTTTGATGAGAAAATTAATGGGAAACATAAAGTAGATGTTCTTCTTGGTGGTGGCGTGAATAACTTTGTAAGAAAAGATCGAAATCTTACAGAAGAATTTAAGAAGTCTGGTTATAGCTATGTAACAGATCGTGAGCAATTATTAAATGATAAAAGTGATCAAATTCTTGGTTTATTTGCACCAGGTGGCTTAGATAAAATGATCGATCGTAATGAAAAAACACCTTCGTTAGAAGAAATGACAAATGCAGCAATCAATCGTTTAAATAAAAACGATAAAGGTTTCTTTTTAATGGTAGAAGGTAGTCAAATTGACTGGGCTGGCCATGATAATGATGTAGTTGGTGCGATGAGTGAAATGGAAGACTTTGAGAAAGCATTTAAAGCAGCAATTGAATTTGCGAAAAAAGATAAACATACATTAGTGATTGCAACAGCTGACCATTCTACTGGTGGATTCTCTCTTGGTGTAAACGGTGAATATAACTTTAATGCAAATGCAATTAAAGCTGCGAAACGTACACCAGACTTTATGGCAAATGAAATTGCAAAAGGTGCAAATGTAGAAGAAACGTTGAAAAAATACATTGATTTACAATTAACAACAGAAGAAATTAAATCCGTGAATGACATTGCTCCATCAAAAGATGTAACGAAAATTGATAATGCGATTGAAGAAATCTTCAATAAACGTTCATTTACAGGCTGGACAACAGGTGGACATACGGGTGAAGATGTGAACGTATATGCATTTGGACCAGGTAAATATCTATTCTCTGGCGTTCAAGAAAATACAAATTTAGCAAAACGTGTCTTCGATATTGTTGGTGGCGGTGACCCTAATAAAGGTAGACGCTAATTGTGAAGGAAAGCGAGGCATTTCGCCTCGTTTTTTCTTTTTTGGAGGAATAAAGGATGCAAAATTTTGTTAAGAAAATAGGGGCTTCTGCTCTAGCTGGGTTATTATTAATGGGTTGTCAATTTCAGCAAGAAACGAAGCAGAAAGATATAGAAAAGAAAGAGGTAACGGTAAAACAAGAAACGAAGGTACATGTAACACCAGAAGAAGAGAAAGAAATTCGGAATGTAATAGAGACGTTTGTGCAGACGACAAACGAAAAAAATTTCGATCAACATATGGCTTTGTTTTCGGGTAAAATTGTTGGCGCCGAAGACTTACGAACACAAAAAGAAGCGGCGTTTCAACGAGAAAATAAGAGAATTGAGTTGAATCGTGTTCAAGTGAAAAGTTCAAAAGGCAATTTTGTCATTGTTGAAACAGAAGAAAAAGAAATAGATGGTGGAAGCTCTCTTCAGAAAAAGATCCGGTATGCGCTAGGAAAAGAAGATGAGCATTGGAAAATTGAAGAAGTCCGGACGGTAGAAAAGAAATAAAAAGGTTCTCTAATTAGGAGAACCTTTTATAATGGTAGTAAAATTTGATTTGAACATGCTTCAATCTCATCAATATCTTGGCGGATGGTTGCCATTTTATTATCAAGCTCTTCAGCTTTCATGGCAGCATCGTGGAGTTCATCTTTTAAATAATCGGGGATATTCCCCTCATATTTATAGTAGAGTTTATGCTCTAAACTTGCCCAGAAGTCCATAGCGAGTGTACGTAATTGAATTTCTGCAAAAACTTCTTTTGTACCAGAATTTAGCGCTAGTGGATACTTAATAATCATATGCAAACTTTTATAGCCGTTTTGCTTTGGATTAGCAATGTAATCTTTTACTTCTACAATTTCCATGTCTTCACGATTTTCAATGACTTGTTTTAAGTGATAAATATCTTCCACAAAGCAACATGTAATCCGGATGCCGATAATATCTTGCAAATGTGTTTGCGCATTTGCAATCGTTGGTGCTAAATTTTTGCGTTCGAGTTTTTTTACGATGCTTTCAGGCTGTTTCAATCTTGTTTTTATATGTTCAAACGGGTTGTAGTCCTCTAAGAATTGAGCTTCCCGGTTCATAATTTCGAATTTTGTTTTTAACTCTTCTAAAGCGAATGTATAAGGTAATACAAATGCTTTCCAATAGTTAACAGTTGATTGATTATATTTCATTTATATACACACCTTTTCATATTTGCAAATAAGGTTGCTTATTATACTAAATACCAAATCATATAAGCGCATGCTGCAAATGATGAGATCATAAAACGGTATTTTGCTTTCATTTGTTTTTAACTCCTTTCTAATTAGCTTTCATATATCAATAAATTGGATTGTTAATAAATTGATTATGTACAATTCTAATAGTAATGGATTGATGTGAATTTCGTATGAACTAATTGTTTCAGTTTTTTGTCTTTTTAGAATGATTGTTAAAAGGGTGAATTGACAAAAAGAATAATAGCATTCATTGTATAAATCGTAATCGTTACGTTTTAGTTGCGGTCTTTGGAGAAAAGGAGGTCTACATATGCGTGTAAACATTACATTAGCTTGTACAGAATGCGGTGATCGTAATTATATTACGAAGAAGAATAAGCGAAATAATCCGGAGCGTATTGAACTGAAAAAATATTGTCCACGATTAAAGCGAGTAACATTGCATCGTGAAACGAAGTAAAACAGCTAGAGAAATCTTGCTGTTTTTTTATGCATTTCTATTCTTAAGTAGGTACAGACACAAACAACCCCCCGCCCACATACATATAGTAAAGACCACTATTTTGGCGGAGGTGAAGGGTTTGAGTCTATTCGCCGCAATTGGATACATGATTCGCGAAGTGTTTGTATTTGTTTCTTATGTTAAAAACAATGCGTTCCCACAGCCATTGTCATCAGACGATGAAAAGAAGTACTTAGAGCTGATGGAGCAAGGTGATGCTCATGCGAGAAATCTTTTAATTGAACATAATTTACGGCTTGTGGCTCATATTGTTAAGAAATTTGAAAACACAGGTGAGGATTCGGAAGATTTAATTTCTATCGGAACGATTGGGCTCATTAAGGCAATTGAGAGTTATTCAGCGGGGAAAGGAACGAAGCTGGCGACATATGCAGCTCGTTGTATTGAAAATGAAATTTTAATGCATTTGCGTGTACTGAAGAAAACAAAAAAAGATGTTTCACTTCATGACCCGATTGGACAGGACAAGGAAGGAAATGAAATATCACTTATCGATATTTTAAAATCCGAATCCGAAGATGTAATTGATATGATCCAGCTTAGCATGGAATTAGAAAAAATTAAGGAATATATCGATATTTTAGATGAACGAGAGAAAGAAGTGATTGTAAAAAGGTTTGGACTTGGTCTTGATAAAGAAAAAACGCAGCGAGAAATTGCGAAAGCGCTAGGCATTTCAAGAAGTTACGTGTCCCGGATTGAGAAGCGAGCGCTGATGAAAATGTTTCATGAATTTGTTCGTGCGGAGAAGGAAAAGAAGGGAAAAGCGTAAAGGTGTGTGGTACGGTTGCAGCTCGAGTGCAGCCGTTTTTTCTTTTGATGAAAAGGGAATAAAACAAGAAACTCTAAGAAGAAATATACGTTCACTGTTGAAAATGACGGGTTCTATCTGTAATATTAGAAGGTGCTAACGAATTTAAGAATGAAATAGTACTTGTT
Source organism: Bacillus sp. 105MF (assembly GCF_000374885.1). Taxonomy (NCBI): domain Bacteria; kingdom Bacillati; phylum Bacillota; class Bacilli; order Caryophanales; family Bacillaceae; genus Bacillus; species Bacillus sp. 105MF. Next base: position 110,514 of record NZ_KB895574.1, on the reverse strand, counting down.
TTTTCTTTTTATATGACTGGCTCGATGCATGATAAGTGAATATAAAAACCACTTTCTGATATAGAAAGAAAAGAAGGGAAAGCTAAACTTAATTGTTACATTAAGACTTATTAGGAGGTTTCGCGGTTTGCGACGTACATTATATCGATTCATGATCGAACTTACAAACGGGCGTTTTACTTCTCATATATTACGTAAATTTGCACAGTCTCGCTTAAGTTCCATTATTATTTCATCTTATGCAAAAGCATTTCAATTGAATCAGGATGAGATGGAGAAGGACTTAAAGGAATACCAGACGCTGCATGAATTATTTACACGTAAGTTGAAAGAAGGAAAACGAGAAATAGATGCAGCGGCATCAAGTATTGTTAGTCCTGTTGATGGGGTATCTGCTGATCATGGCCCTATTGAAGAAACGAAAACATTTGATATTAAAGGCAAGCGGTATTCGCTTGTGGATATGCTAGGTAATGAAGAGCGAGCAAGACGCTATGCCGGCGGTACATATATGGTTATTTATTTAAGTCCAAGTCATTATCATCGCATTCATAGCCCGCTCTCAGGTGCTGTGACAGAGAGATTTGTACTTGGAAGAAAATCATATCCAGTAAACGCAGCAGGAATGAAATATGGAAAAGAACCATTGTCAAAGAACTATCGTTCTGTCACAGAGGTCGATAGTGAAGGACAACATATGGCGCTTGTAAAAGTAGGAGCTATGTTTGTAAATAGTATTGAGCTTCTTCATGAAAGAAATACTGTTCAAAAAGGTGAAGAGATGGCATACTTTACATTTGGTTCAACAGTCGTGTTACTGTTTGAAAAAGGAATGGTTGAAGTTGTTTCAACATTAACGAGTGGCCAAGAACTTCGCGTTGGTGAAAAAATCGCAACGCGCTTATCTAATGGTAACGGGCAGTAAAAGTTTTATCACAAACTTGTGAGGACACCAAGAAGTTAGATGGACTTATGTGATGAGTGAAAAGTTCCCACGGATGGAAGTTTCATTTTATAAAAGAGCCATCTTGAGGATGGCTCTTTTTACAGGCGAAGCAGTAATCTATATGTACTCAAGACGATTTGACAAGCTTGTCCTCTAATGATCGCCGGATGATTTCTTGTTTTATAAGTAAAATGAAGTCAGGATTTAATTTTAGTTCTTTTGCTTTATAATAAGACTCAGTGAGTAACTCAGTAGATAACTGTTCCATATGTTTCGTTTTCAAGGTGAGTCACCTCCGATAATAAGGATAGGTTCTTTGTTGCATCTACTGTATCAAAAAATTATGATAGTCACAAACGACTGGTTATCCACATATCACCGTGGATAAGGTGTGTGTGAGTTGTTGATAAATTTCGAATTAACTGAAATATTAATGTGGAAAATGTGTACAATGTTATCCACAAGCTCGCTATCGAAAAATGTTGTCGAAAAATTTTAAGAAAACTCCTCAAAGAGGTGAAAGAAATTGAAATTATTTTTACCTAATGAATACGTAAAAAACGTATATCATGTTCAACCGGAAGATTTAAAAAAACGCGGGATCAAAGGTATTATTACTGATTTAGATAATACTTTAATTGAATGGGATCGCCCGAATGCAACGCCTAAGCTTGAGCAATGGTTTTTAAAAATGAAAGAGCAAGGCATTCAAGTAACGGTCGTTTCAAATAATAATGAGCAACGTGTAAAGGATTTTGCAGATCCACTTGGCATTCCTTTTATCCATAGCGCACGTAAACCATTTGTTCGTGCTTTTAAACGTGCGATACAAGAAATGAATTTAAAAGCGGATGAAGTAGTTGTTATTGGGGACCAATTGTTAACGGATGTATTAGGCGGGAATCGCGTTGGTTTATATACAATTTTAGTCGTGCCAGTGGCACAAACAGATGGACTAGTAACGCGCTTTAATCGAAAAATTGAACGAAGAATTATGAGCAATATGAAGAAAAAAGGTTTAATTAACTGGGAGGAATAAAGTTTGACTGAAACAATTAAATGTATTGGTTGCGGTGTAGAAATTCAAACAGAAAATAAAAATGGGGTTGGATATGCACCAACTTCATCTTTAGAAAAAGAACAGGTGATTTGTCAACGTTGTTTCCGTTTAAAGAACTATAATGAAATTCAAGATGTGTCTTTAACAGATGATGATTTCTTGCGCATTTTAAATGGAATTGGACAATCAGACGCGCTTGTTGTCAAAATTGTAGATATTTTTGACTTCAATGGTAGTTGGTTACCAGGCTTACATCGTTTTGTAGGGAACAACAAAGTATTGCTTGTTGGAAACAAATCGGATTTAATTCCAAAGTCAGTAAAGCATGATAAAGTAAAACATTGGATGCGTTATAGTGCAAAGCAACTGGGCTTAAAACCAGAAGATGTCTTTTTAATTAGTGCAGCAAAAGGACAAGGTATTCGCGAGCTTGCTGAGGCGATTGAACAGTACCGCGGTGGTAAGGATGTATACGTTGTAGGGTGTACAAATGTTGGGAAATCTACATTTATTAATCGCATGATTAAAGAATTTAGTGAAGAAACTGAGAATGTGATTACAACGTCTCATTTTCCAGGAACAACACTTGATTTAATTGACATTCCATTAGATGAAACATCTTCTTTATATGATACACCAGGTATTATTAATCACCACCAAATGGCACATTACGTTGGAAAGCAAAGCTTAAAACTTATTACACCAACGAAGGAAATTAAGCCAATGGTATTCCAATTAAACGAAGAACAAACATTATTCTTCGGGGGATTAGCACGTTTTGATTATATTAGTGGTGGTCGTCGTGCGTTCACTTGTCATTTATCAAATCGTCTACCAATTCATCGTACAAAACTTGAAAAAGCAGATGAATTGTATGAAAAACATGCTGGGGAGTTATTAAATCCACCAACTCCAGAAGAACTAGAAAATCTGCCTGGGCTTGTGAAATATGAATTTAATATTCGTGAGCCCAAAACAGATGTTGTATTCTCTGGATTAGGATGGGTGACTGTAAATGAGCCAGGTGCAAAAATCGTTGCTCATGTACCAAAAGGAGTTAGTGTTTCATTACGTAAATCTTTAATTTAATATGGAGAGGGATTTATGAAACAATTATATGGTGTAATCGGGAATCCAATTGGACATTCATTGTCACCGCTCATGCATAACGATGCATTTGAACACTTGAATATAGATGCTCATTATCATGCGTTTCTTGTAGAAGAAGAAACATTAGGGGAAGCAGTGAAAGGGTTAAAGGCGTTAGGAGTTTCAGGATTTAATGTCACGACTCCACATAAAGTTTCAATTATGAAATACTTGGATGAAATTGATCCGTTAGCAAAGCAAATTGGTGCTGTGAATACGGTGGTTCATAGAGATGGAAAACTAATTGGTTATAATACAGATGGAATTGGTTATGTTCGTTCATTACAATCGATTAGTAAAGAGCCGCTTTATCAAAAGCGTATTTTATTACTCGGTGCAGGTGGAGCGTGCCGTGCTATCTATTTTTCGCTTGCAGACGCAGGTGTAAAGGAAATTGATATTGCCAATCGAACAGTGGAAAAGGCAAATCATCTTCTCTCTGGATGCCAAGCAAAGATTACATCGCAAGCTCTTTCATTAGAGCAAGCAACTGAAGAACAAGGGAATTATGATATTATCATTCATACAACAACGATAGGAATGCATCCGCATATCCAAAATACACCGTTGCAAATTCAATCTTTGAAACAAGGGACGATTGTCTCGGATATTATTTATAATCCATTTGAGACAAAGCTTCTGCAAGATGCGAAAGCTAAAGGAGCGATCGTACAGAATGGAATAGATATGTTTGTTTATCAAGGAGCACTTGCATTTGAATTGTGGACAGGGCGTATGCCGAATATCGAAAAAATGAAACAATTAGTAATGAGAAAGCTTGGAGGCTAACTATATGTTAACAGGAAAACAAAAAAGATTTTTACGTGCAAAAGCACATCACTTAACACCGATTTTTCAAGTTGGAAAAGGTGGCGTAAATGAAAATATGGTAAAACAAATTGCAGAGGCGTTAGAAGCTCGTGAGTTATTCAAAGTGAGCGTACTACAAAACTGTGAATTTGATCGTCGTGAAGTTGCAGAAGAATTGGCTAAAGGTGCGAGAGCTGAAATTGTCCAAGTAATTGGAAGCACAATTGTTTTATATAAAGAATCAAGAGAAAATAAACAAATCAAACTTCCATAATAGCAAGTTTACTGTGCTCAGGATGTGTATATGTCGTTTCCATAGCATATGCTTGCTATGTTCGGGATAATAGGGTTTAGACCAATTGAGCTTTTACAGGCAGTAATCTCTCCGCATGTTGTTTAGGAAAGATTACTGCTTGTGAATTAAAGGGGGCGTTTCATTTGAAAAAAATCGGAATCATTGGCGGCACGTTTGATCCGCCTCATTATGGACATTTGCTGATTGCAAATGAGGTATATGATGCACTCGCGCTTGATGAAATATGGTTTTTGCCGAATCAAATTCCACCTCATAAACAAGATCGTAGTATTACAAGTGTAGAAAATCGATTGAACATGTTAGAGTTAGCAATTGAGCAAGAGGAGTATTTCTCGGTTTGTTTAGAAGAGTTAAGAAGAGAAGGTCCATCCTATACATATGACACTATGTTACAATTAACTAAGAAGCATCCGGACGCGCAGTTTCATTTTATTATTGGCGGAGATATGGTGGAGTATTTACCAAAATGGTATAACATCGAGAAATTACTTCAACTTGTAACTTTTGTTGGGGTTGCAAGACCGGGGTATACATTAAATACACCTTATGAAATCGTCACAGTAGAAATTCCGGAATTTGCTGTTTCGTCTTCCTTGTTACGTGAGAGATATAAAGAGAAGAAAACGTGCAAATATTTGCTTCCAGAACAAGTACAGGTATATATCGAGAGGAATGGGTTGTATGAATCGTGAGAAAGCACTTGAGATTGTAAAACAACAAATGCATGAAAAACGTTATATACATACAATTGGTGTAATGGAAACGGCAATTGAACTTGCTAAGCTATATGGCGTGGATGAGAAAAAAGCAGAAATGGCTGCTATATTTCATGATTATGCAAAATGTAGACCGATTCAAGAGATGGAAGACATTATTAAGCAGGAAGAGTTGCCACAAGATTTACTTCACTACAACAAAGAGTTATGGCATGCACCAGTTGGGGCATACTTAGTAGAAAAAGAAGTCGGCATTACGGACTCTGAAATTCTGCAAGCTATTACATATCATACAAGCGGTCATGAAGAGATGACAATGCTTGATAAAGTTATTTATGTGGCAGATTATATTGAACCTGGACGCAAATTTCCAGGTGTGGAAGAAGCACGGAAATTAGCACAGGAAGATATAAATAAAGCTTTATTATTTGCATTAAAACGTACGATTCAATTTTTAATGGAAAAGGATCAAACGATCTATCCGTTAACATTTCAAACATACAATGCGGTACTGAAGGAGGAAATTACTGAATGAAAGATAAAGAGTTATTAGTATTAGCAGCAAAAGCAGCTGATGATAAAAGAGCAGAAGATATGGTTGTACTAAACATGCAAGGAATTTCACCAATTGCAGATTATTTTATTATTTGTCACGGGAATTCTGATAAGCAAGTACAAGCAATTGCACGTGAAATTAAAGCGAAGGCACATGAATTCCAAATCGACGTACAACGTATGGAAGGCTTCGATGAAGCGCGTTGGGTTCTAGTGGACCTTGGTGATGTAGTTGCGCATGTATTCCATAAAGATGAGCGTGATCATTATAATTTAGAGCGTCTATGGGGCGATGTGCCACGTGAAGATATTACAGAAGAGTTAAGCTAATGAGATATGAGCAATTTGCATTGTTGTATGATGAACTCATGAATGATGTCCCATATGATAAATGGGTAGAATTCACAGAGGAAAGCTTACAGCAGGCAGGCATGAAAGAGGCGAAGATTCTTGATGTAGCGTGCGGGACTGGGAATGTAACACTTCCGCTTGTGCGAAAAGGTTATGACATGATTGGTGTCGATCTTTCAGAAGAAATGCTAACAGTTGCCCAGCAAAAGCTTGGGGGAGAAGGGTATTTTATTCCTTTTTATCAACAGGATATGAGAGAACTAGATGTTCCTGGTGAATTTGATTGTGTGACAATCTTTTGTGATTCATTAAATTATGTATTGCAAGAAGAAGGGATACAAGAAACATTCAGACGAGTATTTCACCATTTGCGTCAAGATGGTCTGTTCTTATTTGATGTACACTCTTTATATAAAATTTATCATGTCTTTCAAAATGAAACGTACACAGTCAATGGGGAAGAGATAGCTCTCATTTGGAACTGCTTCCCTGGCGAAGAATCAGATAGTGTAGAACATGACTTGTCATTCTTTGTACAGGATCCAGAGGAAGGTGTATATCATCGCTTTGATGAATGTCATATGCAACGTGCCTATTCAGTTGGATTGTTAACAAAATGGCTTGAAGAAGCTGGATTTACAGTACTTCGTGTAACGGGTGATTTTGAACGAATGGAAGTAACTGAACAAACGGAACGTATCTTTTTTATGGCGAAAAAGAATGGATAAAAAAAGCAACCGATTAGGTTGCTTTTTTTTGTTTAGAATACAATATTTTATTTATAGAAAAGTAGAAAAGTAATACCTATAAAATCTAAAAATAAGGGTTTGATAAAAAATAGGATGAGAAAAAGAGAAGGATTTTTAAGAGGAATCTGTATCATTGTGGCGTATTATTTACGTGTGCTTATTAAATTGTTGTTCAACGCCTTCTAAATCTTCATCGTATTTTTCATGTGTCCGCTCGAATAATTTATGGAACATATCTCCGACGTGATCCTCTAAAATACGAATACCCTCTCCTGTAACACCGCCTTTTACACATACTTTCTCTTGTAGAGTTGGTAATGTGAAAATTTCTTTTTCTAGTAATTTCCCCATCCCGATAATCATTTCACTTGCTAAAGTAGTTGCTTCTTCATGAGTAATATTTGTTTTATCCACAGCAGCATCAATGAAACATTGTAGTAAGTAGCTGAAGAATGCGGGTCCGCAGCTTGCAATGTCAGATGAAACTCGTGTAATATCTTCTCCGATCACAATAGGTGTAGAAATATTTTTAAACAAACGAAGTAACTTTTGTTCCCATTCTTTCGAACAGTTTTTCCCGAATGTGAATAGTGAGGCGCCAGAGAATGCGCGGTTTGTAATGCTCGGAATAATACGTGCGACGTGACAAGATACAATCTGTTCTAATTGAGCTGCTGATATGGGGCTTGTAATAGAAATTAAACATTTTTCATCAGTAAAGTGGGCAGTGTGTTTTTTTAAAATTGGATAGATGTCTAAAGGTTTAACGCAAATAAAAATAAGCTCTGAACGTTCAATTACCTCTTGCACTGTCTTTGCTATATGAACAGAAGGATACTTCTCTTTTATATGATATGCTTTGGCAGGCGTACGATTAATAATAGTAAGGCACGAAGGTTTGACAGCACGGGTTTCTAAAAATGCATCGATTAGTATATTCCCCATGTTTCCTGTCCCTATAATTCCTATGTTCAATGTTTCATCCCTCCTTCGTAACATCTTTCTCCTAAACAATATGAACCATGTTGTGAATTTATGAATTGGAGGTATTAAAATTATGCAGAATTTTCAAAAGAAGTGGCTCGTTTTATTAGGGGCTGTTGGCGTCGTATTTATACTGTTTATGTGGCAGACGAAGCAACAAGCTGTGCAACCGACCGTGAAACTTGATACAAATGTGAAGAGTGAAGAGAGAAAAGGTAAATTGAAAGTAGCAGAATCAAATGAACAGAAAAAAACAATTATGATTGATATAAAAGGTGCTGTGCATCGCGAAGGTGTATATGAGGTAGGAGCGGGTGCACGCGTAAAAGACGGGATTGAAAAAGCGGGTGGTTTTTTACCTGAAGCGGATATGGAAAAAGTGAACTTAGCGCAGCTTATGCAAGATCAAATGTTACTCTATGTCCCGAAAAAAGGAGAGCAAGTTCAAGGAGCTAATCTACCTTCAGGGCGGCAGGAGGAGAAAATTCAAATTAATGTTGCTTCAAAAGAGCAGCTCGAAAAAATAACGGGAATTGGGCCTCGGAAAGCAGAAAATATTTTGAAATATCGAGAAGAACATGGGCCGTTTCAAAAAATGGAAGATTTATTGGAGGTAGATGGCATTGGAGAGAAATCGCTTGAAAAAATAAAAGATAAAATAATTATTCCATAAAGGATTGACGAACTTTTTCTTCTTTCGCTACACTACAAGTAGATGAAAAAGTAGGTGAAAAGATATGGAACGAATTTCTTGGGATCAATATTTTATGACGCAAAGTCACTTATTATCGCTACGTAGTACGTGTACAAGGCTTGCAGTAGGAGCGACAATTGTCCGCGATAAGCGAATTATTGCGGGTGGATATAACGGTTCAATCACGGGTGGTGTGCATTGTATAGATGATGGGTGTTATATCATTGATAATCATTGTGTTCGTACAATTCACGCTGAAATGAATGCACTGTTGCAATGTGCAAAATTTGGTGCGAAAACAGAAGGTGCGGAAATTTATGTTACACACTTTCCTTGTTTACAATGTTGTAAAGCCATTATTCAAAGTGGTATTACAGCTGTTTATTACGCACAAGACTATAAAAATCACCCGTATGCTGTGGAACTATTCGAACAAGCAAATGTCACTGTGAAACATGTTCCGTTAGAATATGATATTACAACGTTAGAGCAACAAGAACGTCATTTGCAATTAAAAGAACTGTTTTCATCTTTAGAAAAAGATGATTTAACAATGAATGAATTACAACAAGTATTTGCTAGAGCAAAAGAGATACTATAAGTGCGTGTTCAAAAAGGAGGATAAAGAGAGCCTGGCAGTTCGAGACGCGGAAGTCAGGAGAGTGCGGAGTGTAGATGGAACTACATGAGTGCCGGATTGGCGAAGCAGACGAAGAAATGTGAAAGGTATCTTTCCTGGATTTTTTGAACATCCGCTATAAGGGGTGAGTATAAGTTGCGTGGACAATGGGGCTATATTGCAATCTCGTTTGTTATTGGGATTGCGATTGCCTGTTCCTCCTTTAAATTGTTGTATATTGGTTTATTTTGTTGTTATATTCTATTTTGTATATATCGTACTTCACTTCGAATCCTCTTTTTTTGCATACTGGCATGTTCCGGTAGCTTCCTCTATACCTCATATGTTGAATGGAAAAATCAGCATTCAAAAGGGTTAGACTTTGAAATAACAGAAGGTGTGATTCAAACTACACCCCTTATAAATGGTGATCGACTCTCTTTTCAAATGGAGGTCAATGATAGAGATACGTTGCAATTGATGTACAAAATTCAATCAGTTGAACAAAAAGAACAGTTGCAGAAATTACATGCTGGTATGAGTTGTACATTTCAAGGAGAAATGAAAGTGCCGTCAGAAGCACGGAATTTCCACGGGTTCGACTATCGTGACTACTTACATAAGCAAAAGATTCACTTTTTATTCGAAGCAAAAGAGATTTCAAATTGTATCCAAAAATCTTTGACGTTTACACAGTGGGTCTTTTTATTACGCCAAAATGCGGTGTCGATAGTCGCAGAAATGTTTCCTGGGCAATCCGGAGCGTTTATGAATGCGTTGTTGTTTGGAGATCGGCAACTGATGACATTTGAAGTAGAAGAACAATACCAACAGTTTGGTCTTATCCACTTATTAGCCATTTCAGGATCACATATTGTATTATTAATGGCGATTGGCTACTTTGTTCTACTACGGATTGGTGTAACGAGGGAAATGGCGACAATCTGCCTTATTATTTGCATTCCGCTGTATATGTTTTTAGCAGGGGCGTCTCCATCTGTCATGAGGGCTTCTGTAACGGGTGTTATGTTGTTGCTAGCACTAATGCATTCTATCCGTGTTTCGAGTTTAGATGCGCTTAGTATGACAGCTGTATTAATGCTTTTATATAACCCTTATATGGCTTTTGATATTGGATTTCAATTTTCGTTTGTTGGTAGTTTTGCGTTATTGCTGTCAGCAAGTAGGCTATTACAGCATGATAATGGTCTGATTCAAAATACAATCTATCTTTCTGTTATTTCACAACTTGCTAGTACTCCTATTTTGTTATATCATTTTGGTTATTTTTCTCCATATAGTATTTTCCTCAACCTTCTATATGTCCCGCTTCTATCTGGTGTTGTGTTACCGTGTAGTATTGTAATTTTTGCGTGTATACTATTTGTACCTTTTGTAGCGAAATGGCTCGCACAAATGTTATCAGTATGTTTAACAATTTCTAATGATATTCTTCAGTACTGTGAAAATCTCCCGTTTCTTCGCTTTACCTTTGGCCAAACGCCTTTATTTCTTATAGTTTTATATTGTTTTAGTATCGTTAGTATATTTATTGTGTGGGAAAGAGTGATTAGAAAAAAGTTTTTATTCCTGACTGTTGGGTTTTTCCTCTTTATATGTATTTTTCATTATATTTCGCCTTATTTCCGTACTAGCGGAAGTGTGACTTTTATTGATGTTGGACAAGGGGATGCGATCTTGATTCGTCTTCCGTATGAAAAGGGGGTCTATCTCATTGATACAGGAGGAACGATTCCTGTAAAAAAAGAAGCATGGCAGAAGAAAAAACATGAATTTTCTGTTGGACACGATATTCTCCTTCCATTTTTGCAAAAAGAGGGTATTCGGAAAATTGATAAGTTGATTGTAACGCATGGAGATACAGATCATATGGGAGCGGCTAAAGAATTGTTATCCGCTATTACTGTAGGGGAAATCGTATTTGGGAAGAAGCGAGAAGATGCTGTGGTCGAAAAAGAATTGAAAAAAATTGCAAAGGAAAAAAATATAAGGATAAACATTGTAGGAGAAGGGGATGGATGGCAAGTAGACGAAGCGATATTTACTGTACTATCACCAGAGGGAGGAGAGAAAGAGGATAACGATTCGTCTATTGTGTTATGGGTAAAGCTAGGTGGATTTATATGGCTGTTTACTGGAGATCTAGAAGAGAAAGGCGAGCGACGAATTGTAGAGCAGTATCCAGAGTTGCGAGCGGATATTTTAAAGGTTGGGCATCATGGTAGTAAGACGTCGTCCTCATCTTCTTTTTTACACCTGATTCAGCCTAAAAAGGCAATTATTTCAGCTGGAGAGCATAATCGATATGGTCATCCGCATCAGCAAGTGCTAGAGCGTTTGTTAGAACTTGATATTGAAATATGGCGAACAGACAAGCAAGGAGCTATTTCCTATGTTTTTGAAGGCGAAAGAGGAACGTTTCAAAGTAAACTAACATATGATGAAGCACAGAAAAGGTGAAGTGAAAAAAAAGAAGGCCGCAAGCAGCAGCCTTTAAGAACCAATAAATTTAATAATTGTTGCAATAATGAAAAGTGTTGCGAAAAAACCAAATGAGACGATAAAACCTACCCCTGAATCAATAGCGTCATTGCGTTTACTTTGAACGTTTTGCTCAAATTCATTCATTTAGAATCCCTCCCCAACATTCCATTTTAGTATAAGATATTGTCAGAAAAAAATCTACAATTTCCATATGAAGATAAAGGGAGACTTTAATCAGTGGGTTTGCTCTTCCACTGATGATTAACCCCCACCAATCGGATTTTTACGGGCAATTGATCCCATATCTGACTTTTTTGCTTTCGCTGAATTTTGAGATGAGGGTCTTACTGCACGTGAGTAGCGGGGGAGATAGAGAATATGTGTGTAGAAGTAGGCGGTAAATCTTATGTGAAAAGAAGATGGAAATTTGATTTCCATGCATGTTAACAGTTAACAATTATACTTATCCGGCAGTTGCGAATAATAACAGTAAAGTGGTTACCGCACACCAATAAGAATCCCGGGACTTATTGCGTGGCGTTTTATATAGATAAAGGGACGGGTTAGTTTAAACCTGTTCCTTTGTACTTGTAAAACAAAAGATACCACATTAGTATAGAGATATATTGCCAAATTAGGGAGTAGGAAAAAGCATGAGTGATATACATAAGAAGATTAAAAAGAAACAGTTTGCACCACTTTATTTAATATATGGAACGGAAGTTTATTTTATAAATGAAACAATAAAGCTTATAACAACGGAAGCGCTAGCTGAAGAAGATCGTGAGTTTAATGTTGTAACATATGACTTAGAAGAAGCGTATTTGGAAGATGTAATAGAAGATGCACGGACGCTTCCTTTTTTTGGAGAACGTAAAATACTACTAGTTAAATCCCCATTGTTTTTAACATCACAAAAAGAAAAACTAGAACAAAATCTAAAGATTTTGGAGGAGTATGTTGCAGAACCATCTCCATTTTCGATTGTTGTATTTGTAGCTCCTTATGAAAAATTAGATGAGCGGAAAAAAATCACAAAATTATTAAAGAAAACGGCAGATGTAGTAGAAGCAAGTACGATGCAAGTACAGGACGTTCGTAAATGGATTGTGGCCCGTGTAGATGAAGTGCATGTGCATATTGAGGAAGCAGCTGTTAGTTTACTATTGGAGCTTGTAGGAAGCAATGTAACGATGCTAGCAAAGGAAATGGACAAGTTGACCCTTTATGTTGGTATAGGTGGAGAAATTACAACAGGGCTTGTAGCGGAACTGGTACCAAAATCGGTTGAACAAAATGTGTTTGCGTTAACAGAAAAGGTAGTAAAAAAAGATATTGCTGGGGCTATGCTAATTCTAGATGGACTATTTACGCAGCAAGAGGAACCAATTAAATTATTGGCGTTATTAGTGAGTCAATTTCGTTTACTGTACCAAGTGAAGGAATTACAGCAACGTGGATATGGACAAAATCAAATTGCTTCGCATATTGGTGTTCACCCGTACCGAGTAAAGTTGGCGATGAATCAAACGAAATTTTTCTCGTTTGAAGAATTGAAAAAAGTTATTTTAGAGCTAGCTGAAGCTGATTATAGTATGAAAACAGGGAAAATGGATAAAAAGCTTGTCTTGGAGTTTTTCTTAATGCGTTTAAATCATATTGGGTAAAATAAAAGCGGAGGCAGTTCGCTCAGAATCACAGGTCATTGGAACCCCCCACCGAGAAGTGTTTTTGGCTTCAATCGAGAGGGTGAAATGGCCGGAGATTCTAGTTGCTATAGCTGGATAAAATAAAAAAGTTCATGTCATCTGCTGCATGGACTTTTTTGTATATAAAAAAACGATCCAAATGGATCGTTTTTTAAACGCCTTACGCGTTTACTTGTTTCGCTAAGCGAGATTTTTGACGAGCTGCAGCGTTTTGGTGGATAAGACCTTTACGAGCTGCTTTGTCAAGCTTTTTAGAAGCAGTTTTGAAAGCTTCTTTAGCATTTTCAAGATCGTTATTAGTAACTAAAGCTTCTACAGTTTTAACAGCTGAACGCATGTCAGACTTGATAGAAGCGTTATGTGCACGACGCTCTTCGCTAAGTTTAGCGCGTTTGATAGCAGATTTAATGTTTGCCATACTTTTCACCTCCCTGGTGCGATCGAGTGACTCGATACTTACATAGAACAAGTGATATTCTATCAAACGGAGAAGAGAATTGCAATAGCGAGATCAATGAAATTTCATGTAAGGGAAAGAATGGCCTTATATAATTTTGGGAAATCTAACGATATTTACTATTAAATGCGGAGGAGATACGATGAAAGAACCATTAGATTTAAGTAAATATAGCGTTAGGACAGACCTTGCAGTAGAAGCGCATCAAATGTTACAAGAACGTCAACAAAAACAAACGGGAATCGAAGGTGTTGTTGTAAAAGAGCGTGAAGAAGAAGGGATTACGATTACGAAAGTGATAATCGATGAAAGTGCTTCTGAATCGATGGGTAAAAAAGCCGGGAATTATTTAACGCTTGAAGTGCAAGGGATCCGCCAGCAAGATACGGAACTTCAGCAAAAAGTGGAACGTATTTTTGCAAAAGAATTCTCTTACTTATTAGGAGAAATTGGAATAACCAAAGAAGCAAGCTGCTTAATTGTAGGGCTAGGGAATTGGAATGTCACACCAGATGCACTTGGTCCGATTGTTGTAGAGAATGTGCTTGTGACACGCCATCTTTTTAAATTACAACCTGAAAGTGTAGAGGAAGGGTATCGCCCAGTTAGTGCAATTCGTCCAGGTGTAATGGGGATTACAGGGATTGAAACAAGTGACGTCATTTACGGTATCATTGAAAAAACAAAGCCGGATTTTGTTATCGCTATCGATGCGCTTGCTGCAAGGTCTATTGAACGAGTAAACAGTACGATACAGATTTCAGATACGGGAATTCATCCTGGATCTGGTGTAGGAAATAAACGAAAAGAACTAAGTAAAGAAACGCTAGGAATTCCTGTGATTGCTATCGGTGTTCCGACGGTTGTAGATGCTGTTTCCATTACGAGCGATACAATTGATTTTATCCTAAAACATTTTGGACGTGAAATGAGAGAAGGAGATAAGCCGTCTCGATCTTTATTGCCAGCAGGTTTTACATTTGGAGAAAAGAAGAAACTAACAGAGGAAGATATGCCGGATGAAAAAAGCCGTAATATGTTTTTAGGGGCAGTGGGCACATTGGAAGATGAAGAAAAACGAAAATTAATTTACGAAGTATTAGCTCCTCTTGGTCATAATTTAATGGTGACGCCGAAAGAAGTAGATGCATTTATTGAAGATATGGCAAATGTAATAGCGAGTGGTTTAAATGCTGCACTTCATCATCAAATTGACCAAGATAATACAGGTGCATATACGCATTGATGAGAAGAGGCGAAAGTAGTTGAGTAGATTTACGCTTCAATGTGTGTGCTGCGTTATTCTGTTTTTGTTTGTGATGCTAATCGGAATTGGAATCGTTAATCATGGCTTAAAAAGCATGAAAGGCTATCGGCAGCCAACATATGAACAAGTTGCACGAATGACGGGAACTGGAAGTGGAAATGTTGATTTAGAAATTTTAGGAGGTGCATTTTCAGCAAGTGAAAAACAAAAACAGTTAGAAAGTCTCAGAAGTTTTAATGTTGTAGAAGAACTGGGAATGGGAATCGCAGAATTTGTTCGAAGTATCGCTAAGTTTAGTACAGATATAGTAATTGGGAAAATAAAAGATATTTTTAGCCAATTGGGAGAATAAAAAGAGGTTGTCTTATCATTTTGTAAGACAACCATTTTTTTGTTATAAAAAGGTTTGTCTTGTTTGATCTGCTCGCATAAGATAAAGAGAGGAAGATTTGTCTTATAAGCAGCACGAGTTTTCATTGAATCTTTGCTGCTCTATTGATATAATCAGTGCTAGTGTATATTGGCGAGACTATTAGGAGTTGAGAACATAGATGAATAAAGAAGAAAGAGCAAAAAGACAGTCCAACATTCGTAACTTCTCCATCATTGCTCATATTGACCACGGAAAGTCAACGTTGGCAGATCGTATTTTGGAGAAAACAAATGCGTTAACACAGCGCGAAATGAAAGCTCAATTACTTGACTCTATGGATTTAGAGCGTGAGCGTGGTATTACAATTAAATTAAATGCAGTTCAATTAACGTATACGGCAAAAAACGGTGAAGAATATACTCTTCACTTAATCGATACACCAGGGCACGTCGACTTTACGTACGAAGTATCTCGTAGTTTAGCGGCTTGTGAAGGTGCTATCCTTGTTGTTGATGCAGCGCAAGGTATTGAAGCGCAAACGTTAGCGAACGTGTATTTAGCGCTTGATAATAATTTAGAAATTTTACCGGTTATTAATAAAATCGATTTGCCAAGTGCTGACCCAGAGCGTGTTCGTCAAGAAGTAGAAGATGTAATTGGTTTAGATGCATCAGAAGCTGTACTTGCTTCCGCAAAGGCTGGAATTGGGATTGAAGATATTTTAGAACAAATCGTTGAAAAAGTACCAGCTCCAGAAGGTGACTCGGAAGAGCCACTTCAATGTATGATTTTTGACTCTTTATATGACCCATATCGCGGTGTAATTGCGTATATCCGTGTTGTGAACGGTACAGTAAAAGTTGGCGATAAAGTACGTATGATGGCAACTGGTAAAGAATTTGAGGTAACAGAAGTAGGTGTATTTACACCGAAAACAACGCAGCGTGAAGAGTTAACAGTAGGTGATGTAGGATTCCTAGCAGCATCTATTAAAAATGTAGGAGACACACGCGTTGGTGATACAATCACACATGCGAAACGTCCAGCAGCAGAACCATTACCAGGTTATCGTAAATTAAACCCAATGGTATTCTGTGGTTTATATCCAATCGATTCGGCGCGTTATAACGATTTACGTGATGCATTAGAAAAACTTGAATTGAATGATTCTGCTCTTGAATTTGAGCCAGAAACATCTCAAGCATTAGGATTCGGTTTCCGTTGTGGCTTCTTAGGGTTACTTCACATGGAAATCATTCAAGAACGTATTGAACGTGAATTTAAGATTGATTTAATTACAACGGCGCCAAGTGTTATTTATAAAGTATATTTAACGAGCGGTGAAGATCTTATTGTTGATAACCCATCTAACATGCCAGATCCGCAATCTATTGACCGTGTGGAAGAACCGTTTGTAAAAGCGACGATTATGGTTCCAAATGATTACGTTGGTGCTGTAATGGAAATTTGCCAAGGGAAACGTGGTACATTCCTTGATATGCAATATTTAGATGAAACACGTGTTACGTTAACATATGAGATCCCACTTTCTGAAATCGTATACGACTTCTTTGATCAATTGAAGTCTAATACGAAAGGGTATGCATCATTTGATTACGAGTTAATCGGTTACAAACCGTCTAGACTTGTGAAGATGGATATTTTATTAAATAATGAACAAGTCGATGCTTTATCATTCATTGTACATCGCGATTCAGCCTATGATCGTGGTAAAGTAATTGTAGAAAAATTAAAAGAATTAATTCCAAGACAACAGTTTGAAGTACCAATTCAAGCGACAATTGGGAACAAAGTTGTAGCGCGTTCTACAATTAAAGCGATGCGTAAAAACGTACTTGCAAAATGTTATGGTGGTGACATTTCTCGTAAACGTAAACTTCTTGATAAACAAAAAGAAGGTAAAAAACGTATGAAGTCTGTTGGTTCTGTAGAAGTGCCACAAGAAGCATTCATGGCTGTATTGAAAATGGACGATAACTAATAAAAAAGAAGCCGTTTGTGCGGCTTCTTTTTGTACGTAGGATTACTTTTTTAGA
Source organism: Bacillus sp. 105MF (assembly GCF_000374885.1). Classification (NCBI taxonomy): domain Bacteria; kingdom Bacillati; phylum Bacillota; class Bacilli; order Caryophanales; family Bacillaceae; genus Bacillus; species Bacillus sp. 105MF. The sequence continues at coordinate 93,197 of NZ_KB895574.1, read as the reverse complement.
CATCTTTTCATCTCTCCTTTACAATGGTGAGGATGCTTTTTATTGTAAGAAACAACAGTGATATAGAGTTAGGAGACTATTGATGTCTGAAAATATTCGAAAAGATATTCAAGAAAAAATACAAAACGGTGATTTTAATTGTGAAAAAGAATTGACGCTTTCTATTATTAGCGGAAAGTGGAAAGTTGTAATCTTGTGGCATCTAGGTGTAGAAGGGTCGCATCGCTTTAGTGAGTTACAACGACTATTCCCAAACATTTCTCATAAGGTTTTATCTAATCAATTAAAAGAATTAATGGAAGATGGAATCATTGATCGGACAGTATATCCAGAAGTACCTCCGCGGGTAGAGTACTTTATGACTGATTTAGGTATGACGCTTTTACCAATCGTCGAAATGATGTATGATTGGGGAAAAATGCGAATGGAACAAATTCGTAACACGTTACAGAAGTAAAGGAGCCTCCGAAGTGCGGAGGTTTTCTTTTTAGAAAGGTAGGAGTCTAGTTTAATGCAAGCTGCATATATTCATATTCCGTTTTGTCAGCATATTTGTCACTATTGTGATTTTAATAAAGTATTTATTGAACGTCAGCCTGTTGATCAATATTTAGAGTATTTAGAGAAAGAAATTATAAATACGGTTCAAAAGGTGCCGTTTGAAAATATGAAAACGATTTTTGTTGGGGGAGGGACACCAACGGCATTAAATATGGAGCAGACAAAAAAGCTGTTAGATATTATTAATCGCCGTTTACGTCCGTTCGCTCCAAACTGTGAATTGACGTTTGAAGCAAATCCTGGAGATTTGCCAAAAGAAAAGTTGAACCTGCTATTAGATGGTGGTGTCAATCGAATTAGCTTTGGTGTGCAAACATTTCGAGATGAATTACTTCAGAAAATTGGACGTAAGCATACGAGGGAAGATGCATTTGTAGCGATTCGTGAAGCGCAGGAAGTAGGCTTTACGAATATTAATGTGGATTTAATTTATGCATTACCAGGGCAAACGATAGAAGATGTGAAAGAAACGTTGGACATTGCTTTTACGTTAGGAGTTCAGCATTTTTCTGCATATTCCTTAATTGTTGAACCGAAAACGGTTTTTTATAATTTAATGAACAAAGGAAAATTAAGACTTCCAGGGGAAGAGCATGAAGCAAGAATGTATGAAATGGTAATGGATGAGATGGAAAATAATGGCTATAAACAGTATGAAATCAGTAATTTTTCAAAAGAAGGCTATGAAAGTAGACATAATCTCACATACTGGAATAATGAACAGTATTATGGTTTTGGAGCTGGTGCTCACAGTTATGTAAACGGAGAACGAATTCAAAATGTTGGCCCGTTAAAGCAATATTTCTCTAAAATTGATGAGACAGGCTTCCCTTATTTAGACGTCCACGAAGTAACAAGAAAAGAAAGAATGGAAGAAGAACTATTTTTAGGGCTTCGGAAAACAAAGGGCGTTTCTAAGCTTACATTCCAAAAGAAATTTGGTGTCGAAATGGATGAGATTTTTGCAAAGCAGTTATTATCCAACAAGGAATATGGATTGCTTCAGGATAAAGGTAACCATGTTTGTTTGACGAGACAAGGTAAGTTATTAGGGAATGAAGTATTTCAGTCGTTTTTAATTGATTAATTAAATGTTCAGTAGGTATGAAAAAGTTTCTCTATTTTGTGACGTTTCCGTTGACAATTGAATGTCAATTTTGGTAAGTTATTAATAGATTTAGCACTCGAAGATAAAGAGTGCTAACAGAGGTGATGATGAGATGCTTACGGAACGTCAGCTCTTGATTTTACAAACAATTATTGATGACTTTATTGGATCAGCGCAACCTGTTGGGTCAAGAACGTTGGCTAAAAAAGATGAAATTACATTTAGTTCAGCTACGATTCGAAATGAAATGGCTGATTTAGAGGAACTGGGATTTATCGAAAAGACACACAGTTCTTCTGGACGTGTTCCTTCAGAAAAAGGATATCGATTTTATGTAGACCATCTTTTAGCACCACAACATTTATCGAATGAGGATGTTGTACAGATTAAGGATTTATTTGCTGAAAGAATTTTTGAAGCGGAAAAAATTGCACAGCAATCCGCTCAAATTTTATCAGAGCTCACAAATTATACGGCAATTGTTCTTGGACCGAAAGTGAGTGCAAATAAATTAAAGAATGTACAAATTGTTCCGCTGGATCATCAAACAGCAGTCGCCATTATTGTAACAGATACAGGTCATGTACAAAGCAAAACGATTACCGTTCCGGAATCTGTTGATTTATCAGATTTAGAAAAAATGGTTAATATTTTAAACGAAAAGCTATCTGGTGTGCCGATGGCGGAGCTGCATAATAAAATTTTAAAAGAGATTGTGACGGTTCTACGTGGGTATGTCCACAACTATGATAGTGCAATAAAAATGTTAGATGGTACATTTCAAGTTCCCTTGTCGGAAAAGATATACTTTGGGGGGAAAGCGAATATGCTTTCGCAGCCAGAGTTTCACGACATTCAAAAGGTACGCTCCTTGCTGACTATGATTGATAATGAAGCTGAATTTTACGATATTTTGCGTAATAAACAAGTCGGGATTCAAGTGAAAATCGGTCGAGAAAATTCTTCGACGGCTATGGAAGATTGTAGTTTAATTTCTGCAACCTATTCCATTGGCGAAGAACAGATTGGAACAATCGCGATCCTAGGTCCAACGAGAATGCAGTATTCTCGCGTAATTAGTCTGTTACAATTGTTTTCAAGACAATTTACAGATGGGCTAAATGGATTGTATAAATCAAAATAATAAATTCGCTCGAGCGATGAACATTGTCATTGCTGGTGTGTAACATAAAAACTATGCTTGGACGCTCATGTTAAGCATGAGCTCTGGTGCCTTTTAAGGAGGTGAAAGTTGTGGAAGAGCGTAACGAACAAGTAGTTGAAGAAGCGAAAGAAACGCAAACTGAGGAATCTATTACAGCAGAAAACAGTGAAGAAACTGTAGTAGAAGAAAAAAGTGAAGCGGCTCTTTTACAAGAAAAAGTAGATGGATTGCAAGCGAAATTGACGGAAACGGAAGGTCGCACACTACGTCTACAAGCTGATTTTGAAAACTATAAGCGCCGTGTTCAACTGGATAAGCAAGCGGCTGAAAAATATAGATCGCAAAGCCTTGTGTCAGATATTTTGCCAGCTCTTGATAACTTTGAAAGAGCGATGCAAGTGGAAGCGAGCGACGAGCAGATGAAGTCCTTATTACAAGGGATGGAAATGGTATATCGTCAATTGCTAGAAGCGCTGACTAAAGAAGGTGTTGAAGCGATTGAAGCTGTTGGTAAACAGTTTGATCCGCATGAACATCAAGCTGTTATGCAAGTAGAAGACAGCGAGTTTGAATCAAATGCGGTTGTGGAAGAATTCCAAAAAGGTTATAAACTGAAAGACCGTGTGATTCGCCCATCAATGGTAAAAGTAAATCAATAATTTACATAAATGTAGGAGGTTTCGCCATGAGTAAAATTATCGGTATTGACTTAGGTACAACAAACTCTTGTGTAGCTGTTATGGAAGGTGGAGAACCAAAGGTTATTCCAAATCCAGAAGGGAACCGTACAACACCTTCTGTTGTAGCTTTCAAAAATGAAGAGCGTCAAGTTGGGGAAGTAGCGAAGCGTCAAGCGATTACAAACCCAAATACAATCATGTCTGTTAAACGTCATATGGGTACAGACTACAAAGTAGAAGTTGAAGGTAAAAACTACACACCTCAAGAAATTTCTGCAATCATTTTACAAAACTTAAAAGCTTCTGCTGAAGCGTACTTAGGTGAAACAGTAACGAAAGCTGTTATCACAGTGCCAGCATACTTCAACGATGCAGAACGCCAAGCAACAAAAGACGCTGGCCGTATTGCTGGTTTAGAAGTAGAACGTATTATTAATGAACCAACAGCAGCTGCGCTTGCTTACGGTTTAGAAAAACAAGACGAAGAACAAAAAGTTCTAGTATATGACTTAGGTGGCGGTACATTCGACGTATCTATTCTTGAGTTAGCAGATGGAACATTTGAAGTTATTTCAACTGCGGGTGACAACCGTCTTGGTGGTGACGACTTTGACCAAGTTATCATCGATCATTTAGTAGCTGAATTCAAAAAAGAAAATAACATTGATTTAAGCCAAGATAAAATGGCACTTCAACGTTTGAAAGATGCAGCTGAAAAAGCGAAAAAAGATCTTTCAGGTGTAACACAAACACAAATTTCATTACCATTCATTAGTGCTGGGGCTGCTGGTCCATTACACTTAGAATTAAACTTAACAAGAGCGAAATTCGAAGAACTTTCAGCTAACCTTGTTGAAAGAACATTAGAGCCAACTCGTCGTGCATTAAAAGATGCTGGTCTTTCTCCAAGTGAATTAGATAAAGTTATTCTTGTTGGTGGTTCTACTCGTATCCCAGCTGTACAAGAAGCAATTAAACGTGAAACTGGTAAAGAACCATATAAAGGCGTTAACCCTGATGAAGTTGTAGCGTTAGGTGCTGCAGTTCAGGGCGGTGTACTTACTGGTGATGTAAAAGGCGTTCTATTATTAGACGTAACTCCACTTTCTTTAGGTATCGAAACTATGGGTGGCGTATTCACGAAGTTAATCGAGCGTAACACAACAATTCCAACAAGTAAGTCACAAGTGTTCTCAACTGCTGCTGATAACCAGCCTGCAGTAGACATTCACGTATTGCAAGGTGAGCGTCCAATGTCAGCTGACAACAAAACACTAGGTCGCTTCCAATTAACAGATATCCCACCAGCACCACGTGGTATTCCGCAAATCGAAGTAACATTCGATATTGATGCGAACGGTATCGTAAATGTACGTGCAAAAGACTTAGGAACAAGTAAAGAACAAACAATTACAATCCAATCTTCTTCAGGTCTTTCTGATGAAGAAGTAGATCGTATGGTAAAAGAAGCTGAAGCAAATGCTGATGCTGACCAAAAGCGTAAGGAAGAAGTTGAACTTCGTAATGAAGCTGACCAACTTGTATTCCAAACAGATAAAGTTGTAAAAGATTTAGAAGGTAAAGTAGATGCAGCTGAGGTAGCGAAAGCAACAGAAGCAAAAGAAGCATTACAAGCAGCAATCGAGAAAAATGATCTTGATGAAATTCGTGCGAAAAAAGATGCACTTCAAGAAATCGTACAACAACTTACTGTAAAATTATATGAACAAGCTCAAGCAGCTGCTGGTGCTCAGCAAGCAGAAGGTACACAAGGTAACGCTAGTGCAAAAAATGACAACGTAGTTGACGCTGAGTTTGAAGAAGTAAAAGAAGATAAGTAATAAAGTAAAAAAACATAAGTAAGATGACAAAAAGTCAAAGTCAAGCGTGCCTTGGCTTTGGCTTTTTTCATGAATGAAGAAAGTGCTTCGGGCAGGTTAGCTCTTTCATATGAGAGTCTTAAGTTTTTCTTTTTGCATACTGTAAGTGAGGAAACTTTGTTGCAAAGCACTTTCTTTCGGTGTTAAAATTACGTTTATGTGAAAGATTCGGGGGTTACAAATTTATGAATAAAAGAGATTATTATGAGGTGCTCGGCCTTAGCAAGGGCGCTTCAAAAGATGAAATCAAAAAAGCATACCGTCGTTTGGCTAAAAAATATCATCCAGACGTAAGCAAAGAAGAAAATGCAATTGAAAAGTTTAAAGAAGTACAAGAAGCGTATGAAGTTTTAAGTGACGATCAGAAACGTGCGCAGTACGATCAATTTGGTCATGCTGATCCAAATCAGGGTTTTGGCGGCTTCGGCGGTGGAGACTTTGGTGGTGGATTCGGATTTGAAGACATTTTCAGCTCATTCTTTGGCGGAGGTGGCGGCAGACGCCGTGATCCAAATGCACCGCGTCAAGGTGCTGACTTGCAATATCAAGTTACTTTAAACTTTGAAGAAGCGATTTTTGGTAAGGAATTAAATGTTGAAATTCCAGTTGAAGACCCATGTGACACATGTCAAGGCGCTGGGGCGAAACCAGGAACTTCAAAAGAAACATGTAAACATTGTTCAGGAACAGGTCAAGTGAGCGTAGAACAAAATACACCATTTGGTCGTATTGTAAATCGTCAAGCGTGTAAACATTGTTCAGGAACAGGTCAAATGATTAAAGAGAAATGTACAACATGTCATGGCTCTGGAAAAGTACGTAAACGTAAAAAAATTAACGTTAAAATTCCAGCGGGTATTGATAATGGTCAACAAATCCGTGTGTCTGGTAAAGGTGAAGCGGGTGTAAACGGTGGGCCGGCTGGTGATTTATATGTTGTTGTTCATGTAAGAGACCATGAGTTCTTCGAGCGTGATGGCGATCATATTATTTGTGAAATGCCATTAACATTCACGCAAGTAGCGCTTGGTGCTGAAGTGGAAGTTCCAACTGTTCATGGAAAAGTGAAATTGAAAATACCAGCAGGAACGCAAACAGGAACGGAATTCCGCCTAAAAGGAAAAGGCGCTCCAAATGTACGTGGATATGGCCAAGGTGATCAATATGTAGTTGTTCGTGTTGTTGTACCAACGAAATTAACATCACATCAAAAAGAATTATTACGTGAATTTGCAGGACAAGAAGATCAAGATGATAGCCTATTTGGAAAGCTTAAACGAGCTTTTAAAGGGGAATAATGGAAATAAAAAATGGAGTTGGTAAATTGTGAAATGGTCAGAAATTAGTATTCATACAACAGAGGAAGCAGTAGAAGCTGTTTCTCATATTTTACACGAAGCAGGTGCTAGCGGTGTAGCGATTGAAGACCCGGCAGAGTTAACAAAAGAGCGTGAGCAACAGTATGGTGAAATTTATGCGCTCAATCCATCTGAATATCCAGAAGATGGTGTGTTAATAAAAGCATATTTCCCACAAACGGATTCTTTACATGAAACAGTTGCGAGTGTAAAATCATCTATTGATGTACTTCCATCTTTCGACATCGAAATTGGTACAGGAAATATTACGATTAATGAAGTCGATGAGGAAGACTGGGCTACTGCTTGGAAAAAATATTATCATCCAGTTCAAATTTCTGATACATTCACAATTGTGCCAACTTGGGAAGAATATATACCTTCTTCTCCAGATGAAAAAATTATTGAATTAGATCCAGGGATGGCATTTGGTACAGGGACACATCCAACAACAACGATGTGTATTCGTGCGTTAGAGAAAACAGTGCAGCCAGGTAATACCGTAATTGATGTTGGAACAGGTTCTGGTGTATTAAGTATTGCTGCAGCAAAATTAGGTGCAGCATCTGTTCAAGCGTATGATTTAGATCCAGTTGCAGTTGAAAGTGCGGAGATGAATGTTCGTTTAAATAAAACGGACGGTATCGTATCTGTCGGACAAAATAGTTTATTAGAAGGTATTGAAGGACCAGTAGATTTGATTGTAGCAAATTTACTTGCAGAAATTATTCTTCTATTCCCTGAAGACGCAGCGAGAGTTGTAAAACAGGGTGGACTATTTATTACATCTGGTATTATTGGAGCAAAAGAAAAAGTAATCTCTGAGGCGTTAGAAAAAGCGGGATTTACAATTGAAGAAGTGTTAAGAATGGAAGATTGGGTAGCAATCATTGCACGAAATGCGTAATATATAATTTATGTTAATAATGAACGAAAGAGTCTCTCGCTATATGAAGTGAGAGACTTGCCGTTTGTTATATTAAAATGATAACGTTTCGTTCTTTTCGTAAGGGAGGACTTACGAAAGGAACGAAACTTTACTAAGGTGATGAGATGCAACGTTATTTTGTAGAAGAGAAGTATGTAAATGATGCAAGTATTCGTATTGTAGGTGATGATGTACATCATATCGCAAGAGTGATGCGCATGTCAGTTGGTGATCACATTTATTGCTGTGTAAACGGTAAAACAGCAATGTGTACAATTGCTGAAATTACCAGTGAATTTGTGGATAGTGCTATTGTAGAATGGGTAGAGACGTCAAGTGAACTGCCAGTGTTCGTGACGATTGCAAGTGGACTGCCAAAAGGAGACAAGCTAGAGTTAATTTTTCAAAAAGGAACTGAGCTTGGGGCGGCCGCATTTTTACCATTTCAAGCATCTCGTTCTATTGTAAAATGGGATGCAAAAAAAGCAGATAAAAAAGTTGAACGCTTGAAAAAAATTGTGAAAGAAGCTGCAGAGCAATCGCATAGAAGTGAAATTCCAGCTGTACATGCTCCGGCATCATTTAAACAATTGCTTGCGATGAGCAGTGATTATGATGTTTGTCTTGTTGCGTATGAAGAGGAAGCAAAGCAAGGCGAAAAAGCTAATTTTGCGAAGGCTTTAACGGCACTTGAACGTGGTCAAAAACTGTTGGTTGTATTTGGCCCAGAAGGTGGTTTATCTGAGGAAGAAATTTCTGCGCTTCGTGAACATAAGTTTATACCATGTAGTTTAGGGCCGAGGATTTTACGAACAGAAACGGCGCCGCTTTATGCGTTAAGTGCCGCTTCTTATCATTTTGAATTGATGGGGTGATGATCAATGGCAACTGTTGCGTTTCACACGTTAGGTTGTAAAGTAAACCACTATGAAACAGAAGCAATTTGGCAATTGTTTAAACAAGGTGGTTATGAAAGAACTGAATATGAAAAGAAAGCTGATGTGTATGTAATCAATACATGTACAGTAACAAATACTGGAGACAAAAAAAGCCGTCAAGTTATTCGACGTGCTGTACGTCAAAATCCAGACGCTGTTATTTGTGTAACAGGATGTTACGCACAAACATCTCCAGCGGAAATTATGGCGATTCCAGGCGTAGATATCGTTGTTGGTACGCAAGATCGTGAGAAAATGCTAGGGTATATTGAAGAGTTCCGTAAAGAACGTCAACCAATCAATGCTGTCCGTAACATTATGAAAACACGTGTATATGAAGAGCTTGATGTACCGTATTTCACTGACCGTACACGTGCATCTTTAAAAATACAAGAAGGTTGTAATAATTTCTGTACGTTCTGTATTATTCCTTGGGCACGTGGTTTAATGCGTTCTCGTGATGGAAAAGAAGTTATTCACCAAGCGCAGCAATTAGTGGATGCAGGTTATAAAGAAATCGTCTTAACTGGTATTCACACAGGTGGATATGGGGAAGACATGAAAAACTACAATTTAGCTGGATTGCTTCGCGATATGGAAGCAGAGGTAAGTGGCTTGAAACGTCTTCGTATTTCTTCAATTGAAGCGAGTCAAATTTCAGATGAAGTAATTGAAGTATTAGATAAATCTGAAGTAGTTGTCCGTCATTTGCACATTCCACTACAATCAGGTTCTAACACTGTATTAAAACGTATGCGCCGTAAGTATACGATGGAATTTTTCCAAGAGCGTTTAGATCGCTTGAAAGAAGCGTTACCAGGCCTTGCGATTACATCCGATGTAATTGTTGGCTTCCCTGGTGAAACGGAAGAAGAATTTATGGAAACATACAATTTCATTAAAGAAAACCGTTTCTCTGAATTGCACGTGTTCCCTTATTCAAAACGTACAGGAACACCTGCGGCTCGTATGGATGACCAAATTCCTGAAGAAGTAAAAAATGATCGTGTTCATCGTTTAATTGAATTATCGAATCAGTTAGCGAAAGAATACGCATCTCAATTTGAAGGTGAAGTTCTTGAGATTATTCCAGAAGAGCCTTTCAAAGACGGCGATCGTGAAGGATTATATGTAGGTTATACAGATAACTATTTAAAAGTTGTGTTTGAAGGATCTGAAGAATTAATCGGCAAACTAGTAAAAGTGAAAATTACAAAAGCTGGTTACCCATATAACGAAGCGCAATTTGTTCGTGTTCTTGAAGATGATGTGAAAAAAGAATCAGCAAGTGCGTAAGAGAAAAGCATGCAAACGAAAAGGGTTTGCATGCTTTTTTCTTTGCTGGAGAAGTTAAGATATGAAGTTGTAATATTTCATGCTATAATGCTAACCGTTATGGTTGTCAGACAACCGTGTAGTGAAGAAAGGGGCATATGAAAAATGAACTATGCAAAGTTAATTGACCACACATTATTAAAACCGGATACAAAAAAATCAGCGATTGTTACATTATGTGAGGAAGCAAAGAAACATGACTTCGCGTCTGTATGTGTAAACCCTACTTGGGTTGAAACTGCAGCAGAATTATTAAAAGGTACAGATGTAAAAGTTTGTACAGTAATCGGTTTCCCTCTTGGAGCAAATACACCAGAAACAAAAGCGTTTGAAACGCAAGATGCAATTGCAAAAGGTGCAACAGAAGTTGATATGGTAATTAATATTGGTGCATTAAAAGATAAAAATGATGAATTAGTAGAGCGCGACGTTCGTGCGGTTGTAGAAGCTGCAAAAGGAAAAGCGCTTGTAAAAATTATTATTGAAACATGCTTATTAACAGAAGAAGAAAAAGTTCGTGCTTGTGAATTATCTGTAAAAGCAGGTGTAGATTTTGTAAAAACATCGACTGGCTTCTCAACGGGCGGGGCAACAGTAGAAGATGTAGCACTAATGAGAAAAACAGTTGGGCCAGAAATCGGTGTGAAAGCTTCTGGTGGTGTTCGTAACGGAGAAGATATGGACGCGATGGTAGAAGCGGGAGCAACACGTATTGGTACAAGTGCTGGTGTTGCACTAGTAAGTGGGAAAACAACAACAACGGATTATTAATTTAAAAGCGGAGCCGACTGTTTAGTCCTATCTGATAAGCTTGTTATCTTCTTGTATGGAAGGTAAAAGAAACGAATCCATCTAGCTATTATAGCTAGATGGATTGAATTGTTCAAAAAATAAAATATACATTAGCTGTAATGTATGATTTGAACAAATTTAGATAGAAGAAGGGCATCTACTCTTCTTTTATTCTGTCAAATAGTTGACCTGAAGTAACAAAATGTATTATAATCGTAAAAGACATGCTGAAGAAGTGTTTCTTTTTGCATGCTGAAGTTAGTATGTAAGTGTGATGTTTCGGAGGGAGGGAAAGAGAATGTCAAAAACAGTCGTTCGTAAAAACGAGTCTTTGGAGGATGCACTTCGCCGTTTTAAAAGATCGGTTTCTAAAACTGGTACACTTGCTGAAGCAAGAAAGCGCGAGTTTTATGAAAAACCAAGTGTAAAACGTAAGAAGAAGTCTGAAGCGGCAAGAAAGCGTAAATTCTAAGAGAGGGTGTAAGTTATGAGTCTTCTCGGTCGTTTAAACGATGATATGAAACAAGCGATGAAGAATAAACAAAAAGAAAAATTAACCGTTATTCGTATGGTTAAGGCTGCTTTGCAAAATGAAGGAATTAAACTGCAACATACTCTTACTGAAGAAGAGGAATTAACAGTTTTAACTCGTGAAGTAAAACAGCATAAGGACTCCCTCCTTGAATTTAAAAAAGCGGGTCGTGATGACCTTGTTGATAAACTGCAAAATGAAATTCAGATTTTAAATACGTATTTACCTGAACAACTAACAGAAGAAGAGCTAGTGAATGTAGTTAAGCAAGTTATTTCTGAAGTTGGTGCTGCTTCTAAGGCAGATATGGGTAAAGTGATGAGTGCTGTTATGCCGAAAGTAAAAGGTAAAGCAGACGGATCACAAGTGAATAAGCTGGTTGCACAGCTATTAGCATAAAAAAGCGTCTCATGAGAAATGAGACGTTTTTTTATGCTTTTTTCTTTTTGGACGTGATATTACAAGCTCTTTTTTCATACATATGGGATGAGAGGGGGGTCTTGGAGATGAAGAAATTAGTGCAAATGAAAAATTGGCTAACCAAGCAAATAGACCTACCAGTGGATGTACTAATGGATCTACCTCGTATTACCCTTGTCGGGCAAGTACATATTTATATAGAAAATCATCGAGGGTTATTAGTATTTACAGATAAAGAAGTGCGGTTGTTATTAAAACATGGTCAACTATTAATAAAAGGGCAATCGTTTGTTATTAAAACAATTCTTCCAGAAGAGCTTTTGCTTGAAGGGATTATTGAACAAGTAACGTTTTTAGAAAATGAGAAGAAAGATAAATTATAATGAAACTTCCATTAGTGAAGTTTTTCTTCTTATTTCGTTTGATACGAGCTATTTGAATGTTAAAAGCTGAAGAAAGCACTACGAAAATAGTGGCGTAACATTTGTGCTTTTGAGAAAGGTAGTGGGACGGACGATGAAAAATCAATGGTTCACACGATGGCTTGGGTATGTGAAGGTTCGAATTGAAGGTAGAGGAGCGGAGCGTTTTATTAATGAATGTGTGCGCAGAAATTTAGTCGTATGGGATGTAAAGAAGATTGCAGAAGATACATTAGTATTTTGTATGTTGCTTCGTGATGTGAAGCGACTGAGACCGATCTATCGAAAAAATGAATGTAAGCTATACTTTATTGGACGTTTGGGTTTTCCGTTTTGGAATAAGCGTTTGCTTAAGAATAGTGGTTTTTTAATCGGTTTTCTTATCTTTTTTTTCGGTATGATTGCTTTATCAAATATGGTCTGGAAAATCGAGATTACAGGGGCAAAACCGGAAACGGAATATATTCTTATAAAAGAATTGGATAAAATGGGCATTAAAAAAGGAAGACTGCAATTTCAAATGCCGAATGTAGAAGATGTTCAGCGTCATTTGACAGATAATATTAATGCGATTACATGGGCTGGCCTAGAGATAAAGGGGACAACATATCATTTTAAAATTGTTGAAAAAAATGAGCCGGAGAAGGAGAAAGAGCAAAAACCACAAAATTTAGTTGCCAAAAAAGAGGCAATCATTACAAAAACATTTGTGGAAACTGGAAAACCAGTTGTAATGAAAAATGATTATGTGCAAAAGGGACAACTTCTTGTGTCAGGGATGTTTGGAAAAGAGGATAATCCAACGATTGTTTCTGCTAAAGGAATTGTATATGGAGAAACGTGGTATGAATCTGAAGTGACAGTTCCTTTAAAAACAACATTTCAAGTGTATACAGGAAATTCATATAATGAGCATTATCTTCGTCTTGGAAGTGTTAAAATAAAAATATGGGGATTTCAGCATGATAAGTATAAGCGGTCTCGTACTGAAAATGTCAAACATGATGTGAAACTGTTTGGTTTTATATTGCCTATTTCCTATGAAAGGGAAATTGTGCGTGAAGAGGAAGAAGCGAATCGTGAATATACAGAAAAACAAGCAATGCGAGTAGCGAAAGAAATGGCTGAAAAAGAACTAAAGAAAAAATTGGATGAACATGCTATGATTGTAAGTGATAAGATTTTGCACAACGAGGTTGAGGCGAATCATCTAAGAGTAACATTACATTATACAGTGATTGAAAATATTGCAGAGCCACAACCGATATCTGAATCCGATATTCAAGGAGACTGAGTAATGGCAGAACAATTAATAGAAATGAATCAACAAGTGGAAAATCCTAATGAAGCAATTGCTCTATTTGGAGTAAATGATGCACATTTAAAAGTAATTGAACGAGAACTTGCCGTATCTATCGTAACGCGAGGTGAATCTGTTCGTGTATCTGGAACAGATGAAACCGTGGCGCTTGTTGAAAAAATTTTACAGCAATTACTTGCTGTTATTCGTAAAGGTGTATCAATCTCGGAACGAGATGTTGCATATGCAATTCAGCTTGGCCGTCAAGGGAAAATAACTCATTTTGAAGAGCTATATGAAGAGGAGATCTTTAAAACAGCAAAAGGTAAATCCATCCGTGTGAAAACAATGGGGCAAAGACAGTACATTCATGCGATGAAGAAGAATGATATTGTATTTGGAATAGGGCCTGCTGGTACAGGGAAGACATATTTAGCTGTGGTAATGGCTGTACGAGCATTAAAGCAAGGGTATGTAAAAAAGATTATTTTAACAAGACCAGCTGTAGAAGCAGGGGAAAGCTTAGGTTTTTTACCAGGTGATTTAAAAGAAAAGGTAGACCCTTATTTACGTCCTTTATACGATGCGCTTCATGATATTCTTGGGCAAGAATATACACAGCGTATGCTAGAGAGAGGAACGATTGAAATTGCACCTCTTGCATATATGAGGGGACGTACGCTGGATGATTCTTTCGTTATTTTAGATGAAGCTCAAAATACAACTGGTGCTCAAATTAAAATGTTTTTAACTCGCCTAGGTTTTAGTTCGAAAATGGTTGTTACTGGCGATCCGTCGCAGGTTGATTTACCGCAGGGGGTAAAGTCGGGACTTTCAATTGCTGCGAATGTTCTATCAGGTGTATCAGGGATTTCATTTGTTAAATTAGAGCAATCGGACGTTGTAAGACATCCCCTTGTGCAGCGGATTATCGAGGCATATGATAAAATGGAATGATCCTATTTGTAAGGATCATTTCTTTTTGTATGGTAGAGATAGATGAAAGGGTTGGCGAATAGCCTATTTTTTACTATCATTAAAGGGTGGACAAGTAGATTCATTTACTTGTGAATGTGCAGTGCAATGTAGAAGCCTGCTTATAAAAAGCCCGATTGGTGGGGGTTAATCATTGGTGGGGATAAAAAACTCCCGTTGATTAAAGATTCACTTTATGTCTGGAGAGGAGAAGGTATTGAAATCATGTCAAGATCTCAAGAAATTTCTAGGTGGTTTCGTAACATACAACATTCGAAAAAATTAAGCTGGATTTCTTATATTTTATTAGGAGCGGTACTGTTTTTTGCACTCATGAACAATGTGAAACCAGAGCAACTAGATGTTAAAATGCTCTCTATTTCGAAACAAACAATCCACTCTCCTATCAAAATCGAAGATAAAGTAACGACGGATAGAAAGAAGAGAGAAGCTGCTCAAAAGGTAGAGGACCAATATACATATCGAAGTGAATACAAGCAAAATAAAGTAGATATTGTAAACTCTGTCTTTTTAGCGATAGAAGAAGTGGAAGCTGACACGAAGGCTGCTGGTCCTGATGAACAGAAAAGGATTTCTGCTGCAGAACGATTGGAGAAATTAAAGAAGAAATTGCCTACAGATTTAACAAAAAGTTTATCTGATTCTGTGTTGTTACAGTTTGTAAATGCTGGACCAGATCAATTGTCATTAGCAAGAGATGCTATGGTAACAGCGATTAATAATATTATGAGTACTCACATTAAAATGAATGAAGAAAATGATGCGAGAGAACGATTTGTCAATGAAATACGCAATGTTAATGTGAATAGCGATTTAAAAGACGCACTTAACGTACTTGGGAAATATGCAATTGAAGCAAATTATTTCTATGATTCAACTGCTACAAAAGACCGGAAAAAAGTAGCGGAAGATGCAGTTGCGCCAGTTTATATTCTTCAAGGGCAAATTCTTGTGAAGGAAGGCGACACGATTACAAGAGAAGTATACGATCAATTGAAATTAGTTGGGCTTCTTGAACAAGGAAATACATTTCAGCCATTTGTAGGATTAGCAATCATTATTGGTGTACTCCTATTCTTTATGCATAAGCAATTTGAATCGTTTTTAAAATTGAAAAGAGAAGAAAAACCATATATTTTAGCTTATACAACAATTGTAGCGATTACAGTCGTTTTGATGAAAATCATTAGTTTGTTTCAAAAGTTGGAATATGCCGGTATCGCATATGTTGTTCCGGTCGCGATGGGAACAATACTAGTAAAATTAATGATTGGTGATCGTTTTGTTTTTATAACAAGTATGATCTTCTCTGTATGTGGGAGTATTATGTTTAATGAAGGTGTAACGAGTACACTGAATTATAGTGTAGGTATTTATGTTTTATTAAGCTCGTTATCGGTTAGTATCTTTTTGAGAGAGAAAAATCGACGTTCGATGATCTTACAAGCGGGCATCCTTGTTTCTGTTCTAAATGTAGTTGTATTAGCTGCGCTATTACTTTTGCGTAATGGAAACTTCTCGCCGCTTGAAATTGGTTCACAATTATTAATGGCTGCTGCTTCTGGTATCATCTCATCCATTTTAGCTATGGGGATTTTACCGTATTTAGAAAGTGGTCTTGGAATTGTATCAAGTATGAAGCTTATGGAGCTTTCAAGCCCGAATCATCCGCTCCTTCGTAAAATTTTACTAGAAGCACCGGGAACATATCATCATAGCGTTATGGTTGCTAACCTTTCTGAGGCAGCTTGTGAGGCTGTTGGAGCAAATGGAGTTTTAGCACGTGTTGGTGCGTATTATCACGATATTGGGAAAACAGTGCAGCCTCATTTCTTTATAGAAAACCAAATGGGGATTGAAAACCCGCATGATAAATTAGATCCTGAAATGAGCAGAGATATTATTATTGCTCATGTGACAAATGGAGTAAAAATGTTAGAAGAACACCATATTCCGCAAGAAATTATTGATATTGCAGGACAGCATCATGGAACGACATTACTTAAATATTTTTACTATAAAGCGATTAAAGAAGATAAAGAGAGATATACAGAAAAAATGTTCCGTTATCCAGGATCAAAAGCGACGTCAAAAGAGTCTGCAATTGTTGGGATTGCGGATAGCGTCGAAGCAGCAGTGCGTTCTATGAACCATCCGACACCAGAACAAATTAATAATTTAGTACAAAGTATTATAAAAGATCGTTTGCAGGATGGACAATTTAGTGAATGTAATTTGACATTTAAAGAATTACAAATTGTTGGGAAAACTTTATGTGAAACGTTAAATGGTATTTTTCATTCTCGTATTAAATATCCGGAACCGCCGGAAGAAAAGGGGACAGAATGAGTTTATTAATAGATTTTTTTGATGAAACAGAAGAAGTGAAAGAAGAATATGTGAATATGATTTGCGATTTGCTAGAGCAAGCTGCACGAATGGAGAACGTAGAAGATGGAACAGAGCTTTCTGTTACATTTGTTGATAATGAACGTATTCAAGAAATTAATCGTGATTATCGCGACAAAGATCAACCGACAGACGTTATTTCTTTTGCAATGGAGGATATGGGAGAAGGAGAGATGGAGATCGTTGGCGCGGAAATGCCGCGTATGCTAGGAGATCTTATTATTTCTATTCCAAGAGCGAAAGAACAGGCTGAAGAATATGGGCATTCCTTTGATCGTGAATTAGGATTTTTAGCGTTGCATGGATTCTTGCATTTACTTGGTTATGATCATATGACAGATGAAGACGAAAAAGAAATGTTTGGAAAGCAAAAAGAAATTTTAGAGGCGTTCGGATTAGGTAGATGAAAAAAGGAAAACTTATAAATAGTTTTGGATATGCTATAGCTGGTATATACTTTTGTCTTCGTCACGAACGAAATATGAAAATTCATTTTTTGGCCGCAGTTATTGTTATATGCTGCGGCTTTTATTTCCGTGTAACGAGAACGGAATGGCTCATATTACTCATTACAATTGGAATTGTCATGGGTTTGGAAATGGTCAATACGGCAGTTGAAAAAACAGTTGATTTAGTCACAGCGGATTTTAAACCATTTGCGAAAATTGCAAAGGATGTTGCTGCTGGTGCAGTGCTATTATTTACTGTTATAGCTGTTATAATTGGTGCTATTATCTTTTTACCTTATATGGTATAGTTGCATTCCAAAGCTTTTGTTATGCTTTGGTAGCGTTAAGAACGCCGTTAATGAAAGTTTCATTTTATCTTTTCACAATTGTGAATGGAAAGGATGCGAGAGCATGAACAGCAAAGAATTAATTCAAGAAGCAATCGAAGCGCGTAAACAAGCGTATGTACCATATTCTAAGTTTCAAGTAGGTGCAGCATTATTAACGGAAGATGGAAAAGTATACCGAGGATGTAATGTTGAAAATGCATCATATGGATTATGTAATTGTGCAGAAAGAACAGCTTTATTCAAAGCAGTTTCTGAAGGAGATAAAGCATTTGTAGCCATTGCGGTAGTAGCGGATACGAAGCGTCCAGTACCTCCTTGTGGAGCGTGCCGTCAAGTTATGATAGAATTATGTAAACAGGATACGAAAGTATACTTATCAAATTTACATGGTGACGTTCAGGAGACAACAGTTGGAGAATTGTTACCAGGAGCATTTTTAGCGGAGGATTTACATGAATAGAAAAGGTTATAAATCAGGTTTTGTCTCTATAATTGGAAGACCAAATGTTGGAAAGTCTACATTTTTAAATCGAATTATCGGTCAAAAAATTGCAATTATGAGCGACAAACCACAAACAACTCGTAATAAAATTCAAGGTGTATACACAGAAAATGATTCACAAGTTATCTTTATTGATACGCCAGGAATACATAAGCCGAAGCATAAATTAGGCGATTTTATGGTGAAAATGGCACAAACGACATTAAAAGAAGTTGACATTGTATTATTTATGGTCAATGCTGCTGAAGGTTTTGGTCGTGGTGAAGAGTTTATTATCGAAAAATTACAAGAAACAAAGCAACCGGTATTTCTAGTAATCAATAAAATTGACCAAGTTCATCCGGAACAATTGCTGGAATTAATTGATCAATATCGTAAGTTACATGAATTTGCAGAAATTGTTCCGATTTCTGCATTGGATGGTAATAATGTTGAGGCGTTAATCGGTGCGATTAAAAAATATTTACCTGAAGGACCACAATACTATCCAGACAACCAAGTAACGGATCATCCAGAGCGATTTATTATTGCTGAGCTTATTCGTGAAAAGGTACTTCATTTAACACGTGAGGAAGTACCACATTCGGTAGCGGTTGTGATTGATGCGATTCAAAAGCGTGAAGGTGGAGCGGTCTATGTGAATGCGACAATTATTGTAGAGCGTCCATCGCAAAAAGGAATTATTATCGGAAAACAAGGGAAGATGCTGAAAGAAGTTGGAAAGCGAGCTCGCTTTGATATTGAAGCACTTCTTGGTTCAAAAGTATTCTTAGAAGTGTGGGTGAAAGTACAAAAAGATTGGCGTAATAAAATGTCGCAACTTCGCGATCTTGGTTTCCGTGAAGATGAGTATTAATAGAAATTAGGAAAATTTTTCTCACATGAAAATGGACAAAATGGGTCATTTTAATAACAACAAAAGAAATTGGTTTATATGCTACGCTTACTGAGAAAGGTGGATTCTTATGCTAGATTTTACCTGGAAGTTTTTCTCCAAAACAGGAAGCATTGAAACGTATTTGCTTTTGAAAGAAATGGAAAAAGACGTAAACGATGAGATGGATCAACATGAAGAGGAGCTAGCGCATCTAGATTCTCCAATTTCTTGACCCGTTTTGTTCAAACCTTGGATGGTGACAAACATGTTTCAAAAAGTTGAGGGAATTGTCATCCGGACAACAGATTACGGAGAAACGAATAAAATTGTTACGATATTCTCCCGTGAGCTTGGAAAGGTAAGTGCAATGGCAAGAGGGGCGAAAAAACCGAAAAGTAGGTTAGCATCTATTTCGCAACTTATGATGCACGGTCACTTTCTGATTCAAATGGGGTCTGGACTTGGGACTTTGCAACAAGGTGAAATAATTTCATCTATGAAAGAAATTCGTGAAGATATATTTTTAACTGCTTATGCATCATTTATCGTGGAATTGACCGATAAAGCAACTGAAGATAAGAAACATAATCCGTATTTATTTGAAATGTTACATCAAACGTTGCACTATATGTGTGAGGGTGTTGATGCTGAAGTATTGTCTTTAATTTATCAAACGAAAATGCTCCCAGTACTAGGGATGCATCCATACTTTGATACATGTGCAATTTGTCACCAAGAAGCAGATTTTGTCGCCTTCTCTGTCCGAGAAGGCGGTTTTCTGTGCTCGCGTCATGCGCAGCAAGATCCATACCGTATTCCGGTGGGAGAGGCTGTTCATAAATTGCTACGTCTCTTTTATCATTTTGATTTAGCTCGCCTTGGTAATGTATCTGTTAAGGATGGAACGAAGCGGCAAATACGTACAGTATTAAATACATATTATGATGAATATTGCGGAATCTATTTGAAATCAAGGCGTTTTCTTGAACAACTTGATAAATTTCAAATATAATGAGGACCATATATAGGTCCTTTTTACATACTTTCTTTTTCAAAAAGCATATTTAGTATATAATATTTAAGAGATAGTATAACTTTTTTCGTTTTGCATTGAAGGTGGTGATTATCATAGAACTGAATAAACGGCAAGAACATATCATTCAGATTGTAAAAGATCACGGTCCTATTACAGGGGAATCAATTGCGGCACAATTAAATTTAACACGTGCAACATTAAGACCTGACTTAGCGATTTTAACGATGGCAGGTTATTTAGAAGCACGTCCACGTGTCGGTTATTTTTATACAGGGAAAACTGGGGGACAGTTATTATCAGAAGCTGTTAAGAAAGTTAAGGTACAAGATTATCAATCTAGACCGGTTGTAATTGATAAAAATATTTCCGTATACGATGCGATTTGTACCATGTTTTTAGAAGATGTTGGTACTTTATTTGTTGTAGATCAAGCGACGCTTCTAGTTGGGGTAGTTTCTCGTAAAGATTTATTACGTGCAAGCTTAGGAAAGCAGGATTTAACATCGCTTCCGGTTAATATTATCATGACAAGGATGCCAAACATCGCAATGTGCCGTAGAGAGGATTCTCTATATGATGTTGCGATGGAATTAATAGAAAGACAGATTGATGCTGTACCAGTGGTAAAAGACACGAAACAAGGGTTAGAAGTTGTTGGTCGAATTACAAAAACAAATATTACGCGTGCGTTTGTAAATTTAGTAAACAATGAATAAGTGTAATTTGTTTAAAGTGAGGTAATGTAATGGATAATAAAATCGTATATGTCGTATCTGACTCTGTTGGAGAGACGGCTGATTTAGTTGTTCGAGCTGCAATGGGACAGTTTCCATTTGCTCCTGATATTAGACGTGTACCGTATGTGGAAGATACAGGGACATTAAAAGAGGTAATTTCAATTGCGAAAAGTAATCGAGCGCTTATTTGCTTTACGTTAGTAAAACCAGAAATGCGTCAGTATTTGTTAGCAGAAGCGGCAAAAGAGGGTGTAGAGGCATATGACATTATCGGGCCTCTTATCGATCAAATCGAAGAGATTACAGGACAAGTTCCAAGGTATGAACCTGGTGTTGTTCGTAGATTAGATGAAGAATATTTTAAAAAGATTGAAGCAATTGAGTTTGCTGTTAAATATGATGATGGTAGAGATGCACGTGGGATTTTAAAAGCTGATATCGTTTTAATTGGGATATCACGTACATCAAAGACGCCACTTTCACAATATTTAGCTCATAATAAACGATTGAAGGTTGCGAACGTACCACTTGTACCAGAAGTGGATCCGCCTGAAGAATTATATCAAGTTGCAAAAGAGAAATGTTTCGGTTTGAAAATTACACCGGATAAGTTAAATCACATTCGAAAAGAACGATTAAAATCACTTGGGTTAAGTGATGGAGCAACATATGCGAACATCAATCGTATTAAAGAAGAAATTGATCATTTTGAGAAGGTAGTAAGTAAAATAAACTGTCAAGTTATTGATGTGTCAAATAAGGCAATTGAGGAAACAGCGAATATTATTGTGAATGCAGTGCAAAACCAAAAAATGTTTTAGCACATTTACCAAGGGTGAATGTGCTTTTTTCGCTCAAGATAAAGAAAAACTTTAATCAGTGGAGTTCTTCATCCTTTACTATTTGGGCTTTTACGGGTAGGTTGTCCCCCGCTTAACCTTTTACTTTAATCTGAATTTTGAAATGGGAGTATTACTGCCCGTGAATAGTCGGATAAAATTTTAAAGGATATGTAGCGAAGTTAGAGAAAATATATTATAATAAAAAATTGTGATAAAAAGGTACATTTTACGTTTAGACTTTAATTTTTCAGAATAAACTAGGGATAGGATTTACGGAAAAGGTATGCATTTACGTAAAATCGACAAAAATCTAGACAAGAAAACGCACATTATGGAAGGATTCACAGAAGGGATGTAGAATACAGAAATATGCAAAACATCAGTAAGATTCTAGTTGATGCAGATGCATGTCCTGTGAAGGATGAAATTGTGTAATCCGGAATGAAATTCCATGTCGAAATTTTGTTTGTCGCATCCTACGCCCATCGTTCGAGAAAACAGCAAGGGAATTGGATATATGTGGATTCTGAGCAAGATGAGGTGGATTTTTATATCTATAAACACGCCAAAGCTTCAGATCTCGTAATTACACAGGATATGGGACTTGCTGGTCTTCTTGTAAAAAAAGGGAGTATATGTATTATCTCCACGAGGTACATTTGTGACTGATGAGCAAATGGATACAATTTTATATAGTAGGTATGTATCTGCGAAGTTACGCAGACAAGGGACCTACACAAAAGGTCCAAAAGCATTTTCAACCCATGATCGACAATGCTTTTTAATAAATTTAGAAAAAATATTGTCGAATTATAAAGGAATCCTTTAATTTGTATCGAATACAAAATACGACACGGAGATGGAGTTATGGGGAACAGAATTCCCGAAGAAGTTGTTGAACAGATTCGGACATCATCTGATATTGTAGAAGTGATTGGTGAGTATGTTCAGCTCAGAAAGCAAGGGCGCAATTATTTTGGGCTTTGTCCATTCCACGGTGAGAATTCACCTTCATTTTCTGTTTCATTAGACAAGCAAATTTTTCATTGCTTCGGATGTGGAGAGGGAGGAAATGTTTTTTCATTTCTCATGAAGATGGAAGGGCTCTCTTTCATAGAAGCTGTGCAAAAGCTAGGAGAAAGAAATAATATTTCGGTTGTAGATTATACATCAGGACAAGATCAACAAGAGAACATATCTGATGACAGTGTCATTATGTTACAGGCTCACGAACTTTTGAAAAAATACTATCACCATCTTTTAGTAAATACTGAAGAGGGAAATGTAGCTCTTTCTTATTTACTAAATCGAGGTATTACAAAAGAGATGATTGCAAAGTTTGAAATTGGTTATGCATCTCCAGGTTGGGATGCAGCAGCGAAAATATTACAAAAAAGAGGTTTTTCGTTATCGACCATGGAGCAAGCTGGCTTGCTTGTGCGGAGTGAAAGGGATGGCAGTCACCATGACCGTTTTCGCGGAAGGGTTATGTTTCCCATTCACACACTACAAGGAAAAGTCGCAGCGTTTAGTGGAAGGGCGTTGGGGGATGATACTCCGAAATACTTAAACAGCCCAGAAACACCTATTTTTTACAAAAGCAAATTGCTGTATAACTTCCATCAAGCAAGACCGTTTATCAGAAAACGAGGGCAAGTTGTTCTATTTGAAGGATATGCTGATGTATTAGCTGCTGTAAAAAGCGGAATTGAAGAATCAGTTGCGACGATGGGAACAGCTTTAACAGAAGAACAGGCAAAACTTCTGCGGCGTAATGTTGAAACTGTTGTTCTTTGCTATGATGGTGATAAAGCAGGACGAGAAGCGACGATGAAAGCAGGACAATTGTTATCGCAAGTTGGTTGTCATGTGAAGGTTACTTCATTGCCAGATAAGCTTGATCCTGATGAATATGTGCAACAATATGGAACAGCGGCGTTTGAAAATCTTGTAAAGGCTAGTATAAGTTTTGTTGGATTCAAAATAAATTACTTGCGTTTAGGGAAAAATTTGCAAGATGAGTCTGGTAAAGAAGAATATGTGAAAAGTGTTTTAAAAGAGCTAGCATTATTGCAAGATGCAATGCAAGCGGAGTCGTATTTAAAATCATTATCGCAAGAATTTTCTTACTCAATGGAAACACTTTTAGGTCAATTGCACCAATATCGCAAAGAACAAAAGATACAGCAAAAACAAACGAAACAAATTTCTAAGTCGCCTCAAATTGTTCAGGCAAAACCGAAATTTTCAGGTTTTGAAAGGGCAGAAAGAGAGCTCATTTACCATATGTTACAAAGTGCCGAAGTTGCTTTCCGTATTGAACCTCATATAGAAGATTTTCATACGGAAGAACATAAAGGGATTTTATATGAACTATATGCATATTATGAAAAGGGAAATGAACCTTCAGTCGGGAATTTCTTGAGCTGGCTCTCTGATGAGAAATTGAAAAATATTATCACCAATATTTCAACGGATGAATTCATTAATCCAGAATACAGTGATGAAATATTGCAAGGTCACTTAGAGGCGCTAAGCCGCCACAAGCAAAAGCTTAAAAAGATGGAAACCATTTTTGCATTAAAGCAAATGGAAAAAACAGATCCAGTAGAAGCTGCAAAATTTTATGTAGCATATTTACAAAATCAGAAAGCAAGAAGATAGCTTTTTGTATAAAATTTTATTATAATGAATGTTTGTATCTCGCGTAAGGAGGGGAACAGATGGCTGATAAACCAGCTCGTTCTAAACAAATTGAAACTGATATGACTCTTGAGCAAGTGAAAGAACAACTCACTGAGCTTGGAAAAAAACGTGGCGTTCTTACATATGAAGAGATTGCAGAACGCATGAATGGATTTGAAATTGAATCTGATCAAATGGATGAATATTATGAATATTTAGGTGAACAAGGGATTGATTTAGTTGGCGACAACGATGAAGGTCCGAATAATCACCAAATCACAAAGACAGAAGAAGAATTCGATTTAAATGATTTAAGTGTGCCACCAGGTGTGAAAATCAATGACCCTGTTCGCATGTATTTAAAAGAAATCGGCCGTGTGGATCTACTATCTGCTGAAGAAGAAATTCGACTTGCAACCCGCATTGAAGAAGGTGATGAAGAAGCGAAGCGCCGTCTTGCGGAAGCGAATTTACGTCTTGTTGTAAGTATTGCAAAACGATATGTAGGCCGTGGTATGCTCTTCTTAGACTTAATCCAAGAAGGAAACATGGGTTTAATTAAAGCTGTTGAAAAGTTCGATTATCGTAAAGGTTTTAAATTCAGTACGTATGCAACTTGGTGGATTCGTCAAGCGATTACACGTGCCATTGCAGACCAAGCGAGAACAATTCGTATTCCCGTTCATATGGTTGAAACAATTAATAAATTAATTCGTGTACAGCGTCAATTATTACAAGATTTAGGACGTGAACCATCTCCAGAAGAAATTGGAGAAGAAATGGATCTTGCTCCAGAAAAAGTACGCGAAATCTTAAAGATTGCACAGGAGCCAGTTTCTCTTGAAACACCAATTGGTGAAGAGGATGACTCACATTTAGGCGATTTTATTGAAGACCAAGAAGCAACATCACCTGCGGACCATGCAGCGTATGAATTGCTAAAAGAACAATTAGAAGATGTGTTAGATACACTAACAGATCGTGAAGAAAATGTTCTACGTCTTCGTTTCGGTTTAGATGATGGACGAACTCGTACGCTTGAAGAAGTTGGGAAAGTATTCGGCGTAACGAGAGAGCGTATTCGTCAAATTGAAGCAAAAGCGCTTCGTAAATTAAGACATCCAAGCCGTAGCAAACGTTTAAAAGATTTCTTAGAATAGGGTTTTTAAGTTTACTTCACATTTGTGAAGTAAACTTTTTTATTTTGTTAATTTTTGTTAAAATTTAGCTGTCAGTAACGATTACAATTCTTGTAATTTATTTTACAGAATTGTCTTTTGATTTGCAAATGCTCATTTTTCGATTTTTCGATTAATTTCGTTTATTCTATACAAAAATATATGTAGAAAAACAAAAAATATGATGAGAAGCGTTGATATTTATCAAAATAATATGGGATAAAAGGAAGAGAATCAATAAACTGAATTTATGGAATATTTTTAGCAACTGATAGTTTTGTCTTTTCTGATAGAACGTTTTCAAGTACAATGGAAGTGACTGAATCATCTAACTATTCGGGGGTGTAGAGGGGGGAGAAGAGATATGAAACGTAATCCGTTGATTCCATTCGCTCTTATTGCAGCACTGGGCATTATCATTATGTTTGTATTTTCATTTCAGGGGTTACATAAATCTAAAGAGCTTGCTGATGCAAAAAATGGTGGGAAACCAGCGCAAACGGCATCGAAACCAGAAGATATTGTGAAACAAAGTTGTACGAGCTGTCATGGTGATCAGTTGCAAGGTGCAGTAGGGCCTAACTTACAAAAAGTTGGTGGGAAACTTTCCAAAGATGAAATTAAGGAAGTGCTTACAAAAGGGAAAGGAAATATGCCAGCGAATATAATCCCAGCAGATCAGGCTTCTAAAGTAGCTGATTGGTTATCAAAGAAAAAATAAAGTGAACCTTTAATCCGTGAGAATTGTATGATTCGCATGTAGTGGAATACGACCGATAAAACAAGTTCTTTGCTTATAGCAGGGAGCTTGTTTTTTCTTTCAATCTAAAATACGATGAAATAAATGAATTGTTTTTTTTCTTTACTTGCAACAACTACGGTAAATTCATTATCATGGAGACAGACTGACAAGAGAAGGAGTAATGGAAATAAATGAATGAAGTGAAGCTTTCAAAAAGATTAGAAGAAGTAGTGCGGGAGATTCCAGTAGGATCTACAGTTGCAGATATTGGTTCCGACCATGCGTATTTACCGTGCTATACAATCATAAATAATATTGCTACAAAGGCAGTAGCGGGAGAAGTGGTAGATGGGCCATTCCGTTCTGCACAGGCTACAGTAGCTGAGAGTGGCCTACAAGAAAAGGTAGATGTTCGTAAAGGAAATGGCTTAGCTGTTATTACACCAGGAGAAGTCGATGTTATTACAATTGCTGGTATGGGCGGAGCGCTAATTCGTGATATTTTAGAGAATGGAAAAGAAAAGCTAAATGGTGTAATACGTTTAATTTTACAGCCTAATATTGCTGCACATCATATTCGTGAATGGTTTATTGAAAATGGTTGGGAACTTATTCATGAAAAAATTATAAAAGAAGATGGAAAGATTTATGAGATTTTAGTTGGGGAAAAAGGAGAACCGCTAACTCCTTATCATGAAAACAAACAAGCAGAGTTATTTATTGGACCATTTTTGATGAAGGAAAAAAGTGATGCGTTTGTAGAGAAATGGGAAAATGAACTGAAAAACTTTCAAAATATCCTGAAGCAAATAGAGCGTGCGACAGAATCAGAAGATACAAAGGCAAAACGAATTGAAGTAGTCGAGAAAATGAAAATGATAGAGGAGGTTTTATCATGAGTAAAATTCCAAATGGGCATGAAGTGATTTCTTTATTTGAAAGTATGTATCCGAAGCATTTAGCGATGGAAGGCGATAAAATTGGTTTGCAGATTGGTGCACTCAATAAGCCAGTCCAGCATGTATTGATTGCACTAGATGTTACAGAAGCGGTTGTAGAAGAAGCGATTCAAATAGGTGCGAATGTAATTATTGCTCATCACCCGCTTATTTTTAATCCGCTAAAAGCAATCCATACAGATAAGGCGTATGGTCGAATTATTGAAACGTGTATCAAAAACGATATCGCTGTTTATGCAGCGCATACAAATGTCGATGTAGCAAAAGGCGGAGTGAACGACTTGCTTGCTGAGGCGCTGGGATTACAAAATACAGAAGTGCTTGTTCCGACATACTCGGAAGAAATGAAAAAGATTGTTGTATGTGTGCCTGCAACGCATGCTGAAGAAGTTCGCAAAGCTCTTGGGGATGCTGGCGCTGGTTATATCGGTAACTATAGCCATTGTACGTTTAATAGTGAAGGAATAGGTACATTTATGCCTGGGGAGGGGACAAACCCTTATATAGGCGAAACTGGGCAGTTAGAGCGTGTAGAAGAGGTAAAGATTGAAACGATTATCCCAGCCCCACTAGAGCGAAAAGTAGTAAAAGCGATGTTAACAGCACATCCATATGAAGAAGTTGCCTACGATGTATACCCCCTTGATAATAAGGGAGAAACGTTAGGACTTGGTAAAATTGGATATTTGCAAGAAGAAATGACATTAGGCGAGTTTGCTGAACATGTGAAATCGGCATTAGATGTAAAAGGTGCGCGAGTTGTTGGGAATTTAGACGATAAAGTGCGGAAAGTAGCAGTGCTTGGCGGTGATGGGAATAAATATATTACGCAAGCGAAATTTAAAGGGGCAGATGTGTATGTGACGGGCGATATGTATTATCATGTTGCACATGATGCGATGATGCTCGGATTAAATATTGTGGATCCAGGACATAATGTTGAAAAAGTAATGAAACAAGGTGTGCAAAAGCAATTACAGCAAAAAGTAGATGAGAAAAAATTTGCTGTGCAAATTCATGCTTCTCAGTTACATACAGATCCGTTTACTTTTGTATAAGCTCTAAAAAGAAAAATTATAAAATCTTTCTTTTTAGATGGAAGAGAGCATCCGGCTATGCATAGAAGTGGTCAGAGCCTTTTTTTGCCCCATGCCAAGTGAAAACAAAGAGAAAAAAGAATATAGGTAATTTTTTTGTTCTTCGTAGCAGCGGCTTATATGTGAAAAAATCAAAATAGATTTATATTGAATAAAAAAATCCGCTGCTAGTGAGTTAGCAACGGATTTTTTTTATTGTTGTTTTTTTACTTTTACACGTGGCAAGATTTTTTGAAGTGGTACGTTTCGTTTACGTTCCCAAGTTGCTGGGTTCATTGGGTCGTACTGTTCTAAAAAGGCGATTACTTCTTTTGTAATTGGCGTTGGTGTAGAGGCCCCTGCGGTAACAGCGACATTTTCGATCCCTTGCAGCCACTCTAATTGAATTTCGCTTACATCTGCAACGCGGTATGCTTTTGTACCAGCAATCTCTTGTGATACTTGGGCTAAACGGTTTGAGTTATTACTTTTTGGATCACCGACAACAATCGTTAAATCAGCCACATCTGCTTGCTTAGCAACTGCTTCTTGACGTACTTGTGTTGCTAAACAAATTTCTTTGTGAAATTCAGCTGTTGGGAATTTTTTCTGAATGTTTTCCATCAGGTGCTGAACGTCCCATTGACTCATTGTTGTTTGATTTGTTACTAAAATTTTCTCTGTTGGGATTTCTAGTGTCTCCAAATCATTTGCCTTTTCAATAAGATGAACGATGTCAGGTGCAATACCAACGGCACCTTCTGGTTCTGGATGTCCCTTTTTACCAATGTAAATCACATGGTATCCTTCCGATTTTTTTATTTCGATAAGGTCGTGTGTTTTCGTAACATCTGGACATGTTGCATCGATTGTCGTTAACCCTTTTTCTTTTGCACGTTGTTTAACTTCTGGAGAAACACCGTGTGCTGTGAAAATAACAGTACCGGAATCAATTTTGTCTAAAATCTCTAATCGACTTGGACCATCTAATGTAATAATGCCATCTCCTTCGAAAGCGTCGGTTACATGTTTATTGTGAACAATCATACCTAAAATATAAATCGGTCTCGGTAATGTTTTATCTAGTGCAGCATTGCGTGCAATGACCATTGCATCAACAACACCGTAGCAATAACCACGAGGGGAAATTTTAACAATTTTCATGTGAGTAATCCTCTCCTTCTAAACAAGGAATCCTTTTTGTACATAGTCTTTTCCATTATAAAGGAGGAGCGGACAGAAAACAAAGGATTGTTAGACATATAGTTTCGGTTTTGGTGCCATACGTGGGATATTCTCCTCTTTCGGTAAGGCTCTTTCAATAACTGGTTCTAAAATTATTTTCTTCTTTTTTTTCTTTTTTGAAGGTGGTGGAGGTGTAGTAATTACTTCCACCTCTTCTGCTGATTCTTCAGCAGCACCTTTTCCAGAAGTGAGAATTTTTACGATGCTTGGTATGCTACGCACAATGGGTCCATACTGCTCGACGACAGGTCCAACAGATTGAGCGACTTGAGCAACTTTTTCAATGTTATTTAACATACCTGTTGGATTGGAGATTAAGTTGGAAAAAAAGCTGCCAATGCCACCGCCACCGCTAGCGCTAGGTATAATCGGTGCTGAGCCACGGATTTCATTCGGATTGTTCATTTGAGGTGGCATCATTTGTTGTGACTGCTGCATATAGGGCTGCTGATGTTGATGCATCATCGGTTGCCCCTCCATTTGTCGATAGGGAGGAACCATTTGCATAAAGGGCTGAGTCGGATCGTGTTTTTTGAATAGCTTCGAGAGAAATCCTTTCTTTTTTTGCATCATAGGAGGTAAATTAGGTATAGGATACGGGGTGTACGGTTGCTGTCCTGTATACATTTGTCCCATAGGAGAGTTCGGATACATAAGAGAACTCCTCCTTTCTTCAGTTAGGTATATACACATACAATATGCAATGAAAGGAAAGAAGGTTAGTTTTTGGAGTGAAAACCTAAACTAAAGATGGATTTTACTATTAGATTTCGATATAATGTAGACTTGACTGATTTGTGCGCGCAGTAGAAATTTTAGAAAGAAGGTGTAACTTATGACACTACAAACATTTACACAATATAATTTTCAACCGTTTTTAATAGATGCAGTTCGTGAACTACGCTTTTCAGAGCCGACAGAAATTCAAAAGAAAATTTTTCCTGTTGTGAAAAAAGGTGTGAGTGTAATTGGACAGTCCCAAACGGGTTCTGGTAAAACACACGCATATTTACTTCCAACATTAAACCGAATTGATGCGAAACGAGAAGAGGTCCAACTTGTCATTACAGCGCCTACTCGTGAGTTAGCACAACAAATTTATCAAGAGATTGTAAAGTTAACAAAGTTTTGTGAAGAAGATCAAATGATTACAGCACGCTGCTTAATCGGAGGAACAGATAAGCAAAGATCCATTGAAAAATTGAAAAAACAACCTCATGTTGTTATTGGGACACCCGGGCGTATTAAAGATCTAGTAGAAGAAAAAGCGCTATTCGTTCATAAAGCTACTACGATTATTGTTGATGAAGCAGACTTGATGCTTGATATGGGATTCATTCAAGATGTAGATAAAATTGCAGCGCGTATGCCTAAAAACTTGCAAATGCTTGTTTTCTCTGCAACGATTCCTCAAAAATTAAAACCGTTTATGAAGAAGTATATGGAGAATCCAGAGCATATTCATATTAATCCAAAACAAGTTGCAGCAGGGAATATTGAGCATTATTTAGTTCCTTCTAGGCATCGTAATAAAATTGAATTAGTGAAAAATATGTTACTTCAATTTAAGCCGTATTTAGCAATCGTTTTTACAAATACAAAGAAAAAAGCGGATGAAGTTGCGGACGGATTAGCAGAGCGTGGATTAAAAGTAGGAAGAATTCATGGTGATTTATCACCACGTGATCGTAAAAAAATGATGAAACAAGTTCGTGACTTAGAGTTTCAATACATTGTCGCTACAGATTTAGCCGCACGTGGTATTGATATTGAAGGGATTAGCCATGTTATTAACTATGAACTTCCATCTGATTTAGATTTCTTTGTTCACCGCGTAGGAAGAACAGCTCGTGCTGGATATTCAGGAATTGCAGTGACGATTTATGATCCAGCAAATGAAGAAGCGTTAGATAGCTTAGAAAAACAACGTAATATCATATTTAACCATGTAGACTTACGTGGAGATGAATGGGCTGATTTAGGTGACCGCCGTCGTCGTAAAAGTCGTAAAAAGCCAAATGATGAACTTGATATTATGGCAACGAAAGTTGTTAAGAAGCCGAAAAAAGTAAAACCTAATTATAAGAGAAAACTGGCAACAGAACGTGCAAAAGTGAAGAATAAATACAGTAATAAAAAAAGATAAGGGGAGATCCCTTATCTTTTTTTATCCTTTTATTTGCGAATGTGAATCTTTCCTGTAGCAAAAATAAAGGCGTTAGGTGAGGACTAATAACCAGCAGGAATTAAGAAAAACTCTACTAATCTTGATATGCTAAGAAGAGTTCCATGCTTTAGAAGCGGGGGGCGTAACTTGTGAATCTGTTTTAGCAGTATGTTTATTGTTTTGTGAACAAACAATTCACTACATATTTCTACAAATTATGCTATCATTATAGCTATTGTATATTGAAGAGGTGATTATATGTTAAAGATTGGATCTCATGTTTCTATGAGTGGTAAGAAAATGTTATTAGCAGCAAGTGAAGAGGCTGCTTCATACGGTGCGACAACCTTTATGATCTATACAGGTGCACCGCAAAATACGAGAAGAAAACCAATTGAAGAGTTAAATATAGAAGCAGGGCGTAAACATATGGAGCTCAATGGTATTGAAGAAATTATTGTCCATGCACCTTATATTATTAATGTTGGTAATACGACAAAACCGGAAACGTTTCAATTAGGTGTTGATTTCCTGCGCATGGAAATTGAAAGAACGTCAGCGTTAGGTGTAGCGAAGCAAATTGTACTTCATCCAGGAGCTCATGTTGGCGCGGGAGCTGAAGCTGGTATTCAGCAAATCATTAAAGGCCTAAATGAGGTATTGACGCCAGAACAGACAGTGAATATTGCACTAGAGACGATGGCTGGAAAAGGAACAGAGTGCGGACGCAGCTTTGACGAAATTGCAAAAATTATTGATGGTGTAAAATATAACGAAAAGTTATCTGTATGTTTCGATACGTGCCACACGCATGATGCAGGTTATGACATTGTGAATGACTTTGACGGTGTATTAAATGAATTTGATAAAATTGTTGGGATTGATCGTTTGCAAGTATTGCATATTAACGATAGTAAAAATATACGCGGAGCTGGAAAAGACCGTCATGAAAATATTGGTTTCGGTCATATTGGTTATAAAGCGTTACACCACATCGTACACCATCCGCAATTACAGCATGTACCAAAAATTCTTGAAACACCGTATGTAGGTGAGGATAAGAAAGATAAAAAACCACCATATAAGTTTGAAATTGAAATGTTGAAGAATGGCTCATTTGATGAAGGTCTTCTTGAGAAGATTAAAGAACAATAAGGAGGGGGATTTCCACCTCCTTATTTTAATAGTTTCTGAAATAGCGTATTTATTTGTTGAGCGGTAGATGGGGAAGTGACTTTTGCAATCTTTTTTAAAAGTTCTAGTCTTTCTCCTGTATCATAAATGTTGATGTTTTTCCCTTTTATTAAAGGGACAATTTGCTCAGCCTGTTCAGTTGTGATGGGAACTTCATATTCTTTACTATATTTCAATAATTCTTTTGTTGTCATATGATTTAATTTTTTGTTTACAATGTGCTTGATGAGGTTCATGATGTAGTCCTCCTTCAGTTGTTCTTATATCGAAATATATGTGCGGGATGCTTGTATATATTCGCATAGTAGATGCTTTTTTCTATAAGTAAAAGAAGACTATGTTATAATAAAAGAACAAAACTATATAAAAAGTATATAAGGAGGGTTTATGGAAAAAAAGCAACATAGAAAAGAAAGTATTATTCACCTATTGTATCGTTTAGTTATGATTGTCTTTGGTGCAACGTGTGCGGCAGTAGCTATTGAACTGTTTTTAATGCCAAATAAAATTATTGACGGTGGTATTATCGGTATTTCCCTCATACTAGATTATCTTACTCCGAACATTTGGTGGTTAAGTTTCTCTACTTTAGTTGTCATCCTCAATTTACCGTTTATGTATTCCGGGTATAAACAAATCGGGAAAACTTTTATGTTATCTTCTGCTTTTGCAATCGTCGCTTTAGCATTTATTGAGTCAACATTACATTCTTTCAAGCCTTTTACGACGGAACCGATTTTGGCAACCGTTTTTGGTGGTCTTATTTTAGGGATTGGTGTAGGGATTGTTATTAGGCATGGTGGTTCATTAGATGGAACGGAAATTATGGGAATTTTATTAACGAAAAAATTACCGTTTTCTGTTGGTGAATTTGTTATGTTTGTGAACTTATTTGTTTTTGCTTGGGCAGCATTTGTGTTTGGGGTCGAACAGGCGATGTATTCTGTTATGACATACTATATCGCATTTAAAACAATTGATACAGTTATTCAAGGATTGGATGAGACAAAAGCAGTACTGATTGTATCAGATCAGTATGAAGAAGTATCAAATGCCATCTTACACCGCCTTGGTCGTGGAACAACGAAACTCGTTGCTAAAGGTGGTTATACAGATAAAGAGAAAGAAGTAATTTATGCAGTTGTTACACGTCTTGAGGTAACAAAATTAAAATCAATTGTTCATGAAATTGATGAAAATGCCTTTATTACAATTATGAGTACGCAAGAGACAAATGGTGGTAAATTTAAATCCGCTATTCATTAAAAGTACATGTTCAAAAAAAGAAGATAAAGAAGGCCAATCAGTTCCAAAGTATGAGGAAATGTAAAAGCAATCTTTGCCGTAATTTTTGAATATCCTTAAAAAGCAGAGAGATTTTCTCTGCTTTTTTGTTATAATAATAAGGTTGTCCGAAATAAAGAATATATTTTTGGGCAGATTGGTTTACAACTATAATAAGTTATACTATAATTCAAATAGAGGTAAATCGGAATCATTCTGAATTAAAATAGGTGAGATGCTATGAAGACTATGTTGGAAATAGAAGGACTGACATTTCGGTATGAAGATCGAAATGTGTTAGAAGATATTAATTTGCAAGTTCCTAAGGGAGCTTTTTTAGGTTTGGTTGGACCGAATGGATCTGGTAAATCGACCCTATTAAAGTGTATATTAGGTGTTTTGAAGCCGAAGAAAGGGAGTATTCGGTTATTTGGTATTGATAGCAAGAAGTTTAAAGAGTGGAATAAAATTGGCTATGTTTCACAAAAGGCTAACAGCTTTAACTCTGGTTTTCCAGCAACTGTCTTTGAAGTTGTTTCAATGGGGCTTGTTTCAAAAAAAGGCCTATTTCGTTTCTTGAAGAAAGAAGATAAAGAAAAGGTTACAAAGGCAATCGCAGATGTAGGAATGAGTGAATTTCAAAATCGTAACATCGGAGAGCTTTCCGGTGGACAACAGCAACGTGTGTTTATTGCACGCGCGCTTGTAAGTAATCCAGAATTACTGATTTTGGACGAGCCTACAGTGGGGATTGATGTAAAGAGTGTAGAGAGCTTTTATGAGATACTAGAAGATTTAAATAAAAAACTAGGTATCACATTGATTCTGGTTACACACGATATGGGAGCTGTAACAGAGAAGGTGACGCATGTTGCATGTTTAAATCAGCATTTGCATTTCCATGGAAATGTTGAGAAATTCCGAGAGTTAGAAGATGCAGAAATGTCGATTTTATATGGACATCATGTTCATCGTTTAGAACATGATCATGAGCATCACGGGAGGATATAATGATACAGGATTTTTTACAATATGATTTTTTACGCAATTCTTTATACGCTGGTATTTTAATAGGGCTTGTTGCCCCGTTAATCGGTGTATTTGTTGTCATTCGTCGCATGTCACTGATTGCAGATGCTTTAAGTCATGTGACATTATCAGGGATTGCCGCAAGTTTGTTACTAGAAAAAACGATTTTTACAGGTGGTTTTTTAAATCCGTTATATATGGGAATGATTTTTTCGATAGGCGGAGCACTATTAATTGAAAAATTACGTACTGTATATAAGCATTACCAAGAATTAGCGATTCCAATTATTCTTTCAGCAGGGATGGGACTCGGAGTTGTTTTTATTTCACTTGCGAATGGATTTAATACGGATTTATTTAGTTACTTATTTGGTAGCGTGAGTGCTGTAACAAGCACGGATTTAATTCTTATTGGTATTGTAGCAATCGTAGTTATTGCAACAATTATTTTATTATATAAAGAGTTATTTTTATTATCATTTGACGAGGAATATGCTGTATCAACAGGTCTTCGTGCTAAATGGATTCATTTTATTTTTATTATTTTAGTTGCGCTTGTCATTGCAGTATCAATGCGTGTTGTTGGGGTTCTTCTCGTATCATCCCTAATGACGTTACCAGTTGCCGCAAGTATCCGCATCGCAAAAGGATTTAAACAAACAATTTTCTTTTCCATTTTATTTGGTGAAATTTCCGTGATAGGTGGGCTGTTTGCTTCTTATCAGCTTGATTTAGCTCCAGGTGGTACAATTGTTATGCTAGCGGTTCTTATTTTAATCGGTGCAATCTTATGGAAGAAGAAAAAAACTGCATAAAGTAGGGATAGTTATGAATCTGACTGAAGCTTTACGTCTTATGAAAGAAAAAGGCTATAAACACACTGGAAAAAGGGAAGAAATGTTACGTTTATTTGCGGTTCATAATCGTTATTTAACCGCAAAAGATGTTTTAGAGCATATGAAGAATGATTATCCAGGACTAAGTTTTGATACAATCTATCGTAATTTAACGGTATTTGCTGAAATTGGTGTTTTAGAGCAAACAGAATTAAATGGAGAAAAGCATTTTCGTTTTACATGTTCAATTATGGAACATCATCATCACTTCATTTGCTTGGATTGTGGTGGTACGAAAGAAATTACTTCCTGTCCAATGGATTTTATGAATAAAGATTTTAAAGGATACGAAGTAACAGGGCATAAGTTTGAAATATACGGGCGTTGCCCGAAGTGTGCAAAGTAAAAGCTTGTCAGCGTAAAGACTGACAAGCTTTTATTTGTAGTTATAAAACGGCTGCTGGTGACATCCAGGCAGCCGTTTTTATTATTGCTCTTGTTTTTCTTTTTCTTGATTTGCAGCCATTTCAGCAGCAATTACATCAATTTCTTTTTTGAGTTCTTCTACCATTGTTTCTTCCGGTACTTTGCGAACGACTTTTCCTTTACGGAATAATAAACCTTCTCCACGTGCACCGGCAATACCGATATCAGCTTCACGAGCTTCACCAGGTCCGTTTACAGCACATCCAAGTACAGCAACTTTGATTGGTACTTTCAGCGTAGAGATATATTCTTCTACTTCATTTGCAATACTGATAAGGTCAATTTCAATACGACCGCAAGTTGGACAAGAAATAAGTGTTGCAGCATTCGATGCAAGACCGAATGATTTTAAAAGTTCACGAGCAACTTTTACTTCTTCAACAGGATCAGCACTTAATGAAATACGAAGTGTATTTCCGAGACCTTTACTTAAGATTGCTCCAAGACCAGCAGCACTTTTTACCGTTCCAGCAAATAGTGTTCCAGATTCTGTAATGCCTAAATGTAATGGATAATCAAAGGCACGAGCTGCTTTCTCATAAGCTTCGATTGCTAAGTTAACATCAGAGGCTTTCATGGATACGATGATATCGTGGAAATCTAAGTCCTCTAAAATTTTAATATGATGCAGTGCGCTTTCAACCATACCATCTGCAGTAGGATAGCCGTACTTTTCTAAAATATGGCGCTCTAATGAACCAGCATTTACACCAATACGAATTGGAATACCGCGTTCTTTTGCAGCATTTACAACAGCTTCTACTTTATGGCGACGCCCAATGTTTCCTGGATTGATACGTACTTTATCAATGCCGCCTTCAATTGCTTTTAAAGCAAGACGATAATCAAAGTGAATATCAGCAACAAGTGGGATGTTAATTTGTTTTTTAATATCAGCAATAGCATTTGCTGCGCGTTCGTCTGGAACAGCAACGCGGACAATTTGACAACCCGCTTCTTCTAAACGTTTAATTTCAGCAACTGTAGCTTCTACATCATGCGTTTTTGTTGTTGTCATACTTTGTATAATTAATTCATTATTACCGCCAATTGTTAAATTACCGACTTTAACAGGACGTGTTTTTGTACGATGAGTCATTTCATTCACGAATAGATCGCTCTCCTTATAAAAGAAGTTTCTTATTTTGTTGCCTCATATCAAATATAGTATATGTGATATGGAGCGATAGAAACCTATATGCTCGGTTTCACTTTTACTATTGTATCAGCGCCTTTATGTAATTGACAAGGATTAAGTGATGGTTCATTGATATAATGGAAATTTGTAAGATTTTCCAATTTTAATTTTTGTAGAAGATGTATTTTTATTTAATTGTTTAAAATCATCGATTACTTTTTCAATAGAAGGAACTTTTTTCTTGTTAATCGCTTCTGTAATGGATAAAACAGTATCTCCTGTTTTTACTTCAATCGCTTTATATTGTGCATCCGTTTCTTTTTTGGATTTTGTATCAACATTTTCTTTTTTTACAGTTTGGGCAGCTGTTGGTTTTTTGTATGAACTTAACATTGGTAAAGTACCAATTTTTATATCGTAATAAAACACGTAACCGAGAACAAGCACAAGTAAGAGTGTACCAAGTCTTTTCATATTCCTCACTCCTTTGTTAGGAAATATATGCTTGTCCAAAAAAAAAATGCCAAAATGGCATTTTTTATAGTTCGTGTTTTTCTTTAGGTTTTGGTATTTCTTTAATGGTTAAGTACAGAACAATTAAAATGATTGCAGTGTACAGAAGGAATGACCAGGGTACATTTATTTTTAATAAATCCATAATCATAAAGAAAATTGTTGGAATTGTATAGCTGTAAGCCGTTAATGTCCAAACTTGTTTGTAAGATAACTTCCGCTGACCGCCCATTGCAGAACCAATAAAGGCTAAAATTGTTACCCCTAGGAATGAAATGAATAATTGGAACAAATAAATGACTATTCCTACAACAAGCATGAGAATAGGATAAATGCTATCAATGGCTGATATGATATCTTTAATATCTTTTTTCTCAAATGTACCATTCCCAAAATCGCTATAAGACTGACTTTGTGTTTGATTGTTATTAATAGATACAACTTTATCCTTTAAAACGAATACACCTTGTTTATTTGCATATGCAGTCGTATCCGTTGCATTAGGGTCAAATACGAAAACAAAGTTCCCATCTTCTTTTATAATGGGTTCTTTAACGTCGGCATGAAGTTCGCCGTTCTCAATTTTAAAATCTGGGAGATCTTTTTCAATTGATTGATGTACAGTAGAAACGACATCTTGGGTGAAATTCCCAAATGTAAAGGTTTTTGGGATTGTTGCAATTAAACACAATAACATGATATACAGAATCGTTTTTCCGATTTTTTGAAAACGAAAAAGTGCCATGTCTTTTGGCGAATATAAACTTTTTACTAGCTGCGTAAATACGGACATATATTCACTTCCTTTGCTATATGTAGGATAGATTGATGCATAAAATCATTGTAACGTACGAATCTAGAGGACCACAAGTTATATCGTGTGAAGTAAGATTGATACCCCAGTAAGTGAGAGCTATAAAGGACTTTTTGCTATATCAATATAAATTGAAACCCTGACATAAAACCTTTCTTTTAGGTAGGAGAGGGAAACTGGCTATGCATAGAAGCAGTCAGATCCTTTTTCCTACCCCGTCCGACGGTAAAACAAAGAGAGAAAACAAGTGCAGGTCACTTTTTGTTTTGCGTAGTGGGGGATTATTATATATCGAAAAAACAAAATGGATTTATATAATTATTCGCTTGCAGTAAGGTGTTTTTTTAAGATTTGAAAATAAAAAAGATAGACTTCAGTAAATGTAAAATAGACGAGAGCTCACCATCATTGAGAAATGAGGAAAAGTTTACTGATGGAAGTTTGACTTTAAGAAAAGTAAAAATACAATTGACACTTTTCTTTTTTATATGGTAAATTTATCTTACATTTCTTAACCGATATATCTCGCAGTGACTCAACCATGCAATCATACAGTTTTTATCTTGTATGAAAGTTCTGTGGAGACTTGGTGGTGTGATTTAAATTTCAGCCACCGATATATACATAATTCTGGACCCTTAGCTCAGCTGGTTAGAGCAGACGGCTCATAACCGTCCGGTCGTAGGTTCGAGTCCTACAGGGTCCATATCCATTTCAAATGTTCATCATGTAGACGAGAAGCTTCCTTGTAGAAGGAAGCTTTTTTTACGAAATATATGAGCATTTTATTTGAAAAGAAATGGGAATTTTGCTACGTTAATGATAGCAAGACAATGTGATTTAATTTGTTTTCACCCTATGGCAATTAGGGTAAAATGAAGTTGTATGCCAAGTCATTTTGGCAATACATAAACTGGGAGGAATGTAACAATGGCAAAACATGAATTACCAAATTTACCTTATGCGTATGATGCTTTAGAACCTCACTTTGATAAAGAAACAATGAACATCCATCATACAAAACACCACAACACTTACGTAACAAATTTAAACGCTGCGCTAGAAGGTCATGCAGAACTAGCTGAAAAAAGTGTTGAAGAATTAGTTGCAAACTTAAATGAAGTACCAGAAGCAATTCGTACTGCAGTACGCAATAACGGTGGCGGACATGCGAACCATACTTTCTTCTGGACAATTCTATCTTCAAATGGTGGTGGACAACCAGTAGGTGAACTTGCAGCTGCAATTGAAGCGAAATTCGGTAGCTTTGATGCATTCAAAACAGAATTCGCAAAAGCTGGTGCAACTCGCTTCGGTTCTGGTTGGGCTTGGTTAGTAGTAAACAATGGTGAGCTAGAAGTAACAAGCACTCCAAACCAAGATTCACCTTTAACAGAAGGTAAAACTCCAGTTATCGGTTTAGATGTTTGGGAGCATGCTTACTACTTACATTACCAAAACCGTCGTCCTGACTACATCGGTGCATTCTGGAACGTTGTAGACTGGAACGCAGCTGAAAAACGTTACCAAGAAGCTAAATAATATCGCTTGTTCCGTTTTAGGTAAGGCGATATTGAAGAAGCTAGGGGAATATTCTCCTAGCTTTTTTGTATGCTTTCTTTTACATAATTGTGCTCGTCTTTGGAAGACTAGAACATGAAGTAAAGGAGAGTTATGTATGAAGTGGAAACATGTAATTGGCGATGTCGAGGTGAATCGTGATTTAATATTGTTACTTGTTATGGGGGGATTATACACGCTCGCAATTTCTTTATCCAACACGTTTGTTAACATTTATTTATGGAAACAAACACAAAACTATGTGAACCTTGGTTTGTATAATTTAGCAAGCGTTGTATTGCAGCCACTAACATTTCTTTTTGCAGGAAAATTGGCAAAACGGATAGATCGTGCTATTTTACTGCGAATCGGTGTGGGAACATTAGCTGCTTTTTTTATTGTTGTTTTACTCACAGGAACGTATGCTTCACATTACATTTTATTACTTGGCGGTCTTCTTGGAATTGGATACGGTTTTTATTGGCTTGCATTTAATCTGTTGACATTTGAGATTACGGAACCGGAAACACGTGATTTTTTTAACGGTTTTCTTGGTCTTTTAACATCCTTTTCTGGAATGATTGGGCCAATAACAGCAGGATATACGATTTCACGTATGGAGAAATGGAGCGGTTATACAGTTATCTTTTTTCTTTCATTAACTTTATTTGCAATTGCTGTTGTCATAAGCTTCTTTTTATCGAAAAGAGAATGTGAGGGGCGCTATGAAATTGTTCAAGTTTTGAAAGAACGTAAGGTTGATAAAAACTGGGGAAGGATTACACGCGCACACTTTTTTCAAGGATTAAGGGAAGGGACGTTTATTTTTGTTATTTCTGTATATGTCTATTTGGCATCAGGGAGCGAATTTGCATTAGGAAAGTATAGTTTAGTCAATTCCGCTGTTTCATTTGTATGCTATTACTTGGTTGCGCGTATGTTAAAAAAGGAGTGGAGAAAAAAGGCGATTTTACTTGGTGGAATTATTTTGTATGTCGTTGTATTTTTAGTTATTTTTCATGTTACATATATAAAATTACTCATTTATGCAGCATGTATTGCAATAGCTTATCCGATTTTACTTGTTCCGTACGGATCGATGACATACGATGTAATCGGAAGAGCAAAGCAGGCGAAAGAATGGCGGGTCGAGTATATTGTTGTTCGAGAATTATGGTTAAACAGCGGAAGAATTTGTTCGATTTTAAGTTTTTTATGTGCAGTATCATTTTTCCAGCCAGAAAAAAGCTTACCTGTTCTATTATGTATTCTTGGAGCTGGACATTTACTTATTTATTTTGCTGTTAGAAATGTCAAATACGGGGAAGGGAATCCAAATAAACCAAGGATTCCAGCACCTGAAACAACACAAAATCATACTGAACGAGAAGGTTAACTTCTTCTGGATTTTATGCTAGAATAAAAAGACATGTAAAACAGCAGTGAGGACACCTATAATAAGGTGTCCCTTTCCTATTACATAGCTGTTGGTAGAGGGGGTTCGTATGAGTAAAAAGAAGAAAAAAAAGAAAACCCACGTTCCGTTTCGGCTTAACGTGTTGTTTTTTTGTGTGTTTTTAATGTTTTCAGCGATCATTGTAAAGCTTGGAATGGTACAAATTGTACATGGTGAGGACTATAAAAATGAAGTTGAAAAAAAGGAAAACTCAACAGTAAGTAATCCAGTTCCACGCGGAAAGATCTTCGATAGATATGGTCGTGCGGTTGTGGATAATAACCCAGTTCGTACCATTACGTTTACAAGACTGAAGGGTTCAACTTCGGAAGAACGTTTAGAAACAGCGAAAAAACTGGCGAAGCTAATTGAAGTATCACCAGATAAATTAACAGAACGTGATAAGAAAGATTATTGGCTTTCTTTACATGAAAAAGAGGCAAAGGAAAAGATTACAAAGAAAGACCAAGCTGAATTTAAAGCAAAGAAAATTGATGATAAAGAAATGGCAGAGCGTCAGCGTAATCGCGTGACAGAGGCAGAAATAAATCAATTAACACCCGAAGATTTAGAAATACTTGCAATTAAGAGTAAAATGGATGGCGGATATGCAATGACACCGCAAATCATAAAAAAAGATGTAACAACAGAAGAATATGCAATCATTAGTGAAAATTTAGCATTGTTGCCAGGTGTAGATACGACAGTTGATTGGGATCGTAAATACACTTATGATGATATGTTCCGTAGTGTACTTGGTGGTGTAACAAGCTCAGATGAAGGGTTGCCAAGAGAACGACTAGATTATTTTCTTGTTCGAGATTATAACCGTAACGACCGCGTTGGTAAAAGTTATATTGAACAGCAATATGAGGATACGCTTCATGGTACAAAAGCAGAAGTGAGAAATGTTACAGACAAAGACGGAAATATTTTAGAAACAATAAACGTTTCTAAAGGTCAACGAGGCAATGACCTGAATTTAACAATTGATATGGAACTGCAAAAGCGTGTAGAAGAAACCCTTACGAAGTATTTAAAGCAATATGCAGGTGCAGAACCACTTTTAGACCGTGCATTTGTTGTGATGATGAAT
Organism: Bacillus sp. 105MF; assembly: GCF_000374885.1. NCBI lineage: Bacteria > Bacillati > Bacillota > Bacilli > Caryophanales > Bacillaceae > Bacillus > Bacillus sp. 105MF. The sequence continues at coordinate 50,122 of NZ_KB895574.1, read as the reverse complement.
CCGAAAAATGGTGAAGTTTTATCTATGGCTGGGAAACAAATCGTAGACGAAAATGGAACGAAAGAGATAAAAGATTACGCATTAGGAACAATGACAAGTGCGTATCCGATGGGCTCAACTGTGAAAGGTGCTACGGTGCTAACGGGATATCAAACAGGAGCAATTACGCCTGGAACAGTTCTAGTGGATGAACCGATTAAATTAAAAGGTACACCGCAAAAAGCTTCTTGGAAAACGATGGGCAGTATTAACGACCTTACCGCTTTAAAAATGTCTTCTAACGTATACATGTTTAAAACAGCCATGAATCTTGCTGGGGTGCAATATCAAAGGGGCGGTACATTAGATATTAAGAAAAAGGCATTCGATGATATGCGTTATTATTTTGGACAATTTGGGCTTGGTGTGAAAACAGGAATTGATTTACCAAATGAAATAGCTGGTCAGAGAGGTTCTGGATTCCAACCAGGTTTCTTATTAGACTTAGCAATCGGGCAGTATGATACGTATACACCGCTTCAACTTGTACAATATGTTTCTACAATTGCCAATGGTGGCTATCGTATGCAACCGCAAGTCGTAAAAGAAATTCGTCAACCATCATCTAAACCAGATGAAGTCGGAAAAGTGATTCAATCAATGGAACCAAAAGTATTAAATCGTATTGATATGCCTGAAGATCAAATCCAGCGTGTGCAAGAAGGATTTAGACAAGTATTTAATGATTCAGGTGGTACAGGTACAAAATACTTTACAGGTGCAAAATATACAGCTGCTGGAAAAACAGGAACAGCACAAACGTTTTATGGTGGTAACAAAGATATCGGAAGAAATGCAAAAGGCGAGCCTGTATCAACTTATAACCTAACATTAGTAGGTTATGCGCCGCTTGATAATCCTGAAGTTGCATTCTCCGTTGTTGTTCCATGGGTACACGATGATAAGTCTGGAATTAACGGAAATATCGGTCGTGAAATTATGGATGCTTACTTTGACTTGAAAAAACAAGAAGTAACAGGTGAAGCACCAAAAGATGAAAAAGGTAAAAAAGAATAAAAATATGTGAATTTGGCACACTATCTTAAAAGATAGTGTGCTTTTTTTTGTATTTTATGCATAGGTTTTAGTAATTGTGGACGAGCATATCCTATACGCGAAATAGGGGGTTAAAAAGTGAACTCTCTCATAGTATGACCGGTCATATATTTACTTTTGAGAAAAGAAGTGAAAATGAGAAAGAAGTATCGTATTCCTCCACATTATGTTGAACTTTACAAAACTTTTACAAATTATTAAAACCGAATTAATAGTTGGGCATTATTCTTATATCTGTAATCCTGTTACTCCAGGATACTTCTAGGAGGAGCTACACGTGAAATGGACAAAAAAATCTATCAAGATTTTAGCAATATCGACATGTTTCATTTTTTTATATGTGTCTACTCCATCCGCTGCTAATGATGTGAGGGAAGTGAGAGTTGATGGATCCTCAACCGTTTTTCCAATTATGGAAGCTATAGCGGAAGAGTACACAAAAAAAGAACCACGTGTGAAAATTTCTATTAGTATATCTGGGACAGGAGGAGGGTTTCATCGTTTTGGCAAAGGCGAAGTAGATATAAATAATGCATCGCGCCAGGTAAAACAAGTAGAAGAAAATTTTATGAAGGAAAATTCCATCCAGTTTACACCATTTGAAATTGCTTATGATGGCCTCACAATCATTGTGAATCGTCAAAATACATGGGCTGATAATATGACAATAGAAGAATTACGTCTATTATGGAGCGAAGATGGGAGAACGAAACGATGGTCACATATTCATCCGAAATGGCCGCACGAAAAGGTGCAATTTTATGCGCCAGGTGTTGATTCCGGTACGTATGATTATTTTCAAAGTGTTGTCTTGCGAAACAATCGTCTTGCAAAAACAGTTGCTTTATCTGAAGATGATCAAGTCATTATGCAAGGGGTAATGAATGATAAAAATGCAATTGCATTTGTGGGATATGCGTACTATATGGCGAATCGAGATAAGGTAAAATCCGTAAAAGTAAATGGTGTACCACCAACGAAAGCAAACATTCAATCTGGTGTTTATAAGCCATTGTCTAGGCCGCTATTTGCTTATGTAAACCATGCTTCGATTCGAAATAAAAGCAGTGTGGCAGAGTATGTGGTGTTTATGATGCAACATGCGGGCGGACTTGCTGAAGAAGTCGGATATGTTAAATTACCACAAAAGAAATATAGTGAACAGCTGCGAATGTTAACAGAAATAAAAAGATAATGTCAGGATGGGAAGGGGTTTTCATCTTTGGCTCGAAATGACAAAAGTCAATTTGCATTTTCTGTGCAACATTTGATTGAAAGAAATACAATCAAAAGAAAAAAAACGCAGCGAATCAATCGAATGGTTCCGTTACTATTAAAGGCAATTGCTAGCGTATCTATTATAACAACAATCGGTATTGTTATTACGCTAGCGAATGAAACAATTATGTTTTTTCGTGAAATATCAATGTATTCTTTTTTTACTGAGAAAGAATGGTTACCATTTTTTGAAGAGCCTAAGTTTGGGATACTTCCTCTTATATGTGGGACCTTAATTGTAACAACAATCGCTATGATAGTAGCTATTCCAATTGGACTAGGATGTGCCGTATTTTTAAATGAATATGCTTCACACTTTGTTAGAAAAGTGTTAAAGCCCATTCTAGAACTACTAGCAGGTATTCCTACAATTGTATATGGATTTTTTGCTTTAACGATTGTCACACCGGCCTTGCAGCGTGTCATTCCGGATTTACAGTTCTTTAATGCAATTAGTCCAGGCATTGTTATAGGAATTATGATGGTTCCAACAATCGCTTCTCTTTCTGAAGATGCAATGGGAGCTGTATCTAAAGGAATAAAAGAGGCTTCACTTGGGCTAGGTGCAACGCGTTTTGAAACTGTACGAAAGGTTGTGTTTCCAGCTGCATTTACCGGTATTATGGCTGCAATCCTATTAGCGGCTTCACGTGCGATTGGTGAAACGATGATTGTTGTCATTGCTGGAGGTTCAACGCCCAATGTATCTATAGATCCGACGCACTCCATTCAAACGTTAACGGCTTATATTGTGCAAGTAAGCTTAGGTGATGCCCCCCATGGAACGATCGCATACTATAGTATGTACGCTGTAGGCGCGACGTTACTTATGTTTACATTCATGATGAATATGATTTCGCAGCAGATTATGCACCGTTTTAGAAAGGCGATATAAGATGCGAATGCTGAATCATAAGAGAATAAAAGAAAATATGGCAACGCGTTTTTGGAAGGATCAAATATATAAGTCAATTTCTTATATGACAATGCTATTTTCTATTTGCATACTAATTTTATTACTTTATCAAATCTTTGAAAAAGGTATAAGTTATCTTTCGATAGATTTTTTTATGAACTTTGCTTCGCGTAATCCAAAGCAAGCTGGTATTGCCGCTGCATTGTCAGGAACAATTGTATTTATGAGTATAGTAGTACCAGTTTCCTTTATATTTGGAGTAGGTACAGCTCTTTATTTAGAGCATTATGCAAGACAATCTGTATTCACAAGAATCGTAGAATTAAATATTCAAACATTAGCGGGGGTGCCATCTGTTGTGTTTGGATTGCTTGGTTTAACAATTTTTGTATATGGTCTTCAGTTAGGTGAGAGTATAGTAACAGCAGCGTTTACGATGAGTCTTCTTGTGTTACCAACTGTTGTTGTGTCGAGTCAAGAAGCAATTCGTATGGTGCCAAGCTCTTTGTTAGAAGCCTCATATGGTGTCGGTGCTACAAAATGGCAAACAATGTATCAAATTGTAGTGCCAACTGCCTTGCCAGGAATTTTAACGGGATGTGTTTTGGCTTTATCGAGGGCAATCGGAGAAGCGGCACCATTATTAATCATTGGGGCGCTTGCTTTTGCTAATTATATTCCGCTTAACATGTTTGATAGATTTACAGTTTTACCGATTCAAATTTTTAATTGGATGAGTAGACCGCAAGAGGAGTTTCAGCATGTAGCAGCAGCCGGTATGATCGTTTTATTAGGATTGTTGCTCATTATAAATGTGGTTGTCTTATGGTTGAGAAATCGTAAGTAGTGGATGAAAGGGGAATTCAAAATGGTAGCAACAGTAGTAAATGTACAGGTGAAAAATGAAGAGAAAATTGAGTCAGCAACGAAGAAGGTTGTATTCGACACAAAAAATTTAAATTTATGGTATGGAGAAGATCATGCATTAAAAGATGTTAATTTAAGTATTCATGAGAATGAAGTAACAGCAATTATTGGACCGAGTGGTTGCGGAAAATCGACATATTTAAAAACGTTAAACCGTATGGTAGAGCTAGTACCTATCGTTCGCACAACGGGAGTAATTGAATATCGAGATCGAAATATTTTTGATAAGTCATATCCTGTTGAAGAATTACGTACGCATGTTGGAATGGTGTTCCAAAAGCCAAATCCATTTCCGAAATCTATCTATGAGAATGTTGCCTATGGTCCAAAGATTCATGGTATTCGTGATAAGAAGACACTTGATGCAATTGTTGAAAAAAGTTTACGTGGTGCAGCGATTTGGGATGAATTAAAAGATCGATTACACGATAATGCATATGGTTTATCTGGTGGACAACAACAGCGTTTATGTATCGCGCGTTGTTTAGCGATTGAACCGGATGTAATCTTAATGGATGAACCGACATCAGCATTGGATCCGATTTCTACATTGAAAGTTGAAGAATTGATTCAAGAGCTAAAGAAAGATTTTAGTATTGTAATTGTGACGCATAATATGCAACAAGCGGCACGTATCTCTGATAAAACAGCGTTCTTCCTAAGCGGTGAAGTTGTTGAATATACAGATACAAACAAGTTATTCACTACTCCTACAGATAAACGAACAGAAGATTATATCACGGGACGATTTGGTTAATGTTTTTGGGAGTAAAAGCCCCTTTATAAGGGGCTTTTATCATTTTATCAAAAATCAAGTAAGAAAACTCCCCGCTCAAGGACTATGCTCAGCACAGTCCTTGAGCGGGGAGCTGAATTGCTAGTAACCGCATTCTTGTACGCTTTGTACAATATATTAAAAAAGTGGTTCCAAAGGCGTTTGCCAATGAAATAGAGGGGTTGTGCTATCAGGTAACTGTGTCAGCTCCACTCGTGTTACGCATCTGTTAGAGGAGACACACGAGAAACCCCCACTTCAAGATCCAAAGGAGCTAAGTGGCGGGAGTTTTCATATATGTAACAGCTAAAGGGGGAAACAACATGGTAAGGGAGCAATTTCATTATGATTTACACACATTGCAGCAAAAGGTAATTGAACTTGGAGAATTGGCAAGAGAAGCCCTTTCTTGTTCTATGGAAGGGCTTCAGAAGAAAGATGTAGAAAAAGCGCTAGAAGTCATTGATGGTGATTACCGTATGGATAATTTAGAAGAAGAAATTAATGACCTTGCACTTATGCTAATTACAAAACAGCAACCTGTTGCAAGCGATCTGCGAAGAATTTTTGTTTCGATTAAGACAGCAACAGATTTAGAACGTATTGCAGATCATGCCGTAAATATTGCTAAATCAACAATTCGGCTCGGAGAAAAAGATGTATCTGTTAGCTTGCATAGTCTAGAACAAATGTTTACGATTGCCATGGATATGTTAAATTTATCGTTAGAAGCATATCAAGAAGAAAATTTAACTTCTGCAAAACAAATTGCGGAAATGGATGATTCTGTTGACGAAATATACGGGAGAGCGATTCGTGAATTTATTTCCTCTATCCCTGAACATCCTGAAGCGATTACGCAAATTACACAATTATCTTTTATTGCACGTTACATTGAGCGTGTAGCAGATCACATTACGAATATTGCCGAGAATGTTTTTTACTTGGTGAAAGGAAAACATTATTTATTAAATGAATAGGAAAAAATGTTAGCAAGTGATGGAATATCACTTGCTTTTTTAGTCAAAACATGACAAAAAAAGCTCGTTGTCTTGTCCTCTCTATGATGATAAGATGTATCATAATATGATATGGAATAATATAGGAAGTGATTGTTTATCCTGTAAAAAACTTGATTGGTGAAGGACAAGGAAAAACGCCACTGATTAAAATTTTACAGTATTAAGCTATAAAGTAAGCGCTTACTAATGTGATTCAGTGAAGTGAAAAGGTTAATTTCTACATAAGTGACATACATATGATATACAAGGTCGTTCAACATTATAAACGTGGAGGATGAATGTATATGAAGGGGGTTATTTTAGCTGGAGGAAAAGGAAGGCGTCTTAGACCGTTAACATGTAATCTTCCAAAGCCAATGTTACCATTACTTGAAAAACCAGTTATAGAATACAATATTGAGTTACTAAGGCAGCATGGTATTCATGAGATTGCAATTACAGTTCAATATATGAGTACGGCAATTAGGCGGTATTTTGGTGATGGAAGTAAATGGGGGGTGAAGTTGCAATATTTCGAAGATTCGCCACCGCTTGGTACGGCAGGAAGCATTAAACAAGCAGAAGCGTTTTTAGATGAGCCATTTGTTGTAATTAGTGGAGATGCATTGACGGATTTTAATTTATCGAAAGGAATTGAATTCCATCAATGCAGGAATAGACTGGTCACAATGTTTGTAAAGGAAGTGGAAAACCCACTATCATTTGGTTCAGTCGTTATGAATAGAGAGCATGAAATTATACGTTACATGGAAAAACCGAGTTGGAACGAAGTGATTTCAAATATTGTAAATACAGGCATTTATATTATGGACCCCGAAATTTTTTCTTATATTTCATCAGCGCAGTTTTTTGATTTTAGTCACCATGTCTTTCCTTTGCTGGAAAATAAAAAAGCACTCTTTGGATATGTAGCGCAAGGCTACTGGTTAGATATTGGCACATTAGATCAATATCGGCAGGCTCATTTTGACTTACTTACAAAGAAAGTACAGGTACCCATTTCTTATACGGAAGTACTACCGATGGTTTGGATGGGAGAAGGGGTAACTATTGAAAAGGGAACAAAAATTCACGGTCCATCTTTTATCGGAGAAGGAGCGTCCATCGGAGCGGGGGTAATAATTGAGCCATATTCAATTATCGGTAAGTGCAGCACAATATTAGATCATACGCATGTTCAAAAAAGTATTGTTCTTGCCCATACGTATGTAGGAAAACGCTGTGAGCTATTAGAAGCGACCGTTGGAGAAAATGCGATGATTAAAGATGATGTAACTTTATTTGAGAAAAGTGTGGTAGCAGACCGTTGTCAGATTGGAAAAAATACAGTGATACAACACAATGGGAAAATATGGCCTAATAAAGTTGTTGATAGTCATTCTATTATTGCCTCGTCAGGAATTACTGAAAATGAAAAAAACTCAGGTTGGCTGCAAAAAAGCCGGGTAGTAGGTAGAGGTAATATAGAAATGACACCTCAAGTTGTTGTAAAAATAGCAATGGCATATGGCTCTCTTTTTTCAAAAGGGGAGCGTATATTGATAGGGGGATATGATGATGTAAAAGTTGATATTTTTAAAAAGTTATTTCTACATGCAATTCATAGTGTTGGCTTGTATACGATGGAATGTCAAGAAATGAACGATTCAGCCTTTCGGTATGCGATCAATGAACTCGAATGTGCAGGGGGCATTTTTATTCGCTTTGAACAAGAAGAAGGAATTGTCATTCAACTGTATGGTAAGGAAGGCATAAGGTTATCGTATAAACAGCAAAAAGAAATGGAACACTTGTATATGTCAGAAGCATTTCATTATGTATATGATAAAGACATAGGACGAAATGAAACGGTACATGTTTGTTTAGAGAAATATGTTGAATCTGTATTAGTGTATTTGGATATCGAAACGATACAAAAGCAAACATTTCACCTTCTTATTAATAAAAGAGATGAAATGTTTCAGTCCCTACTCATATCCTTCTTGCGAAAACTAGGTTGCACAATTACATGGGTTTATGCTAGTGAGCAAAAAGAACATGTTAAATTGTTAATGAAATCAAGTAGAGCTCATATGGCTCTTATGTTTTATGAACAAGGAAATAAGTTTGAATTATATGATAATCATGGTGGGATTTACCAAAGTGCGAATTGTGAAGAAATCGATGTGCCTGATTTATTACTTGAGACGACAGAAAGTGTTTATCCATTATCATTAAAATTAGGAGAGTGCTATCTTCTTTTTTATATGTATGGTGAACAAAGTGAGTTTCAGATGAGATGGCAGCAAGATATTTTATATCGGATTGGAAAATTATTCGAACTAATTGCTAGGCAAGGAAATACTTTGTCGACGATGTTAGAGCAATCACCACCCCTTTACTTATTATGTGATGAAGTTGTTTGCTCGTGGAAAGAGAAAGGGAAAGTAATGGGAATGTTATTGCAAGATATGGAAAAAAGAGAAGTCGAAGTATTAGAGGGAATCCAATTTAAATATACAGAAAAAGAGTGGTCTTATATTGTTTCTGATGCAAAACATCCTAAATTTCTTGTATATTCACACGCGAGAAACCCAGTAATAGCAAAGGAAAATATGAAAACTCTTATAGAAAAAATTAGACAATATCAAAAGGTGTAGAATTTTTATTTTAAAAGTGGTATTATAGTATAGTCTGATTTAAGTTATTAGTGACTGGAGGGAAATAAGAATGCGTGTGAATATTACTCTAGCATGTACAGAATGCGGAGATCGTAACTATATCTCAAAGAAAAATAAACGTAACAACACGGAGCGCCTTGAGCTTAAAAAGTATTGCAAGCGTGACAAGAAGTCTACGTTACACCGTGAAACAAAGTAAGCAGTAGGAAATTTCCTACTGTTTCTTTTTTTTACTATGGTTATAACCCTTATTGAAAAGTGATGATACATGAAAAAAATGATAGACTGTTTACAAGAACATAATTCATTTTTGCGATTAATAATTATAAAGTAAGTAAAGGATCACTTTATAGGGGGAAAAGCGTGTGAAAGAGGAGAAGGTACGTTTACGTAAGAAAATAGTGGAGCAAATGAATTTTTTATCGAAAGAACAGCACAAAACTTTATCAGAACAAATTGTATTTTCTTTATATGAACAAAAAGAGTGGAGAGAAGCGGAAACAATCGGAATTACTCTTTCGATGGAACATGAAGTGAATACATATGTAATTATTGAGCAAGCATGGCGAGAAGGAAAAAAAGTTGTTGTACCAAAGTGTAATAGAGAGACAAGAACAATGATCTTTCGTCAAATTACAAATTTTGATCAATTAGAAACAGTATATATGAGCTTGCGTGAACCAATTCCTGCGCTAACAGTAGAAACAGAAGCAAATGAAATTGATCTTCTGTTTGTACCCGGAGTTGCGTATACAAGACGAGGGGAACGTATTGGGTACGGCGGTGGTTATTATGATCGTTATCTGCTGCAGTATGAAGGGAAAACGTTATCATTAGCTTTTGATTTTCAAATTGTAAGTTATATTCCAACAGAGTCGTTTGATCAAAATGTACAAAAAATTATTACAGAAAAAGAAACAATTCTTCAAAATGGACTTGTATAGACAAATAAAAATTGACGAGACTTTTTCTTGTTGATTATAATAAAATATGTGAACGTTTTCTTATTATATTTCCATAATAAGTGGACATAGAGGGTGATGAAATGATATCAATTTATGATATTCAGCAATTGCTAAAAAAATTTGGAACAATCATTTATACAGGTGATCGAATCGCTGATTTACAATTAATGCAAGATGAATTACGTGAATTAAACCAATCACAGTTGATTGAGCCAAAAGACTATCAAACAGCTTTATTTTTATTGAAACAAGAGATTCAAAAAGAGATGAGCAAGAATTAGATAAAGGTAGGTTAGCAAAAATGGAAGAAAAGTGGTTAGTTGGTGTTGACCTTGGCGGGACAACGATTAAATTAGCATTTATTAATGTGTATGGTGAAATTTTACATAAGTGGGAAATCCCAACGAATACAAGTGAGCAAGGCAAACATATTACATTAGATGTAGCGAAAGCAATTGATAAAAAGTTAGAAAAACTAGGAGAATTAAAGAGCAAGCTAATTGGTATTGGTATGGGCGCTCCTGGACCTGTGCATGTCGCTTCTGGTATGATTTATGAAGCTGTTAATTTAGGGTGGAAAAACTATCCATTAAAAGATTTATTAGAAGTAGAAACAGGCTTACCTGTTGTGGTTGATAATGATGCAAACTTAGCAGCGCTTGGTGAAATGTGGAAAGGTGCTGGTGAAGGAGCGAAAGATCTAGTTTGTATGACTCTTGGAACTGGTGTTGGCGGCGGTGTAATTGCAAATGGTGAGATCGTGCACGGTGTAAGTGGTGCTGCTGGTGAAATCGGACATATTACAGTCGTAACAGAAAATGGATTTCCTTGTAACTGCGGGAAATCTGGCTGTCTAGAAACAGTAGCTTCAGCAACAGGTATTGTACGTGTTGCTATGCAAAAATTACAAGGTACAGATGAACCAAGCATACTTCACTCTATGTTAGAAGAAGAGGGACGTATTACATCTAAAGATGTATTTGAAGCGCTTGAACAAGGTGACGCTTTAGCGGAACAAGTTGTAGAAAAAGTAGCTTCTTATTTAGGGTTAGCTGTAGCAAATCTTTCTAGTACGTTAAATCCAGAAAAGATTGTAATTGGCGGTGGTGTATCTAAAGCTGGTGATGCATTGTTACAACCAATTCAGCGCTATTTTGCACAATATGCATTTTCTCGTGCTGTTAAGAGCACGAAGCTAGCAATTGCAACGCTTGGGAATGATGCTGGTGTAATTGGTGGAGCTTGGCTTGTGAAGAAGCATAAATATGAAGTTATGAAGTAAAAAGAATAGAATCAGTCAGGGCGAATCGGAATTAAGGTGAGACTACTGGTATTTGCAAAATAATGAGAAGAGGAAGGGAGATCCCTTCCTCTTTTTTTATGCAAAATCTTGATGGGAAATAGAACTGTAAGTGAATTAATGAGCTGGTGGGTACCCGCTATAAAGGACAGTCATGACTGTAAACCAACCAAAAACAAGTACAGTTGCAACAGCAAAACCGCCTGCTAGTAAATTTTTTTCACGTAACGTTCTAAGGGTTGCGAATACAGCTAACAGAGTGACTAGCGCAAAAATGATAACAAGACCCATATATGATCCCCCTCTGCTCTCTCATTCTTTCGTTTGAGTTTTTGCAATATTTCTTCTTTTTTATTGTACATGTTTTAGAAATGATTGTCGAGATAGCATCGTTTCTTTTCCTAAGGAGAAGAAATGTTGTATCATAAAAGTAAGTTCAATAACTGGAGGAGATTTAAAAATGAAATGGATACAAATGCCATTAGGGCCATTACAAACAAATGCATATATTTTAAGTAATGATCAAAAAGAATGTATTATTTTTGATCCAGGTAGTGAAGGAGAAAAGCTTGTAACGTATTTACAAGAAGAACAATTAAAGCCGCTGGCTGTTTTATTAACACATGCTCATTTCGATCATATTGGTGCAGTTGATGCTGTGAGAGATGCTTTTCATATCCCAGTATATGTACATAAAGAAGAAGTGGATTGGTTAGGAGATGCGACTGTAAATGGTTCGCAAATTTTTATGATGAATCGAAGTATTACAGCGAAACCAGCTGATCAAATTATTGAAGGCGAAGGAATGTTAACGATTGGATCTTTTACATTTGAAATGTTTGAGACGCCAGGGCATTCTCCAGGCAGTATTTCATATTATTGCAAAGAGGCAAATGCTGTATTTTCAGGAGATGTATTATTCCAAATGAGTATTGGTCGAACAGACTTACCAGGTGGAAGTTTTGCAGAATTAATTGGAAGCATTGAAGAAAAATTATTTGTACTGCCAGATGACACAGCAGTATTATGTGGACATGGTCCAGAAACAAATATTGGTTTCGAAAAAGAAAATAATCCGTTTTTACAATAAGGAGCTATATGGGGATGGAGCTCGTTTTAAGAAAATGGATGGAAAAAGAAAAGGATTATTCGATTTCATATAGTACATATATGAACCTTGCACTGTATGATGAGGAGTACGGATATTATATGAAAGAACGTGAGAAAATCGGAAGAAATGGTGACTTTTTTACGAGTAGTAATATTTCTTCGGTATTTGCAAGGACGTTCGCTCGTTTTTTTATTCGACTTGTCCAAAATGGAGAGATCCCCCCGAATGTTTGTGAAATTGGAGGGGGAACAGGGAGATTTGCTTATGATGTTTTACAGGAATGGAAACAGTTATCTCCAGTAACCTATACAAAGTTACGATATTCTATTATTGAAGTGAGTCCTTTTCATAGAAGGTTGCAAAAACGTCAACTTGGTTCATTTCAAAATATTTCGCAGTACAAGTCCTATAAGGAATTAGGGGAGTCTTTTACAGGAATCGTTTTTTCAAACGAATTGTTTGATGCGTTTCCTGTTGAAGTGATAGAGAAGCGAGCTGGTATTTTGTATGAAGTTCGTATTACGTATACGGAGCAGCGGGAACTTACAGAAGTATTGCGGCCGTTAGAACAAGAAGTAATACGATGCTATTTACGAAGACATAAGATTGAGCTTTATGAAGGACAGCGCTTTGAAGTACCAATAGCAATGGAAACCTATTTACAAGAGATTATAGGATGGCTCAAGGAAGGCTTATTCATCACGGTTGATTATGGATATACAAAGGCGGAGTGGATGCATCCTGCGCATCATGAAGGGAGTCTAAGGGGATATTATGACCATAGGCTCATTCAGAACCCTCTGAATTATCCTGGTGAAATGGATATTACAGCGCATATTCATTGGGATGAATTGAAGAAAATAGGAGAAGAAAGCAGTCTTCATACAGTGTGGCATACAAAACAAAGGGGGTTTTTACTTGCGGCAGGTATATTAGAACAACTTGTTAGTCATCAAGATTCCGATCCTTTTTCTGAGAAACAGAAACAAAATCGAGCGGTTCGTTCTATGATTTTACATGGGGGAATAAGCGATGCTTTTGATGTTGTTATGCAAAAAAAAGGAATGCCACATTTTGATTTAAAGCATTATTTACATATATAGAAAAAAACAAGACACAGAATGATTCTGCGTCTTGTTTTTTGATACGACTTTAGGATATGTAGTATTGTATATTTTCTCTCATGATATATATTTATATTAAAGATATGAGATAGAAAATATAGAATACGTCCTTTTTGTTTGGTTACCCCTAACCTAGTAATACACGAACAAGTTGGATAATTGTTTCATTTTCTACTTTGTAGTAAATTTCCAATCCTTTTCTTTCACTAGAAACGATTTTAGCGCTTTTTAATTTCGCTAAATGTTGTGAAATTGTGGATTGTGGCATATTTAATCCTGTGTACATTGTCGAAACATTGCTTGGACCGCGTTCGATCAATCCTTTTACAATACATAAACGAACAGGGTGAGCAAGAACTTTCAGTAATTCTGCATTATTTTCGTATAGTTCTAATTCCTTTTGAAAGGTTTCTAACATGTTTTTTCCACCTCCATGCGAGCTGTTATACCCATACTATACATACCAAAAATCTAAAGAAAAGAAAATAGTTGTTGCAGAAAAAATGTTCTAAAGTAAAGAAATTGTAAGAAAAGAGAACATGATGTAAATAACTTTGCAAAATTTGTACGTTTTGTAACACAGTATTTTTTGTTAAAAATCGTGAATATACAGATACATTTGTAACACAATTTTATCACGATTTTGTTATTCTTTCAATTAATATACAAAATTTTTAAAATAATAAGAAAAAGAGATTTTATATGTTTCTATAGAATATAATTTTGGATGAAAAGAAGGCATATCATAACATACATTTCCTAAAACACTTTCACTTTCACTTTCGCTTTCCTGAAGGTTTACTGAAAAAAGATAAGTGGTGATGATGTGATACGATTAGCAAAAGAATCTGATGCTGAATCATTTATTGCTATTAGAAAGGAAATCATTTTATCAGCAGCTACGACAAAGTTTTTTATATCTTCTCCAAATAAAATACCTGATAATGTGAATAAAGAAAGAGAAAAAATATTGAAAAGTGTTGAGGATGGAAATCTTTATATAGTAAGTGAGATGGAAGGTGCAGTAGTTGGCTTTTTGATTTTCAATCGTTACAAACAAGAACGCTTAAAACATGTAGGAACAATGGGAATGGGTATCAGAGAGGAATGTTGCAATCAAGGTATCGGTACCGAATTAATAAAATTTCTTGTTAATTGGGCTAAAAAGCAGAAAGGTTTAGAAAAAATTTGCTTAGGGATCGTTTCTGTTAATGATAGGGCTATTAAAGTATACAAACGTACTGGTTTTATAGAAGAAGGTAGACAACGGAAGCAAATTAAATATGAAGATGGTTCTTATGGAGAGGATACATTAATGGCTTATTATCTTCAATAGAGGGACTTTACCTAAGTGCATATGATGAGTTTATGGTGGTAAACCCTGAGTACCGTAATAAAAAAGGATAGACCAAGCGAATGTAATTTGCTTGGTCTATCCTTTTTTATAATGTGAAACATTTTATTTCTATATCAGATGGGAATTTTCTCATGCATTCACAGGTTCCTCTACAAAAGAAAGTGCATTTTCAAAATCGGTAATTAAATCATCTACATTTTCAAGGCCAACTGATAAACGGAGCAATGAATTAGAAATACCTCTTTCATCGCGTGCTTTTTGTGATAATGCTGCATGTGACATTTTTGCAGGATAGGAGAGGATGGATTCCACAGCTCCTAAACTTACTGCAAATACAGGAAGTTTGACTTGTGATAAAAATTTTCGCAAAGCATCTTCAGATTGTAACGTGAAAGATAAAACAGCACCGGCAGATTGTGCTTGTGAGTGCTGTATGTCATAGCCAAGGTGTGATTCTAATCCAGGGTAATAAACATTCTGAATTTTCGAGTGTTTTTGTAAATAAAGAGCAATTTTATTCGCGTTTGTTGCTGAGTGTTCGAGACGTACGTGTAATGTTTTCAGACCGCGAAGAACGAGAGAGCAATCTTGTGGGCCTAATATAGCGCCAAATGCATTTTGCAGGAAGCCGAGTTTTTTAGCGAGTTCATCATCTTTTACAACTGCTAATCCAGCTGTAACATCACTATGACCGGCAATAAACTTTGTCGCACTATGGAGAACCACATCTGCTCCAAGTTCGAGTGGTTTTTGGAATAGTGGTGTTAAAAATGTGTTATCAACAAAAGTAAGAGCTCCGGTAGATTTCGCTAATTCGCAAACAGTACGGATGTCGGTTACTTTTAATAATGGATTGGATGGTGTTTCAATGTAAAAGACTTTTGTATTTGGTCTAATGTTTTGTTTTACTGCCTCTACATTTGTCATATCAACAAATGTATGTGAAACACCGTAACGAGACAGAACCTCTGTTACAATGCGATATGTTCCCCCGTATACATCTTCTGAAATGAGAACATGATCGCCTTGCGAGAGAAGGAGGAAGGCAGTAGAAATCGCTGCAATTCCAGATGCGAAGGCAAATCCTTTTGTTCCCCCTTCTAATAAAGCGATTATGTCTTCAAGTGCTTCACGTGTTGGATTCCCAGAGCGACTGTAGTCGTATTTTCCAAAGGTATCTACATCAAATTGATGAAATGTCGATGTATTATAAATGGGAACGTTAACAGCTCCTGTTTGTGAATCATGTTTATATTGGTTATGAAGTAAGAGTGTATCTAACGAATAACTCATATTCTTACACCTTCTTTTACATGTTTAATAGCTTGCTTTAAGTCTTGAATTAAATCATCCCCGTTTTCAATGCCAACGGAAAAACGGAGAAGACGATTACATACCCCGCGTGCTATACGCACTGCTTCTGGGATATCTGCATGTGTTTGTGTTGCTGGATATGTCATTAAACTTTCAACCCCGCCAAGACTTTCTGCAAATGTAATTAACGATAAAGATTGTAAGAAAGGATTTATCCATTTTTCATCGCGAAGACGAAATGAAATCATACCGCCCCTTCCTGGATAAAAAACATCGGTTACACCATTCTCCCCATTTAAATAAGAAACGATTTTTTTTGCGTTTTCTTCATGTTGTTTCATACGAAGAGCCAATGTTTTCATACCACGAATTAATAACCACGAATCAAATGGACTTAATACAGCACCAGAAGCGTTATGATAGTGGGCAAGTGCTTCGCAAAGTGTCTGACCTTTTGTAACGACAAGGCCGCTTAGTACATCGTTATGTCCACCTAAATACTTTGTTGCGCTGTGAAGGACAATATCTGCGCCTTCTGTTAATGGTTGTTGTATATAAGGAGTGTAGAAAGTATTATCGACAATTAGAAGTAGGTTGTGCCGTTTTGCGACAGTTGCGACAGCTGCAATATCAGTGACTTGCATTAATGGATTGGTCGGTGTTTCGATAAAAATAGCCTTTGTTTGAGAAGTGACAGCTTGTTCTATTTGTTTAATAGATTGTGTATCTACGTATCTACATCGAATATTCCACTTTTCCTCATGTTCCGAAAATAAGCGGTAGGTCCCTCCGTATAAATCTTCTGATACGATAAGTTCATCTCCAGAACGGAATAAGGAAAGAATAAGAAGAACAGCTGCCATTCCAGAACTACAGGCATAGCCTTGTTCACCTTCTTCTAAATCAGCAATTGCGCGTTCTAAAAGACCACGTGTTGGATTTCCTGTTCGTGAATAATCAAAGCCTGTTGACTTTCCAATTCCTTCATGACGATAAGCTGTTGAAAAGTAAACAGGGGGATTAACTGTTCCTGTTGTAGTTTCGCTTCGATTTCCGATTTGTGCTAGTTTTGTTTCGATTGTTGACATGTGAAATTCCTCCTTTATAAAAATAAAAAAAGCCTTCTAAGAAGAAGGCTTTCATGCGAATATAGTCTTCTTCTTATCTGTCAAATCTTTTCGCAATTTGCTGGAATTAGCACCTTATTAACGAACGTGTTAATGGTTGCTGAGGTGTCATAGGGCCAGTCCCTCTACCTCTCTAGATAAGAATATTTTGTATGAAATTTTATTATGGTTTTAACTTTACAACAAAAGATAATTGAATTGCAACTTTATTTTAAACAATTTTCATTTTTCTGCTAATTCAATTGACTTTTAGTCTATCCCATGCTAAATTTATGAGAAAATTAACAAAGATTGTTAAAGAGTACACGTATTTCCTTTTAAAACATAGATGAATAATAAAGACAAACTCTTATTGAGAGCGGTGGAGGGAAAGGCCCTGTGAAACCCGGCAACCTTCAAACGAAATGTTTGAAACGGTGCTAATACCTGCAAAACAATTTGTTTTGCATGATAAGAGGAGGATTGATGATGTCCCCCTCTTCAAGATGAAGAGGGGGTTTTTATATTGATAGAAAAGAGGGAGACAAGTGAAAATTCTAGATTTAGTATCAAAAGGAATTGTTATCGGTGATGGCGCAATTGGTACGTTATTACATTCTCATGGTTTGCAAAGTAGTTTTGAAGAATTAAACTTATCTGATCCAGATCTTATTATATCTATTCATAAACAATATGTAGCTGCTGGGGCAGATATTATTCAAACAAATACATATGGTGCAAATGAAGCGAAATTACGCATGTATGGTTTGGAAAATCAGGTCACCCAAATTAATAAAGCAGCGGTTAAACTTGCAAAAGCAGCCGTAACAGATAAGAACGCCATTTTAGGGACCATCGGTGGGATGAAGCATATCGGGGCCGTTACAACGACTGATATGGAACGAGAGTTTATGCTACTTGAGCAAGCGGGAGCATTATTAGAAGAAAAGGTTGACGGATTATTATTAGAAACATTTTATGATGAGTTCGAATTGTTACATGCAGTGAAAGTATTGCGAAAACAAACAGATATTCCAATTATTGCACAGCTAGCGCTTCATGAAGCGGGCGCAACGCAAAATGGAAATGATGTAAATGGAATATTAACGCAGCTTTTAGATTACGGTGCAAATGTAGTCGGTTTAAACTGTCAGTTAGGACCGCTTCATATGACGGAAGCTTTTAAAATGATATCGATTCCTAAAAATGGTTATTTGTCGGCTTATCCAAATGCAGGCCTTCCAAACTATGTAGAAGGACGTTACGTATATGAAGGAAGCCCTGCTTATTTTGAAGAGATGACACCGAAATTTATTGAACAAGGTATTCGTTTGTTAGGGGGCTGTTGTGGTACAACGCCAGCACATATTGAAGGGATGAAGCGTGTAATTGCGAATGTAACGCCTGTTACAGAAAAACAAATTGTTCAAAGACAACAAGTAGTTCATATCCAAACAAAACGTGCTAGCACTCATGTTACCCTTGCAGAAAAAGCGAAGAAGCAAACAACGGTGGTTGTTGAACTAGATCCCCCAAAAACATTAGATACGCAGCGTTTTTTTGAAGGGGCAAGGGCATTGAAAAGAGCGGGAGCAGATGCCATTACGTTAGCAGATAATTCGTTAGCATCCCCGCGCATTTCAAACATGGCAATGGGGGCATTATTAACGAAGCATGATATTCCAGTACTGACGCATTTAACGTGCCGTGATCATAATGTCATTGGTTTGCAATCTCATTTACTAGGTTTATCGGCTTTAGGAATGGAAGAAGTGTTAGCTTTAACAGGTGATCCAGCGCGAGTGGGGGATTTTCCTGGAGCGACTTCTGTATATGATTTGTCTTCTATTGAATTAATTAAAATGATTAAAGAAATGAATGATGGTCGATCTATTTTAGGAAAATCCATTGGTCCAGCGACAAGGTTTTCTGTTGGAGGAGCTTTTAATCCGCACGTGAGACATTTAAAAGCAGCGGTGAAGCGAATGGAGAGGAAAATTGCAGCTGGTGCAGAGTATTTCTTAACACAGCCAATTTACGATGTAGCCTTAATTGAAGAAATATACGAGGCGACAAAACATTTAGAAAAACCAATTTTTATTGGAATTATGCCTTTAGTAAGTAAACGTAATGCTGATTTTCTTCATTTTGAGGTGCCAGGCATTACATTGCCTGAGGAAGTAAGACAGAGAATGGATGGGCATGAAACGCAGGAGTCTGCAATTGAAGAAGGAATTCGTATTTCTCAGGAATTAATTAATGCCGCAATGAAATACTTTAACGGTATTTATCTCATTACGCCATTTTTGAAATATGAAATTACAGAAAATCTCGTTAAGTATGTGAAAGAAAAGCAAGACGTGAAAGAGGGAATCAACTGATGAGACCGATAGAAGAGAGATTACAACATGATATTTTAATATTAGATGGCGCGATGGGAACGATGATTCAGCAGGCAGATTTAACTGCAGAAGATTTTGGAGGTGAAGAATACGAAGGTTGTAATGAATACTTAGTAAAAACAAGGCCAGATGTTATTTTAGGTATCCATAAAGCTTACATTGAAGCGGGTGCGGATATTATCGAAACAAATACGTTTGGTGCTACGAATATCGTATTGCATGATTATGAGCTATCTCATTTAGATGAAGAGTTAAATGAAAGAGCGGCGTTTTTAGCAAAGCAAGCGGTAAAGGAGAGTGGTAAAGAAGTATATGTAGCAGGTGCGATGGGGCCAACAACAAAAGCAATTAGTGTAACAGGCGGTGTAACGTTTGAAGAACTAATTGAAGCTTATACGAGACAAGCTCGGGGCTTATTACGAGGTGGCGTTGACGTATTGCTTGTAGAGACAAGCCAAGATATGCGTAACGTGAAAGCGGCGTATTTAGGGATTCAGGAAGCGTTTACGGAAGCAAATCATACGGTTCCGCTTATGATTTCAGGAACCATTGAACCGATGGGAACAACGTTAGCGGGGCAAACAATCGAGGCATTTTATTTATCAATTGAGCATATGAAACCATTATCTGTCGGATTAAACTGTGCTACAGGACCAGAATTTATGCGTGAACACATTCGTTCTCTTTCTGACTTATCAGAGTGTTATATTTCTTGTTATCCAAATGCTGGTCTTCCAGACGAGGATGGACATTATCATGAGTCACCGACTTCACTTGCAGAAAAGGTGAAACAATTTGCTAAAGAAGGGTGGATCAATATTATCGGTGGTTGTTGCGGTACAACGCCTGATCATATACGAGCGATAAAAGTTTCGCTTGAGTCCCTTGAACCACGTGAGAATCATGAACGAGAAGGCCACGGTATTAGTGGTTTAGAAGCGTTGCAATATGATGATTCTATGAGGCCATTATTTGTGGGAGAGAGAACAAATGTTATTGGATCAAGAAAATTTAAGCGATTAGTAGCTGAAGGGAATTTTGAAGAAGCTGCTGAAATTGCGAGGGCGCAAGTGAAGAAAAATGCCCATATTATTGATATTTGTATGGCGGATCCAGATCGTGATGAAGTAGAAGATATGGAGAACTTTTTGGCAGAAGTAACGAAAGTATTAAAAGTTCCGATTATGATAGATTCAACGGATGATAATGTTATGGCAAAAGCTCTCACGTATATACAAGGAAAAGGGGTTATTAACTCTATTAATTTAGAAAATGGAGAAGAGCGTTTTGAGAAAGTAACACCTCTTCTTCATAAATATGGTGCGGCAATTGTAGTAGGAACGATTGATGAAGAGGGCATGGCAGTTAGTGCAGAAAGAAAGTTAGAAATTGCAAAGAGAAGTTACGAGTTATTAACGAAGAAATATGGTATACGTCCATCCGATATTATTTTTGATGCACTCGTTTTCCCGGTAGGAACTGGTGATGAAGAATATATTGGTTCGGCAGCAGCGACGATAGAAGGGATTCGTCTTATTAAAGAATCACTGCCAGAATGTTTAACAATTTTAGGAGTAAGTAATATATCGTTTGGTTTACCGCCAGCTGGTCGCGAAGTGCTAAACTCGGTCTTTTTATATCATGCAACAAAGGCTGGGCTTGACTACGCAATTGTGAATACTGAAAAGCTAGAGCGCTATGCATCCATTCCAGAAGAGGAAAAGGAACTCGCAGATGCACTATTATTCGAAACAACGAAAGAAACACTAGAAGAATTTACGAACTTTTACCGGGTTGCTAAGAAAAAAGAAGCGGTCATACAAGAAACATTAACACTTGATGAAAGGTTAGCAAATTATATTGTAGAAGGAACGAAGCAAGGTTTACATGAAGATTTAAGTTTCGCACTAACAGAAGGAAGAAAGCCCCTTGATATTATTAACGGTCCGCTTATGATGGGGATGGACGAAGTAGGTCGTTTGTTTAATAACAATGAGCTTATCGTTGCTGAAGTATTGCAAAGTGCAGAAAGTATGAAAGCTGCTGTTGCGTATTTGGAGCCTTATATGGAATCTAGCGATAGTGCGAAAAAAGGAAAGGTATTATTAGCAACTGTAAAAGGTGATGTACATGATATTGGCAAAAACCTTGTAGAGATTATTTTATCAAATAACGGCTATGATATTGTTAATTTAGGAATTAATGTGCGCTCTGATCGCATTGTGCAAGAGGTAAAAGAAAAGAAACCAGACATTATCGGACTTTCTGGATTATTAGTAAAATCGGCGCAGCAAATGGTAGCAACTGCCGAAGATTTACAAGCGGCAAATATTGATATTCCCATTGTTGTAGGTGGTGCGGCATTGACAAGAAAGTTTACAGATAACCGTATTTCACCTTCCTATAATGGACTCGTATTATATGCAAGTGATGCGATGACAGGACTCGATCTTATCAATCGATTGCAAAAAGAAGAAGAACGAGAAAAAATGAAGCAGGATAAAAAAAATCGCCACATTCATGTCGTGAAACAAGAGGAGAAAAAAGTGGAGATACCAGCCGTCATTGAACCGTTGCCGAAAGCAAAAGTTATGGTGCCGGACTCAACAAAACGGGTTGTACTTCGTGATATTCCAGTTTCACATCTTGCATCATTTTTAAACAGGCAAATGCTAATTGGTCATCACCTTGGTTTAAAAGGAAATGTGAAAAAATTATTAAAAGAAGGTGATAAGAGAGCGCATGAGTTAAACAATTTAATTGATGAATTATTACAAGGAGGACAATCTTGGCTATGTCCAAAAGCTGTTTATCAATTTTTTCCTGCCCAAAGTGATGGACAAACTATTATTATTTATGATCCAGAAGATCGTACACGTGTGCTAGAGCGTTTTTCATTCCCAAGACAAGGGAAAGCTCCGTACCGTACATTAGGGGATTACTTACGTCCTATCGGTGATGAAATGGATTATGTCGCCTTTTTATCTGTTACAGTGGGGCAAGGTGTGCGTGATATTGCGGAAGAATGGAAAGAGAAAGGGGATTATTTACGTAGCCATGCGATTCAATCGTTAGCGCTAGAGCTAGCAGAGGGACTCGCTGAAAAAACACATATGTTGATTCGTGATCGTTTTGGAATTCCGGATTCACCGGAGATGACGATGGAAGAGCGATTCCGTACAAAATATCAGGGAATTCGTGTTTCTTTTGGTTATCCAGCTTGCCCAGAACTTGCTGATCAAGAAAAACTATTTCGCTTAATTCAGCCAGAGGAGATTGGAATCTCACTAACAGAAGGATTTATGATGGAGCCGGAAGCATCTGTAACGGCAATGGTATTTGCTCACCCCGAAGCACGATATTTTAGTGTACTATAGTGTAGAAGGGGGAGAGGTATGAAAAGAATAGTCTTTACAGGCGGTGGTTCGGCTGGACATGTGACACCTAATTTAGCAATTATTCCACATTTGCAAAAAAAGGGCTGGGATATTTCTTATATAGGTTCTCATCAAGGGATTGAAAAAACGATTATAGAGAACGAAGGAATTCCATACTATGGTATAGCGAGCGGAAAGTTACGCCGTTATTTTGATTTGAAAAATATAAAAGATCCTTTTCTCGTTATGAAGGGTGTTATGGATGCTTATGTACGAATAAGAAAATTAAAACCTGATGTTATTTTTTCAAAGGGTGGTTTTGTATCTGTACCAGTAGTAATTGGCGGATGGTTAAATCGTGTTCCAGTCTTGTTACATGAATCGGATATGACACCAGGACTAGCGAATAAAATTGCACTCCGTTTTGCTTCAAAAATATTTGTTACGTTTGAAGAAGCTGCACAACATTTGCCAACAGAAAAGGTGGTTTATACAGGTTCGCCTGTGAGGGAAGAAGTGCTACGTGGAAATCGTGAAAAAGGATTACACTTTCTTCGGTTCCATACTAGAAAACCAGTTATCACGGTTATGGGAGGAAGTCTAGGGGCAAAGAAAATCAATGAAACAGTACGAGAAGCATTGCCACAGCTCCTTAAAAATTATCAAGTTGTTCACCTATGCGGAAAAGGAAATCTAGACGAGACGTTACAAGGTATAGAAGGGTATAGGCAATTTGAATATGTGCACGGAGAATTGCCAGATGTGTTAGGGGCAACTGATTTTGTCATCTCACGAGCTGGATCGAATGCGATTTTTGAATTTTTAACATTGCAAAAACCGATGCTTTTAATTCCATTACCGAAAGCTTCAAGCCGCGGAGATCAAATTTTAAATGCACAATCGTTTGAAAGACAAGGGTATGCAGCGGTTTTATATGAAGAAACTGTAACAGTGACATCCCTTATGAAGCATATAGAAGAGTTAAATCATAATTGTGAGAAGTATAAAAAAGAATTAAAAAAGTATAGTGGAAAAGAAGCAGTACAGACCATTATGAAATATATTACGGAGGCGTGATTTCTAAAAAATCATGTCTTTTTTAGTAGAATGAAAGGTTCGAAGAATTACTTTATTTATGTTACAATAACAGAGATTTAATAGGGGAATTCCAGTTCTTTGAGCGTGAAAATACGAATGGATTAGGAGTGACTGTGTTGGAGCTGAGTCTCTATGAAAATACTGCTCTGATTATATGTTTTGTGCTATACGTTGGTAGTGTTATTATTTACATTTCAAGAAAATTTTCACAAGAACGAAACTTAGAAAAATCGGAAATAACAGCTGAGTTAGAGATGTTAGCCGATGAAAGTGATAAAAAGCAAAAAATAAGAGAAAA
This sequence comes from Bacillus sp. 105MF, assembly GCF_000374885.1. Taxonomy (NCBI): domain Bacteria; kingdom Bacillati; phylum Bacillota; class Bacilli; order Caryophanales; family Bacillaceae; genus Bacillus; species Bacillus sp. 105MF. The sequence continues at coordinate 25,997 of NZ_KB895574.1, read as the reverse complement.
GCATGAGGCGCCCCACCATTTAAACGCAAAATAAGTTTTGAAGGTGGGGATTTCTTTTGGGGAAATCCTTCTCTATTATTATCATTAACGCTAAAAAAGGAGTTTCCCTTTGGTTTTATAAATAAGGAGCTAATTCATATGAATTTCTATATTGCATCAAGTTTTCAAAACAAACATCTTGTTCAATTTGTAGCGAGTCAATTGAAAGAAGCGGGATGGCATCATACATATAATTGGACTCAAAATGAAAGAGCGACAAATAGAGAACAATTACAGAAGATTGGTCAAGCAGAAAAGCAGGCGATACAAAACGCTGATGTTTTTCTACTTTTATTAGATGGCGGAAATGGGAGTCACACGGAGCTTGGTATGGCTATTGCGCTAGAGAAGAAAATCTATATGTATCATAAAAACAATCCGCTTCAAACAACGTTTTACCATTTACCAGAAGTGGATATTTTTCAAGGGGAAGTGGAGGAGTTTGTTTCATACGTCATGAATAAAGGAGACGCATAGATCATGCAGGTTTATGATACGATATACGGTAATTTTGAAATAGACGGTGTATTAGAAGAACTATTACAAACAGAAGCTATGCAAAGGCTGAAGAAAATTCATCAAGTTGGAGCGAGCTTTCTTGTAAAACCAGAGTGGAATATAACTCGTTATGAGCATTCAATTGGAGTTATGCTTCTTGTGAAATTGCTGGGCGGGGGTGAAGCGGAACAAATTGCAGCATTGCTTCACGATGTATCACATACTGCTTTTTCACACGTTGTAGATCGTGTATTACATAAAAAAGATGAAGACTATCATGAACATATTTTTGATACAGTCATTGAAAACTCGGATATCCCGCTCATTTTGAAAAAGTATGGATATGATTCTAAAATGCTTCAAAACTGGGAACAATGGATGCTGTTGGAACAACCACTACCAGCTCTATGCGCAGATCGTATAGATTATACACTTCGCGATTTATATACATATGGAATGATTTCAAAACAAGAAGTTCTTACATTTTTAAATCAATTAATTGTCCATGAAAAACAAATCTGTCTTAGTACGCTAGAGGCGGCAGAGTGGTTTACAACAGTCTATTACAAAGAAACAATTGATTTCTTTCTACATCCATTAGGCTCATATAGTTATCATGTATTAACAAAAGTTTTGCAATTAGCGTTAGAAAAGCATGTGATACATACTGAAGATTTCTTGTGCGATGATGAGGTAGTGCTTCAAAAATTGAAATGTTGTCGTGATGAAGAGATAACGAGTGTATTGGCTACTTTACATCCAAATGTAATAGTAGAAGAGAATAATCAAGAGTATGATATTTGTTACTCGGGTGGGAAGGAACGCTTAATTGATCCACATGTCTATATGAATGGTAAAATATATAAAGCGTCTCGTTTATCTGAACATGTAAGGTTATGCAATCAAAATGCGAAAGAGAACTTCAATCAAAATATATATTTAAAAATAAAGAAAGCATAAAGGAGTTATAAATATGAAATTAGAACAAGGATGGGAAACAAGCTTTTTAGAAGTTATACAAAAAAGTGAATTCAAAAAAGGTGCACTGCGTAGTCAGCTACTTTGTGCAGACGGAGAAGAAGTAGAAGAACTTGCAGACGATTATGGATATGATGAAATTGTAAATCGTGAACATGATGAAGAACTCGCAGAAATTTTAGGTGAAGAACTCTTTAGTGAAATGGAACGTTATGTATTTCTATCTTCACAACCTGAAGAAAAACTTATTTCATTTGTAAATGGGTTAGGATTTCATATTTTAGATTGGATTGTTCTACTTGAAACAGAATTCGGTATAGATAGTGCAGTATTTTCATCGGATGCAGTAAAAATGTTAGAAAAACGTTTTAGACAGTTTCCGTATATAGAAGATAAGACAATTTTTGATATGACAATTGGAGAAGCGATGGATGCATTAGAGATTGTGACGAGTTTACAATTGAAAGAGAAGATGAATATACAATAATGAAAATGAAAAAGAACGTGAGATAATCACGTTCTTTTTTTACATAATAATAATTTTGTTAGTTAATTTTTTTTGTCCTGTAAGAAGTGCATTTAAATACTCGACTTTTCGTATACAAGATTGAATGTGTTTTTCAACTTCTTGTAACTCTGCTTGATGATGGGTTTCAATCGGATGAATTTGCACGTTAAACTTTTCAAATTGGCTGCTGTATGTTATTTCTGCATAGCCACTCATAATATCGGTTTGGTTATGAAATAAGAATTGTTTTGTTTCCTCACAGTATGTTACATCTTGAAATCCATATGATTTTAATGCTTCGATTACTTTTGTAATAATTGTTATATCCATTTTTCTCCCTCTTTACGAAGTTCTGCTTTTCCATTATAACATGAAATAAATTTAAGAAAGCGTTTCCAAGTGCGGTTTTTCCTAATTTTCACGTATAATTTATAAAAATGACACAAAGAAAAAATAATTGTAATAAAGGAAGGACTCTTTTGCTGTTTCATCATATATATACAGAAATAGTGTGATGAAAGGAAACTTTCCGAGGATAAGGTAGTATGCCAAAGCTGAGCGCAGTAAAAGGGGTGAGAATTTTGAATTTTGATATTACAGGACAAAAAGCGTATGTAAAAGATGGACCGTATCGGAATCGCATTGGAATTGTAAAGCAAAAAGAAAAGCAGGAAGGATCAAGTTTTTTCCTTGTTATTGACGATCAAGTCGTTGATGTGGAACTAAAAGATATCGTTTTAGTAGGGGTAGATGTGCGACAGTTTCATGAATGGTGCGAACACAATGGCTATTTGTAAAAGGGACGGGCTGTGAAGAGGAACTTTTATTTTTATTATGGGCTTGAAAAGGTTATATCAATAGATAATGATGATGGGGATATTATGCTCAATATAGGAGCATATATCCTTTTTCTGTTTATACACTTGGTAACGAAGAAAGTTTTTATCTGTAATATTCAGAAATAAAAGAAAATTATTTGATATAGTAATAAATTTCCATTAAGCTATAAATAGAAACAGTGTAGTAACGCTGCAATAAAATGTTCAAATGGATAATCAAACGTGGGGGAAATCAAATGAACTTAATGCAAAAAGCAATAGACATGGCAAAAATATATAAACAAAACCAAAAAGTAGAAGCGATTCTTTTAGCAGGATCCGTATCAAGAAACTGGCAAGATGAAAATTCAGATATAGAGTTACACATTTTATGGTCAGCACCGCCAGAAGATGAAGATCGTGAAGGGCCTATTAAACGTATTGATGGGACAGTTTTATCGTATCATCCGTATGAAGAGGAAGAGTGGTCTGAATCTTATGTAACGAAAGATGGGATTAAATTAGAAATAAGTAACTTTTTATCCGTAACGGTTGAACGTTTTATTTCTGATGTGGTGGAAAAGTATGAAACTGATTATGAGAAACAATGTATTGTAGCCTCAATTCATGATGGTGTGAGTTTGTATGGTGAAGACAAAATTAGGGGGCTAAAAGATAGAGTCGCAGATTATCCATTGGAACTTTCTAGACAAATGATTGTAGAGAATCTTTTGCTAAGTAATCGCTGGCATAACCGTGAAGCACTTTTAAAACGAAAAGATTGGCTTATGCTATACGATGTAATTTGTGATGTACAGAAGAATGTATTTGGTGTTTTGTTCGGCCTTAATAAAATGTATGTGCATCACCCTGCATTTAAATGGATGCCTTTTAATATCAAACGAATGACAATAAAACCGGAAAACCTTTATGAGCGAATGACGAATATCTTGATGGGAAATCCGGAAAACAGTGTGAAGGATTTGGAATTATTAATCGAAGAAGTATTGATTTTGGCGGAGAAACAAATTCCAGAATTGGATCTTTGGGAGCAAAAGAAACAGATTTGTTATGTGAAGTAATGATGATAGAGTGGTGGTGTTATGGAATATATCATGGATAGAGCATATGCACGTGAGTTACTTGAACGTGCATATAAACAAAATCCTGGACCTTGGTATAAACATTCGATAAATGTTGTCCAAGCTACTGAAAACATAATCTTGGAATTTATGAAACAAGGATATGATGTGAATGATAATTTGGCTTATAATGCAGGGTTGCTTCATGACATTGGTAGGTATAAAGGTTTTACAAAATCTGTTATACATTCTTATGATGGATACATGTACTTAGAACAATTAGGATTTAGAGGGAATGCGATTAAATGTGTAACACATTCATTTCCTTGTGGAAATAAAGACATAGAAGTTGCAGATGCTTGGGAGCTTGTTCCTCTAAACATGAAAGTGAAGCTTATAGAGATATTAAATGAAAACAGCAACTATGATTTATACGATAAAGTTATTACTCTTTGTGATGCTTTAGCCGATGATAAAGGATTTACTACACTTGAAAAAAGATTGATCTCAGTTGGATTGAGACACGGCACCAATGCTCACATTTTTTCTCATTGGAAAGGATTTTATAAAATAAAAAAAGAAATAGAATCTTTGATTGGAATGAGTGTATACAGACTTCTTCCGGACGTGGAAGAATCTATTTATACGGATATCGGGTGTTAAATATTATGTTTCATAAAGGGGTGAAGGAAATTAGAAAAAATATGTATTTGTTTATTTTAGTTATAGTGTTTTTGAACTTAATTGGATGTTCCAATATTACAAGTTCTTCAAAAATTTCTTCATCAACTGAACAAAAAGAGGAAAAAGAAACATCAATAGTATTTGAGAAAAAACAAATAAAAGAAATGAATTTAGTGAGGATAGATCAAGATAATATTTCTAAAGCAGGAACGGATAATGAAGATCTAGTAAATCAAATTGTTACAGCAATCAAAGCTGGTACATCTAAAAAAATATCTTTAGATAAAAAAGCAAGGGATGCTGTACATGCTAATATGGAAGTTATTTTTAAGGATGATTCTAAGGAAAGTTTGTTAGTCTGGGTAGATGATAAAAATAACATTATAATCGCAAAAGATGTAGATAAAGGTTCTGTTCAAGGAATTCAAATAAATGGGGATGTTCCCAAAATAGTATTAAATTTTTTAAAACAGGTATAAGGAATAAAAAAAGGAATGCTATATCAATTAGCATTCCTTTTTATGAAAGTTTCTCTTTCTTATGAAGCAACTTCTTCGCTTTTCACATCATCTTGATTATACGTATCGTGATCTAATTCACCAAGCCATTTACTAGAAATAAGACCTGCTGTCATTGATCCGCTTACGTTAAGAGCTGTACGACCCATATCGATTAATGGCTCAACAGAGATAAGAAGAGCAACAATCCCGATTGGTAAGTTCATTGTTGAAAGTACGATTAATGCTGCGAATGTTGCTCCGCCGCCTACACCAGCAACACCGAATGAGCTAATAGCGACAACTGCGATTAAAGTTAAAATAAATTGTGGTTGTAATGGATCAATTCCTACAGTTGGAGCGACCATCATCGCCAGCATAGCTGGATAAATACCTGCGCAACCATTTTGACCGATAGATACCCCGAAGGAAGCAGCAAAGTTTGCAATTCCTTCTGAAACACCAAGTTTTTCTTTTTGTGCTTCAATATTTAGTGGCATTGTACCTGCACTAGAACGAGAAGTGAAGGCGAATGTTAATACTGGGAATACCTTTTTCAAATATTGAATTGGATTTAAACCAGAAAGAGCAATTAATAATAAGTGAATAACAAACATAACGATAAGTGCTACGTAAGATGCTAAAACAAAGTTACCGAGTTTTAAAATGGCACTTACATCACTACCAGCGACTGTTTTTGTCATAAGAGCTAATACGCCATATGGAGTAAGGCGTAAAATTAATGTTACCATACGCATTACAATTGCATAGACAGCATCAAGCATTTTCTTAAATAACTCTGCTTGTTCTGGATATTTTCTTTTCACACCGATAAAGGCGATTCCAATGAACGCTGCAAAGATTACAACAGAAATTGTCGAAGTTGGACGTGCTCCAGTTAAATCAAGAAATGGATTTGTAGGTAATAACTCCAATAATTTTTGTGGAATTGGTGTTTGTTCAATTGAACTGAATTTTTCTTCCACTAATTTTAAGCGAGCCGTTTCTGCATCACCTTGTTGTAAGCCAGTTGCTTGAACGTCAAACCCTGCGCTTGCTGCGATACCAACAGCTGCAGCGATTCCAGTTGTAAGAATTAAAATTCCAATAATAAGTCCGCTAATTTTACCAAGGTTACTTGTTAATTTTAATTTTGTAAATGCCGAGATAATAGAAACTAGAATAAGTGGCATAACGATCATTTGTAGTAATTTCACATACCCACTACCAATTAAGCTAAACCAGTTATTCGAATCCACGATAATTTTAGAAGTAGGTTCATAGATAAATTGTAAGATAAGGCCAAATACAATTCCGACCCCTAAAGCAGTAAATACGCGTTTATTAAATGATACATGCTTGCGCTGCATATAATACAATATGCCAACTAATACGAGCATGACCGCTATGTTAATACCGACTAGTAGTGTATTCATGATAATTCCCCCTAATTCCAATCTGTTATATAGAATATATTTCAATAAAACCTATAAGTCAACTAGGTAATTAGAGAAAATAAAAAAAGATGGCAATTTGCCATCTTTTTAATGCCCAGCGCCAGGGACAAGTAGAAATGTTGTATAGTATGTAAACCCAATGAAGAAAACAGTTAAATATGCCCCGAATACGTATATATACATACGCTCTGTTAATTTTAAATAGCTTAAAAGTACGAAGAATCCTGTTTGTCCTAAAAATAATAGTGCAGTTGCGTGCATATCCCCTAAGTAAAACATAACCGAGAAAATTCCAGTCCAAAAGCCGAGAACGCGAAACATGCGCTCCATGCAATCTCCCTCCTTTTCTAAAAAAGTAAACCTCTCTTCATTATAGTTTATTTTTCTTACTATTGTAAATATTTGCGAAAAAAGAAAAGAAGCCAAATCAAATTGACTTCTTTTTGACACAATTTCATATAAAAACAAGTTATAGCTGAACTTTGTAGTTACAAGATTTACATCCGTCTAATAAATTATCATGTCGTGTTAATTCCATGCTCGGAAATAGGGTTTCAAAAATTCCCTTCATCATATCGCTATGCATATGGCAAACTTCTTCAGGATGATGGACAGCAACTTCTTTGAATGGGCAATTGTACACGTCATAGAAAATTTGTGTACCATCTGTGCTTAATTCAAATGAAGGGGATAGGCCAGCAGTTGATAATGCTTCTTTTGCAATTTGAACTTTGTGTTCTAATGTTAATGAATCTTCATTAATGTTTAAATGCTGCATATGTTGTTCCATTAATTCTTTACCAAATTGTTTGCCTGTTTCATATAGTGCTTTTTCACCGGCTGCACCGAGGCTAAGCAATGAATTAAAAGCGATTTTTGCTAATAATTGATAATCGCGAAATGGGAATTGTAGCTGAATTAAGTCTTCAGACAATACATATAATCTGCTTGGTCTGCCGCCTTTTCCCGTTTTCTTTGTTTCAGATCGCAACATATTGACATCTTCTAATTTTGATAAATGTAGACGTGCTACGTTTGGATGGATATTAAATTCATCTGCGATTTCTTGTACAGTTACGTAACTATGTTTTTGAGAAATATATTTATAAATATAATAACGAGTTGGATCAGATAGTACACCTGTAATTTTTAAAGCTTGTTCCATGAGGATCTCCACCTTTATCACTTTATCCAAGATAATAACATTATAATACAGATAAAGTTGCTTATAGGTAATTTTAGTCAATAATTCAGAAATTGTTCATAATTTCACAAACATATTTTCCCTCTTTTCTCTGTTGAAAATACGAAAGTCGCTATTTTTCTTTTATATTTCCGCATGATATATACATAGTGAGGAGGAGATCATTATGAATGGTGTTGAACATTTTGCCAATACAATTATGAAGGAAGCATGTGCATTACAGGCATCCGATTTACATATCGTGCCGCGACAAGCAGATGCAGTCATACAATTGCGCATTGGAAAAGATTTAGTAACGAAGCATTGTATTGGAAAGGAATTTGGAGAAAGACTTGTTTCGCATTTTAAATTTTTAGCATCTATGGATATAGGGGAGAGACGTAAGCCACAAAATGGATCATTGTATTTACAAATTGAGGGGCAAGAAGTGCACTTGCGTCTTTCTACACTACCAACTGTGTATTTAGAAAGCCTCGTCATTCGTTTACACTTGCAAGCGTCGGTTCAACCACTTTCCCATCTTTCTTTATTTCCAAGCTCGGCAAAAACACTTCTCTCTTTTGTACATCATTCTCATGGATTACTCGTGTTTACTGGGCCGACAGGATCTGGGAAAACAACGACAATGTATGCTTTGTTAGAGGTAGCCAAAAAGGGACAAACACGTCGTATTGTTACACTTGAGGATCCGATCGAAAAGAGAAAGGATGGCTTGTTACAAATTCAGATTAATGAAAAAGCAGGTATCACGTACACAACTGGTTTAAAAGCGATTTTGCGCCATGATCCTGATATTATTTTAGTTGGTGAAATTCGTGATGAAGAAACAGCAAAAGTAGCTGTGCGTGCGAGTTTAACAGGCCATTTAGTAATGACAACACTGCATACAAACGATGCAAAAGGAGCTGTGTTACGTTTGATGGACTATGGGATTACGCGGCAAGAAATTGAGCAATCATTGCTTGCTGTGGCAGCACAGCGTCTTGTTGAATTGAAGTGTCCATTTTGCAAAGGGAAATGTTCGCCGTTATGTAAAGCAATGAGGCAAGTGCGGCAAGCAAGCGTTTATGAGTTGTTATATGGCCATGAATTGAAAAAAGCTATTCGTGAAGCGAATGGAGAGCGTGTAACCTATCATTATGAAACGTTGCAATCATGTATAAGAAAAGGATATGCCTTAGGCTTTTTAGAAGAGGATGTTTATGTTTGAACGAAAAGGGTGGCGATTACATGAGCAAGTCTTGTTATTAAGAAGACTTGGGGAATTGTTAGAAAAGGGCTATTCACTTTTGCAAGCATTAGAGTTTCTGCAATTTCAGTTATCTTCTCAAAAACAAATTCAATTGCAACATATTGCAGAAGAATTAAAAAATGGTCGAAGCATTCATGATGCTTTTCACCAACTTATGTTTCATCCAGACATATTAAGTTATTTATTCTATGCACAGCGGCATGGGGATATTTCTTTTGCGTTGCAACAAGGAAGTGTACTGCTGCATAGAAAAGATAAACATCAAAAAGATATGATGAAAGTGCTTCGTTACCCGATATTTTTATCTTTTTTTCTATTAGGGATACTTGCTGTATTCAATTTCGTTTTGCTTCCACAATTTGAAACATTATATAGTTCCTTGCGAGCTTCTTCTGTTTCATTTACCGATCATATTATGCTCCTTATTCGAATGCTTCCGTACATGATTGGAGGATTTTTTCTCTGCCTCGTTTTAGGAACATGTATATATGTATTTTATATACAAAAACTTCCCCCAGTTCAAAGAATGAATATTATGATTCGTATTCCTCTTATAAAAACATTTCTTATTTTAACAAATTCTCATTATTTCTCTGTTCAATTAAGCGGCTTATTACAAGGAGGACTATCGGTACTAGAGGCCTTAACGTTAATGGTTGAACAAAAACATCACCCGTTTTTTCAATGTGAAGCCACTCGAATTGAAGAATTATTAATCGCAGGAGAACAGTTGGATTCTATTATTATGAAGAGCGGTTATTACGAGAGGGAACTGTCTTACGTGATTGCGCATGGACAAGCAAACGGAAACTTAGCGACAGAATTAGGAGACTATAGCGAATTAACGATTGAAAAAATGGAAGGAAAGATTCAACGTATTTTAGTCATTATTCAACCACTTTTGTTTACATGTATTGGCATAATTGTTGTTCTTATGTATTTAGCGATGATTATGCCGATGTTTCAAATGATGAATTCTATTTAGGAGGTAGTTTAAATGAAAAATGAAAAAGGATTTACTCTTTTAGAAATGTTATTAGTGATGGTCGTTATTTCAGTATTACTTTTATTAATTATTCCAAATGTAATTAAACAGCGCTCTTCCGTACAAGGAAAAGGTTGCGATGCATACGTGAAGTCTATCGAAGCGCAAGTGCAAGCTTATCAATTAGAAAAGAATAAGATACCAACAGTAGATGAATTAGTGAAAGAAAAGTATATTACTTCTACAACGTGTCCAAAAGGGGAACCGATTAGTATTTCAAGTGAGGACGGCACAGTATCTGTTGGTAAATCGTGAAACAAAAAGGATTTACATTTTTAGAGATGCTTCTTGTCTTATTCATCATTTCTATATTAAGCGTCGTCACTTACTTTAATGTTGCTCCGTTATATGAAAAGCAAAAGGTAGAGCAGCTTTTGAAGCAATTTTCACAAGATATTTTGTATATGCAGCAGTTAGCTATAAACCGCCGGAATCTTCATATGCTGCGATGGAGTCCTGAGAAACATATGTACAGTATTTGGGAATCTGGGGATGAGCGTTCCCTTTTTATCCGGGAATATGAACGAGATATAAAAATTGATTTGAATACTTTTCCAAATCCAATGACCTATAATGCAAATGGAAATATAAACAAAGCTGGTACAATTCTACTTTCTTATCGCTCACGCACCTATGAAATTGTATTTCAACTTGGGAGAGGAAGATTTACGTATCGTGAAGTGTCAAAAAGGGTCGGTTATGCTGGAAATGCTTGTATCGTTAAGTTTATTAATGATGGCTGTGTCGCTATTACTTCCGCAAACACTCCTCATCATGCAAGAAAGAAAAAATATTCAATTTCGGTATAAAGCACATTCATTGTTGAAGAGGGAAGGAGCACTATATATGTATCAAAATCAGCTAAAGCAGCAAAAAGAGGAGGCGATAGATGGCGTTGTGTACTGGATACATTGGCGGGAAGAAGAAGTTTGTACAATTTGGAAAGATACCAAACAAAGAAGGATGGAACAATGTCGTCATGTCAAAAAGTAAAGAGGTAGAAGCAGGATTTACGTTATTAGAAATGATGTTATGTTTATTGTTTTTATCTATTTTCTTTCTTCTTGTGCCACGCCTCCATAGTTTATTTATCGAGAAACCATATTCAAAGCAAATAAACAGTTGGGAATGGAATGTGTTCCTGGAACAAGTACAATTAGAGTTTCGAGAGAGTAAAACCGGGAAAGGTGTCGAGTTAGAGAATAAAGAAGCTCTAATACTTTTTCAAATGAGTAACGGTGCGAATGTAACATATGAAATGTTAGGAAATAATATCGTGAGAAAAGTAAATACGTTAGGAATGGAAATTCTATTACAAAAGGTAAATTCGGTTTCTTATGACTTAACACCTTATATGTTAATTATACATGTGCAAGATATAAGCGGTAAAATGTATCACGGTGTAGCAACGCGCTACACACCCATTGAGTTGAAGACATGAGAAAACAAGATGGTTTTGCGATGCCGGGAACGTTAATTCTTCTCTTCTTACTATTTTCATTCTTTATATATGAAATAAATATGTTGAAATCTGATCAAAGATTTTATAAGGAGGCGCAGCAAAAATTTTTGTTAGAAGAGATTGCTGATCAAGCAGTCTCCTCTATAAAGGATGATTTGCAGGAAAAAGAACAAAATGCTGTATTTTCGTTTCGATACGAAAATGGTGAAGCGAGCGGGAATTATGTATTTGAAAATGAAATTATATTTGTCGCATTGCAGTGTATGACGAAACAAAATCGCTCTTATAAAGTGAACTTTCAGTACGATAAAATAAATAAAAGAGTTATGAATTGGGTGGAAGAGAGATGAGGAAGAAGTTACATGACCATTACGTTTTGTTCTTGATAACAAATTAAGGACAAAACATTTTTTATTAATTTGTGCAAGTATATAAAATAAACCACGTTAGCTTATCTTTCGTTATAATACAAATAATTAAACAGACAGAAAAGAGGTAACAAAATGAAATCCATTTACATAACAGGCTTTATGGGAGCCGGAAAAACAACAATTGGGAGGATGCTAAGTGAGCAACTCCATATTCCAGTTGTAGATACAGATCAAAAAATTGAAGAGAAGCAAAGGAAGGAAATTCGTGATATTTTTGCAAAAGAAGGGGAAAATGCATTTCGTCAATATGAAAGTGAAATGCTGCGTTCGTTATTAACGAGTAATGTAATTATTACAACGGGTGGTGGCATCGTGGAACGCGCAGAGAATCGTCAGTGGATGAAAGAGAATGGAACCGTCGTGTATTTATATTGTGATCCATATGTTATTGCAGAGCGCCTTCGTGAAGATACGACACGTCCATTATTTCAAAAAGAAAATATTGAGGCGTTTGTGGAGAAGTTTGAGAACCGCCGGGCATATTATGAAGAAGCGGATATATATATTGATACGACAAATAAAAGTGTGGAAGAGATTATGGGGGAGCTACTGCGTAAGATTAATGCGTAAAAAAGTGGACATACTAATCAAGTAGAGGTGATGATATGTCTACTAATGATTATGTGCGTTTTATGACGCAACAATTTGTATCGTATATGGATGCTCCAAAAGAGGATCGAAAGCAAAAGAAAGAGCAGCGCCGTGCTGAAAAAGCGCCGTTTTTAAATAGATGGTTCGGTATGATGCCGCTTAGCGCTGCTTTGTTTTATCAAAACGTTAAGAAGAAACGAAAAAAATCAAGTTAATAAAAATTGGAATGATTTACCGCTAGTAATGATGCTGGGCGGTATAGTACAATTTTTGCGATGAGTGTATACTTGTCATCGATTCGACAGATAAACCTATAAAAATCCCCCTGTACATATATTGTACAGGGGGATTTTTATTATTTCTTATGATAGTTTTTAACTTATTGTGTAGATTCTTTCTGTTCAGTTACTGAGTGTATTTTATTATTAACCCATACAAATCCTATCCCAATACATATGGAAATTCCCCAGCCAACAGCGGTCATGATTGCTCTCATTTCACCATATCCTTCTACACCAAAAACAGAAATGAAATAGATTTTTAAAAAGCTTTTTAAAATGAATTGGAGACCAAAAAATAGTGTTAAATATTGCAAGGCTGGATATATGCGTTTGTCACGGTAAAGAGTGCGGCTCTTATCTCGGTCATGTCCTTGCAAGGCTGCGATATCAGCTGCGAAATATAACATGAGTGGTTTTTTAATAAAGATTGTACAGATGACAATGCATCCGAGTACGATATGATAATATGCGTCATTCCATAGCATTCTCTCAGCAGAACCAGATAGTAAGTCTACTGTCGTGTTAGCAATAAGGGTAATAAGAATAAAGAACCCTGTAACGTTGAACTGCTTTTCTTTCTTAAAGCAGTACAGTGTATAAAGAATTCCCGGTACTGAGGAAATAAGCATTGCATAATAAGGATCAATATGCGTTTTTGCAAATTTCCAAATGAGAAAAGGGAAGACGAGATAAAATACAATATCGAATATAGCTTTCTTATTTTGATTCATTTTGTGCCTCCTTAGTTATAGATATATTTTACAATACAATTTCTGAATATTGTACAAGATTAATTGATAATTGTAATCAAATTAAAATTATTTTAATTTAGTGTTGACTTTAATTTGATAACTTGTATATAATACAAATTGTAATCATTACAAATTAGAAATTAATCTCAATTAGCTTCAGGAGGATGAATATAGATATGACAAAACGTTTAGTAGGGAAACAAGCACCACGTTTCGAAATGAGTGCAGTAATGCCAAATAAAGAATTTAAAAATGTTAGTTTAGAAGAAAACATGAAAAATGATAAATGGACAGTATTATATTTCTATCCAATGGACTTCACCTTCGTTTGTCCAACAGAAATCATTGCACTATCTGATCGCTACGATGAGTTCGAAGATTTAGATGCGGAAGTAATCGGTGTTTCTACAGATACAGTACACACACATTTAGCATGGATTAACACAGATCGTACAAAGAATGGTTTAGGCGACTTACGTTACCCATTAGCAGCTGATACAAACCATGTTGTATCAAGCGAATACGGCGTGTTATTAGAAGATGAAGGAATCGCACTACGTGGATTATTCATCATTAGTCCAGAAGGCGAATTAATGTACCAAGTTGTACACCATAACAATATTGGACGTGAAGTAGACGAAGTATTACGTGTATTACAAGCATTGCAAACAGGCGGCCTTTGCCCAGCAAATTGGAAACCAGGACAAGAAACTCTATAATTTATAAGTCGTAGGAGGAATAGATAGAATGAAATTACGTGAACAAATGCCATCATTAGAAGGTGCAACAGAAATTTTAAACGACGCAGTAACGCGTGAAGATTTAATTGGAGATAAGCCAACATTAATTCACTTTTGGTCTGTAAGCTGTTACTTATGTAAAGAAGCAATGCCAGAAGTAAATGAATTACGTGATGAGTATGATGATCGCTTAAACGTTGTAGCAGTTCATATGCCTCGCTCAGAAGAAGATTTAGACTTAGCAGTAATTGAAAAAATGGCAGAAAGCCACGATATCATTCAACCAATTTTAGTTGATAGTAAACATGCGATCACAGATGCATTTGAAAATAAATATGTTCCTGCTTACTACGTATTTGATAAAGAAGGAAAACTTCGTCATTTCCAAGCAGGCGGCAGTGGTATGCCAATGCTTCGCAAACGTCTTGAGCGTGTACTAAACGAAGCAAACGAAGCGTAAGTTATAGTTTAGTAGAAATAAAAAAGATTGCCCCTAGCGTGGTAATCTTTTTTATTATATAATAATTAAAACGCTTTCATTTTTTAAAAATTTGTTCACAAAATTGACGAAAAAATACATTATTCCTATCGTCATGTTGTTTTATAATGAAACTAATCATCTATACATGCATACAATATTGTGAAATAAATAACATAAATAATCTATATAAATGTAAACGTTATCAAAAAAGAGAGGTGGAGACAATGAGTAAATTTTTCTTCAATCATAATCCAGCAACATTAGAGGACGGAAGGCTTGTAGAATATGCTGAAATTATTTATGGAGCAGGTGGCCGTTCTGTATTAGAAAATTTAATGGTGAAAGCATCTATCAGGTTGCGTGATCGTTATCCACATAAATCTGACGAACAGATCTCTCATCTCGTAAATCAAGGCTTACACGATATGTTTCAGAAATATGTGAAGGAATAAGAGGAGCGAAAAGCTTCTCTTATTTTAATGAATAAGGAATGCTTCTATAGCTGAAAATAAGGAGGAATTTAAAAGAGCAAGGAGTGAAAAAGATGAGTAATGGTGTAGGGCGTTCGAAGAAAAATCTTCCAACAGATGCAAACCATGTGAGTGCAAAAGATAGAGAATATCAAAAGCGGATGACAGAAAAGAAACAACAAGAACATAACGATGGTCGAAAGTATAATGGAAAAATATAAGAAAAGCTCCTTCTCATATGAAGGGGCTTTTCTTATGAAAAAAAATGGTTAGCGGTTACATAAAAGAGCCCACCATTTATAATTTGCATTGTAATACGCGGTTCATATTGCTCTTGTAATGCTTGTTTTTCTATGTCGTAGCTTTCGGGAAGTTCTTCGCTTTCTTCGTAAAATCGATTTAGAAGCGCTAAATCATGATTCCAGCGTACACGTGCTTCTTCAGCCCATGTATGATCATCTGCTGCAATGAGATTTTTTAATGCATCTTCTATCCGCTGTAATCCACTTTGCGGCTTAATAATGGGAGTAAGTGTAAAACTGAAATCTGGTATTTTTGGCGTGAGCCGAATTTTCGCTAGTGTTTCATGAAAATTTGTAATCATTGTTCCAGAAATAAGATGAATCCCGATGGAATGAAGCATATCTTTCTTTCGATCACATTGATAACATACTTTTACATTGACGCCAAGCCATGGATGAAGTGGTATATGAGTTGTACCACTTGAATTTACTTCTTCGAATAAACGTATGTAGGATCCCAGTTCTTTTGTTGTTTGGAAGATTTGATGCAGACGAGGAGAGCCATAGTGAATAAGCTCACCTTCTTCTTCATCATTCTCTGGATCCGTAATGAGAGTAAGTTGCATCGGATTTGGGATGCCACCCGTTTTCTCAAGGTAGTGCCAATAAAAAGGGCGATTCATCAATAGTTTATCCATTTCAATTGTTAATTGTACATCTAGTAGATGCGGGGAACGCCCCAAAATTTCACAGTCATTTGCTTGGAAAAAATTCCATAAGTAATTATGAATTTCATGTTGCTGCATAGCCTTGCACCTCAGCTTCATTTCTCTTCGCAAAGTCGATGATAGATGTTAAATTTTCCATCTTAATTCGAATCTCTCCTTCGCTCTTTGATCCTGCGAAAATCTCTTGAATATGTGCATCGATATTTTTCATATTAATTCTTGTTAAAATCTCATCAAGTTCACCGATGACTCGCTCAAATAAATTGATTTTTTCATATAGAAGTTTCAAAATATGTTCTTCAACTGTATGTTTCGTTGCTAAGTTATAAATATGAACATCATTTTTTTGGCCAAGCCTATGGATACGTCCAATTCGCTGTTCAAGCCGCATTGGATTCCATGGTAAATCATAGTTAATCATATGGCTACAAAATTGTAAGTTAATCCCTTCACCGCCAGCTTCGGTTGCAATTAACACTTGCGCATGATTTTGGAAGAGCTCTTTCATCCAATCTTTTTTCCCTCGTTTAAACCCACCACGAAAAGGGACTGATGAAATACCGTGCTGTTTTAAAAACCATTGTAAATACATTTGCGTGGCTCTATATTCTGTAAAAATGACGACTTTATCATCAATTTCTTTTATAAGCTCCAGTGCTTGCTTTGCTTTTGTATTAAAAGGAATATGATTGATTTTATTCATTAAAACATCGATATATGGGTCTGGTATATAATTCTCATTTTCTTTTTGTCTTTTTTCTACATGCTTTTTGAGTGAATAATAAACTGCTTCACGGCTGCTACATACTTCTCGTTTCAAAGTTAATGATGAAAAGGCAGAGGTAAAAGCGTCTTGTCCTTTCCAATTTTCAATCGCATTGTATAGAGCCTGCTCTTCCTCATTAAAATCAACAAATATTGTCCGAACGTGCCTTTTCGGCCATTCGATACCTGTACCATTTCGCCGATTTCTTACCATTACTTTATTAATGAGTGCTTTTAAATCTTCATCTGACTCTGCTGAGCGATTTTTCGATGCATAATATTCTTCGAAGTTAGACTGATTGCCTAAATGTCCTGGTTTTAATAAGGAAACGAGATTAAAGATTTCATCAATTTTGTTTTGGACAGGTGTTGCAGTTAGTAATAAACAAAACTTCTTTTTAAGACGTTGTGCAAACTCATAGTTTTTTGTTTTATTATTTTTAAGTTTGTGTGCCTCATCAATAATGATGAGATCGTATTCCAAGTTTAAAACGATGTCACGATGCGGTGAACGCTTCGCTGTATCAATGGATGAAACGATAACGTCAGCTTGTTCCCACGAATAGCTTTTTCTCTGGGCAACAGCAGGAATAAAAAACTTTGTGTTCAGTTCATATGCCCACTGTGAAACGAGGGAGGCTGGAACGAGTATAAGTACTTTTTTTACAAGACCGCGCACCATGTACTCTTTTAAAATAAGACCTGCTTCAATGGTTTTTCCAAGTCCAACTTCATCTGCCAGTATCGCTTTTCCATTCATTTGTTCAATAACAGTTTGTGCTACTTCTAATTGATGAGGAAGCGGTGTGAAATGGGATAAATGTTTAGGGGCTTGCAAACCATCAAATGTAGGGACAAGCAATGATTCTTCTGTTTTATAGGCTAAATCATATAGTTCCCAATTTGTCCAAGGGCCATCTTCATCAATTCGTTTTAAGAAATTATTTTGCCATGTCCGATCTACGGAAATATCGACATTCATTGAAACTCTCCCACCTTCTGTAAACTAAAACGCTTATTGTTACATCCCTCACCAAAAATCCTAATTTCTAACATTTTAAGGTGAAGTTGTTTTTGTAAGTATAAGAATAAAAAATTCTAAATTATTTTTTATGCTAGAATATTGATGAAATAGATCGAAAAATGTTAGGATAATGGTGTGAAATGTGTGGAATCTTTCGTATTTTATCCAAGAAAGTACTTTTTTATTTACGCTTTCATAAAAAAATACATTGAGATTCCGTATATCCCATCTTTTCTGAATGAAAAATGTTTAGATACGGGAAGCCAACTTTTATTGATTTGTCATAGACAGCATAAGGGGGAAAGAACATGATTACATTACAACGTACACCGCTATTTGATGTATACGCGAAGTATGGTGGAAAAACAATCGACTTTGGTGGTTGGGAATTACCAGTTCAATTTTCAAGCATTAAAGAAGAACATGAAGCTGTTCGTACAGCTGCAGGCCTGTTTGATGTGTCTCACATGGGGGAAGTAGAAGTAACAGGTACAGATAGTTTGGCATTTTTACAACGTGTTGTTACAAATGACGTTTCTACCTTAAAGGTAGGAGGCGCACAATATACAGCAATGTGTTACGAAAATGGTGGTACAGTAGATGATTTATTAATCTACAAACGTGGTGAAGAAGACTACTTATTAGTAATCAACGCATCGAATATCGAAAAAGATTACGAGTGGTTAGCAAGTCATGTCATTGGCAATACGAAAGTAGTCAATGTTTCTAGTGAAATTGCACAACTTGCAATTCAAGGTCCAAAAGCAGAAGGCATTTTACAAAAAGTTGTGTCAGAAGATTTAAAAGAAATTAAGTTCTTTAAATTTAAAAATGATGTTCTTGTAGATGGAACTCCTGCACTTGTATCTCGTACAGGTTACACAGGTGAAGACGGATTTGAAATTTACTGCAAGAGTGAAGATGCTCCAAAACTTTGGGAGAAACTTCTTGAAGTTGGAGCAGAAGACGGCTTAAAACCATGTGGTTTGGGAGCACGTGACACACTTCGTTTTGAAGCGACACTTCCACTTTATGGTCAAGAACTATCAAAAGATATTACACCAATTGAAGCTGGAATTGGTTTTGCAGTAAAAACAAATAAAGAGGCAGATTTCTTTGGAAAAGAAACATTAAAAGAATACAAAGAAAACGGTGCACCTCGTAAATTAGTCGGCATCGAAGTAATTGAACGCGGTATTCCTCGTACGCATTATCCTGTATATGTAGGCGAAGAAAAAATCGGGGAAGTTACAAGTGGTACACAATCTCCAACGTTAAAGAAAAGCATTGGTTTAGCATTAGTTGATGTAAAATACGCAGCAGTTGATACAGAAGTAGAAATTGAGATTCGTAATAAACGCGTTAAAGCAGTAGTCGTTCCAACACCATTTTACAAACGTTCAAAGTAACGGGGAGAGGGGTAGATTTCATGTTGCATCGTTATCTTCCAATGACAGAAGAAGACAAAAAAGAAATGTTACAAACGATCGGCGTTCAAACGATCGATGAATTATTTTCTGATATTCCAGAAAGTGTTCGTTTCAAAGGGGATTTAAAGATTAAACAAGCAAAGTCAGAACCAGAGCTTTTAAAAGAACTGTCTGATATGGCTCGTAAAAATGCTAACTTAAAAGAATACGCTTCTTTCTTAGGAGCAGGTGTATACGATCATCACGCTCCAGTAATTGTTGATCATGTTATTTCTCGTTCAGAATTTTATACAGCTTATACGCCATACCAACCAGAAATTTCACAAGGGGAATTACAAGCGATTTTTGAATTCCAAACAATGATTTGTGAATTAACTGGAATGGATGTAGCAAACTCCTCTATGTATGACGGAGGTACAGCGTTAGCAGAAGCGGCAATGTTAGCAGCTGGTCATACGCGCAAAAAGAAAATTCTTGTTTCTAAAGCAGTTCATCCAGAATCAAGAGCAGTACTTGAAACATATGCAAAAGGTCAACATCTTGAAGTTGTTGAAATTGATCATAAAGATGGTGTAACAGATTTAGATGTATTACAAAGTGAAGTAGATGATACAGTCGCTTGCGTAATCGTTCAATATCCAAACTTCTTTGGACAGGTGGAAAGATTAGCTGATATTGAGAAAATTGTTCATCAGCAAAAGTCATTATTTATCGTTTCTTCAAACCCATTATCATTAGGCGCTTTAACACCACCAGGTAAATTTGGTGCTGATATTGTAATTGGTGATGCACAACCATTTGGTATCCCAACACAGTTTGGTGGACCACACTGCGGCTATTTTGCAACAACGAAAGCATTTATGCGTAAAATCCCAGGACGTCTTGTCGGACAAACTGTGGATTCAGACGGCAAACGTGGCTTCGTATTAACATTGCAAGCTCGTGAACAACATATTCGTCGTGACAAAGCGACATCTAACATTTGTTCAAACCAAGCGTTAAATGCATTAGCAGCGTCTGTTGCAATGACAGCACTTGGAAGACAAGGTGTGAAAGAAATGGCACGTCAAAACATTTCTAAAGCGCAATATGCAAAACGCCAATTTGAGGAAAAAGGATTTACAGTAACATTTGCTGGACCATTCTTCAATGAATTTGTTGTAGATTGCAAACGTCCAGTACAAGAAGTAAATGATGCATTAGTACAAAAGAATATTATCGGTGGTTACGACTTAGGCCGTGATTATAAAGAATTAACAAATCATATGCTTCTAGCGGTAACAGAACTTCGTACAAAAGAAGAAATTGACACACTTGTAAACGAAATGGGGGCTATCCAATGAAGAACCAAGATCAAGCACTTATTTTTGAAATGAGTAGAGAAGGACGCGTAGGATATAGCTTACCCCAATTAGATGTAGAAGAAGTGAAATTAGAAGATGTGTTTGAGAGCGATTATATCCGTACTGAAGATGCAGAGCTTCCAGAAGTATCTGAACTTGATATTATGCGCCATTACACAGCACTTTCAAACCGTAACCACGGCGTTGATTCTGGATTTTATCCATTAGGATCTTGTACGATGAAGTACAATCCAAAAATCAACGAAAACGTGGCTCGTTTCCCAGGCTTTGCACACATTCATCCGCTTCAAGATGAAAAAACAGTGCAAGGTGCAATGGAATTAATGTACGACTTACAAGAACATTTAATCGAAATTACAGGTATGGATACTGTAACACTTCAACCAGCAGCTGGTGCACATGGGGAATGGACAGGATTAATGTTAATCCGTGCATATCATGAAGCAAACGGTGATTATAACCGTACAAAAGTTATCGTTCCTGACTCTGCGCACGGAACAAACCCAGCATCTGCAACAGTAGCAGGTTTTGAAACAATTACAGTAAAATCAAATGAACACGGTCTTGTTGACTTAGAAGATTTAAAACGTGTTGTGAACGAAGAAACAGCAGCACTTATGTTAACAAATCCAAATACACTTGGTTTATTTGAAGAGAATATTTTAGAGATGGCAGAAATCGTTCATAATGCAGGCGGTAAATTGTATTATGATGGTGCAAACTTAAATGCGGTATTAAGTCAAGCACGTCCTGGAGATATGGGATTTGACGTTGTGCATTTAAATCTTCATAAAACATTTACAGGTCCGCATGGCGGCGGTGGCCCAGGTTCTGGTCCAGTAGGTGTAAAAGCTGATTTAATTCCATTTTTACCAAAACCAATTTTAGAGAAAACAGAAAATGGTTATCACTTTAACTACGATCGTCCACAAGCAATTGGACGCGTGAAACCATTCTATGGAAACTTTGGTATCAACGTTCGTGCTTATACGTATATTCGTTCTATGGGGCCAGATGGACTACGTGCAGTAACAGAATATGCTGTATTAAATGCAAACTATATGATGAGAAGATTAGCGCCGTTCTATGATCTTCCATTTGATAGACATTGTAAGCATGAATTTGTATTATCAGGTCGCCGTCAAAAGAAACTTGGTGTACGTACACTAGACATCGCAAAACGTCTGCTTGATTTTGGTTACCATCCACCAACAATTTACTTCCCATTAAATGTGGAAGAATGTATTATGATTGAACCAACAGAAACAGAGTCAAAAGAAACATTAGACGGTTTCATCGATAAGATGATTCAAATCGCAAAAGAAGCAGAAGAAAATCCAGAAGTTGTACAAGAAGCACCACATACGACGGTAATTAAACGTCTAGACGAAACAATGGCTGCACGTAAACCGATTTTACGTTATCAAAAGCCAGCTCCTGTACAAGTTTGAGTAAATGTAAAATGAAAAGAACTCGCTATATGCGGGTTCTTTTTTTGTGGAGAAATTGTGCAGAAATTATGAAAATAATGTAAAGAATTTTTGTATTTTATGTAACAGTGTGGAAGAAAGTTGTTTTTTAAGCTTTTTTGTTGAAAAAGTCGGTTTGATAAAATTGTGTATTTTTGTTAGAATTTTATTGAAATTAAGAAGGTGTAATGAGGAGAATAACTCATTTTTACGTATATGTGAAAAAACGAACAATTTGGGGTGAAGGAATGGGCTATAAGTGTTATAGGATGGTGTATCATTTAGAAAACGGTAAAAAAATTAAAGATATAAAGGAATTTTGTTATCGAGATTATGGAAAAATGTTAGAGCGTGTAGCACATCGTGTAATGGATAACGCAGAAGTGACAGCGATTGATAAACAAGGAACAATTATTTCAATAGCTTGTGATGACATTGTAAAGGTAGAACTTGATTACATAAAAGAAAGTTAGCCTTGAGTCATATCGAATTATTCGATAAAATATACTGTTGAATGGTGAAGTGAGAAGAGAGGAGTTTATCATGGGTAGTACAAGACACTTTTATATGTTTATTTTGGCATTTGTACTTGTTGTAGCATTAACGGTATATTTAATTGTTGATAGCAGCTGGTACAACGCAGTGCATCCAGCATTTCTTATTTTTATGTATGTAGGAATTGCGGTTGTTAGTTTTGGGATGAGAGATGAAATGTTAGATCGCTTTGAGAAGTGATACATATATGGGAGACCAACAGGAAAATGTTGGTCTTTTTTTCTTGCCAAAAATAGGGCGCTGTGTATATACACAGTGGAGGGAAACATGAATATTATTATTTCAAATTCTTCCCCAGACCCTATTTATGAACAAATTAGTAAGCAATTGAGGCAGCTTATTTTAAATGGAGATCTTAAGGGGGGAGATCAATTGCCGTCTATCCGTAGTTTAGCGAAAAAACTGCAGATTAGTGTGATTACGACGAAACGTGCGTACGAGGAGCTTGAAAAGGAAGGGTACATTGAAACGGTTGCAGGGAAAGGAACATATGTATCGGTACAAAATAATGAGCTTATAAAGGAACAACGATTGCGTTTACTAGAAAGTAAAGCAGAAGAGATTGTCCAGGAAAGTAAATTTTTGCAACTTTCACTGGAAGAGTTGCAACAGATGATTACGTTTCTATATAAGGGGGAATAAGTGACATGTTAGAGTTAAAAAACGTTTGTAAAATTATAAAGATTTTTCAGTGAAAAATATAAGTTTTACATTGCCGCGTGGATATATTATGGGATTTGTTGGGCCAAATGGTGCAGGAAAAAGTACGACCATTAAAATGATTATGAATTTAGTAAAGAAAAATAGTGGGGATATTACGATCTTCGGTAAGGATAATGCAAAAGCAGAAAAAGACATTAAGCAATATATTGGATTTGTGTATGATGAAAATCATTACTACGAAGAGTTAACATGTGAACAAATGAAGAAGATTATTGCACCTTTATATAAAAACTGGGATGAAGCGCAATATCAATCGTATATGGAGAGATTACAAGTTCCGAAAAACAAAAAGATTAAGCAGTTATCAAAAGGGATGAAAATGAAATTTGCGATTACGATGGCGTTATCGCATCATGCAGAACGCATCATTATGGATGAACCAACATCAGGTTTAGATCCGGTTGTCCGTAGTGAACTACTTGATATCTTGCAAGAAATTGTGATGGAAGAAGAAGTATCGGTATTATTCTCGACACATATTACAACAGACTTAGAGCGCATTGTTGATTATATTACATTTATTCACGAAGGCGAAATTGTCTTTACGGGAGAAAAAGACGAAATATTAGAAAATCATGTGATTGTAAAAGGAAGTAATGACTTATTAGATCTTGAAGGAAAAGAACTCTTTATCGGATTACGTAAAAATAAATTTGGTTTTGAAGGGCTAGCGAAAGATAAGCAAGCAATTGAAGATTGGTTTGAGAACGAAGTTGTACTAGAAAAACCAACTTTAGATGATATTGTTGTGTATACAGCGAAGGGGAGAGGTGCCTATGCGTCAGCTCGTATATAAGGATTTGCTCTTTTTTTATAAAATATGTATAGGCTATTATGAGGTTTGGGGTGGGGGATATGGGTGCAAGGTATATCGCTCCTTTTGTAGGGACGATATTTGCCTTTTTAAGTAGCATGATAGTGAAGAATGTATGGGGAAATGTAGATAATCAATGGGCTTCTAGTTTATTCGTAAATGTATCCTTTTTAATTGGAATGCTTCTTATTTAGGCTGCCTCTATGTTTTTAGCTATTGGCTTATACAAAGAGCGTGACTTATAAAAAAACAGGAAGAGGGATACATATGAAGCAACTCATTATGAAAGATTTTATTGTGCAAAGGAAAATGCTTATTTGGTATATAATCTATCCTTTTTTATTCTATATGGCGACGCGAGATAACCATAGTACATTCACACTTACGACAGTTATTATTCCTGTTATATTGATGATGAGAACTTTTTATAGTGATGAAAAAAATCAAAGCGAAAAGATGTTTAATAGTTTACCGATATCTAGAAAATAAATGATATTGGCAAAGTATATGTTTGCGCTGATTATTTTAATGACCAGTGTTATCATTGCTTACTTTACAGTAGGTATTCAGTTAAGAAATGAGACAGTGGATTTTGTAGAAACAACGGTTGTAACTAGTATGAGCCTCGGTTTTATTGTTTTTAGTTTAATTTTACCAATTTACTTTCTGCTAGGTTATCAGAAAACGTTTATGATAGCTTGTTTTCTATTAATCGCACCTATATTTATTTTAGAAGTTTTCTTTAAAGTAAATATAGAGCAATTGAATTTACATAGTGGGTTCTTATGCATGGGGGCAACTTGCATGTTGGTTTTCTCAATGTTGGCTTGTGTGAAATTATATGAGCGAATGGACATATAGCAGGGAAAAAGGTGCCTCATCACAAGACACCTTTTTCAATAGGGAAAATAACACAGGAGTAACTTATAAACAGAAACGGTGCTCGGCATCTCTTTTGGTGCATGTAATATAAGGCTGAAACATATAACAAAGAAAAGAAATAAGAAAAATAACAATAGGATATGTTTATGTATGGAATTTTGCATATAATCAGCTCCTTGTTGATATTATGTCCGGTTGGATTGGAAATATTATTAGATTTTAAAGAAATTAGGGGGAGATGTAATGATGAGAAAACGGACGCCAATAGGAAGAATATTAATTGGAATTGGATTGATTTTGTTCTCTTTAGGTCTTATGATGCTTAATTTTTACTCGGATATTAACTTATTTAAAAACTCGAATAAGGGTATTGGGACTGGCGTTTTTATTCTTGGAATACTATGTCTTATTGCATCCAATTTCTTTAGGTTGCCAAGCAACGCGAATCATTAAGTATAAAAAAGACAGTTACTTCTGGTCTTACCCCCGTCAAGTGGACAGCTGTAAAAAAAGACTATGCAGCCATCGAGATTCGATATTCAATCGGAGCTCGATGGTTAAGCCTTTTTTGGAATCGTTTGTAGTTGTAATGATAGATGTATGTTTCAATAGCTTGAATTAGTTCTTCCTTTGTTTGATAATAATTAAGATAAAACATTTCAGATTTAAAATGAGAGAAGAATGATTCAATGCAAGCATTGTCATGGCAGTTTCCTTTGCGGGAGTGGCTG